>JALZEA010000031.1 GCA_030862265.1 Actinomycetota bacterium | reverse complement strand
GGTCGCGCCGAGGGGCAGGATGAGGTTGTAGAGCGTTTCGAAACCGTGGTGCGCCTCACCCGGGACGTTGATCCACGACTTGAACGGCCCGATAACGGGGAAACCGAGGAATCCGACCGTGACCGTGCCGGCGGCCAGCACCCAGAGTGGTGTGACCATCGATCCCGGGCTCTCGTGAGGATGCCCTTCACCGCGATAGGTGCCCCAGAACGTCTTCACGCAGGCGCGCGTCATATAGAGGGCGGTAAGGAACGCGGTGACGGTCGCGGCAACGAGAACGACCGCCGACGACACGCGTCCGAGCTCGGTGGCCGAACGAAGCGCGCCCCCGATGATCTCGTCTTTGGAGAAGAACCCGGCCAGGGGGAAGATCCCGGCGAGACCAAGAGATCCGATGATGAAGGTCTTGAACGTGTGCGGCATGTGTTCTTTCAAGCCACCCATCTCGCTCATGTTGTTGGAATGGGCGGCATGGATCACCGAGCCTGCTCCCAGGAACAGCAAGGCCTTGAAGAACGCGTGCGTGAAAAGGTGGAACACTCCCGCGGTGTAGGCCCCGACCCCCAACGCGGCCGTCATATAAGCGAGCTGGCTAACCGTCGAATAAGCGAGCACCCGTTTGATGTCGTCCTGGACCAGCGCGAGACCCGCTGCCAACATCATCGTTATCGCGGCGATGATGGCGACCACATCTAAGACCCCCGCCGCCGCCTCGAACACGAGGAACATACGAGCAACGAGATAGATGCCGGCGACCACCATCGTGGCGGCATGAATCAGTGCGGATACCGGTGTGGGTCCGGCCATGGCGTCGGGGAGCCAGACGTAGAGGGGGAACTGGGCCGACTTGCTCACCACCCCGGCGAACAACAGCAGCGCCCCCACGGTCAAGATCGTTCCGCCGATCTCGCCCTCGTGTGCCATGTGGTTCAGCTGTTCGATATTGAAGGTTCCGGCCGCGATGAATAAGACGAAGATTCCGAAGAGGAAACCGATATCGCCGACCCGGTTCACGATCACGGCCTTGATCGCGGCGGACGAGTTCTCTTTCTCCTCCCACCAGTGCCCGATCAGGAAGTACGAGCAGATCCCGACCAACTCCCAGCCGACGAACAGCTCCAGCAGGCTGTTCGCGATGACCATGAAGAGCATGGAACCCGTGAAGAGCGACAGGAAGGCGAAAAAGATCGTGTAGCGCTCGTCCTCATGCATATAGCCGGTCGAATAGATCTGTACGAGCAGCGAGATGGTCGTGACGACTAAGAACATCACGCCGGTCAGGAAGTCGTAATGCATCCCGAACTCGAGGTGGACTCCCCCGAACTCGAACCACGTCCACGCCTTCTCAACCGCAGCGCGGCCGGTCGCGAGCTCGACGAACGCGACCAGTGAGAGGACGAAACCGATCCCGATCGCAGCGATCCCGAACGTGTGCCCGCGGTCGCGCATCCGTTTGCCGAAGAAGAGGATCGCGAAGAACGACAAGAACGGCAGAAGCGGCACCAGCCACATGAACTGCGTCAGGAAGCCGTCCCGTGGAACCTCGGGTGGAACGGTCTCCGAGTGTTGCGCGAGGAAAAGAAGAGCGTCGGTCACCATTTCATCAGGGACATCTCATCGACGTCGACGGTCTGACGATTGCGGAAGATGAGGATCACGATCGCAAGTCCCACCCCGACCTCGGCGGCGGCGACCGCGATGACGAACAACGCGAACACCTGGCCACTAATCCCGGCCTCACCGAACTGCGCCGCGAACGCGACGAGGTTGATATTGACGGCGTTAAGCATGAGCTCGATCGACAGCAGTACGAGGATCGCGTTCTGTCGCGCCAGGACACCGTAGATACCGATCGAGAAGATAAGCGCGGAGAGGACAAGGAAATATGAGATGGGCATCAGTCGGCATCTCTTCGCGAGATGACGACGGCTCCAACGAGAGCTGCAAGGAGCAACACCGAGACGACCTCGAACGGCAAGACGTAGGTCGAGAAGATCACATCCCCGACCGCCTCCGTCTTCGTTCCCGCGTTGCCGGCGAAGCTGATCTCCTCGCCCTCGAAAGCGTCGACCATGACATAGCTGGTTACGCCGAAGACCGCGGCCGCGCACAACGCGGCCAGCCATCTCTGATCGTTATCGAAGCTTCCTCTGCCGATCGGCGCCTTCGTCAGCATGAGACCGAACAGCATCAAAACGACGATGGCACCGACGTACACGAGTACCTGGACCCACGCCACGAACTCCGCGAATAGCAGGACGAACAAGATCGCGGCACCCAACAACGTACCGACGAGGTATAGCGCGGCGTGTACGACGTTGCCGGTAGTGACGACGCGCAGAGCGGAGAGTGTCATCGCGGCGCCGACGATCCAGAAGAAGACCTCTTGCCAAGCCATTACCGACCTTCGTCTTCTGTGGGGGCGACGGGGCCCTGCTCCGGCTGCGGCTCGGCGGCGTCGGGTGCCCCCGAAGCTTCGGGCTCGGCCGGCTGGCCCTTCGTGGGGGCGCTGGGGACCATCTTTTCGGTGTGGATCGGCGTGGGGCCGCGCCGGATTCCCCGTTCCGCTTTGACGCGCGCCACCTTGGCGCGCGCCTCGGCAACCTGCTTCGACGACCCTTTAGCGATCTGTTCGTCGAGGACCTCCCGATAAACAGAGTCGGGATCCTCGGTGCGCTCCAACGCGACCGGCTGCGGCGCCTCATGAGGAACGGTCACATTAGGAGCCGGCGCTTCGGCCTCAGCAGGTGCCTCCGGGACAGGCGCGGGCTCTGCGGCGGCCGCAGGCTGACCCGTTTCCTTCGTTTCGGGGGCCATGGCTGCGGGTTGCTCGGTCGGTGCTTCGGTCGAGCCGATGCGGGCCGTCTCGGGTTGCTGCTCCTCCGCGGGTAACGACTCCGCCTCGCGGGCGTCGGTCGGGGCGGCGGTCCCCGCCTTCGGCGCCATCTCGGCCTGCTCGGGGCGGGCTTCTACCGCCGACGCGGTCGTCGTCGGGGGACGCGCGCCGGTCGCCTCGACGGTTGGGGTCGCGGGAGGCGCCGGGGGGGCCAGTTCCGGCTCCGGCATACCCGCGAGCAACGCGCCCTCCTCGAGCGCAGGCGGGGGCAGGACGGTTGCCATCCAGTCGGATAGCCGCTCCTTCTCGTGGGTCAGTTCGCGGATGTCGTACTCCGCGTATTCGAACTCACGGCTCCAGAAAAGCGCGTCGTACGGGCAGACCTCGACACAGATCCCGCAGTACATGCATAGGGCGTAATCGATCGCGAAGCGGTCGAGCACGTTGCGTTTGCGCTGACGGCCGCCTTCGCGCTTCGGGGGCAAGGTCTCTTTGTGCGAGTCGATGTAGATGCACCAGTCGGGACACTCTCGGGCGCACAGCATGCAGACCGTGCAGTTCTCTTCTTTCAGCGCGATGACCCCGCGCGTGCGCGGCGAAAGGTCTTGCTTCTCGTCCGGATACTCGATCACGGAGTTGTGGCTGAAGAGGTGGCGGATCGTCACGGCCATGCCCTTGAGCAGGCCGATGCCGAAGGTCCAGGCACGCTCCTTCTTCAGCTCGTGGCCGCGATAGCCGTTCTCGACTCGCTCCTCTATCTTGGCCATAACGCCTCCGGCGCGTAGAGCACCCATGCCCCCGTCACAAGGATCAGCATGAGCGATGCCGGGATGAGGAACTTCCATGCGAAACCTTGCAGCTGGTCTTCACGGAGACGCGGGAACGTGAAACGTATCCAGATGAACATGAAGAACATGAAGACGAGCTTCAACATGAACCACACGATGCCGGGGATCGCGTCTAGGGGGCCCCAAGGAACGATCGGTTTGTAGCCGCCGAGGAACAGCGTCGCCGAGATCGCGCTGAACGCGATGATGTGGCCCATCTCGGCGAAGAAGAGCCCGAAGATGAATCGCATCCCGGTGTACTCCGTGAACGGGCCGGTGATGATCTCGGATTCCGCGACCGGCATGTCGAAAGGTGGCAGGGCCATCTCGGCGATCGCGCCCGTGATGAACAGCAGGAACAATGCCAAACCCAGCCCCGGCGGCCACAGGATGAACGGCCAGTTCTGCGCTTCGACGATGCCGACGATCGACAGCGTTCCCGCGAGCATCGCGACCGCGGCCGCGGCGAGCACGATCGGTAGTTCGTACGCGATCAGCTGCGCGGCCGAACGCACCGCACCGATCAACGCGTACTTGTTCGAGCTGGACCAACCCGCCATCAGGACACCGATCACACCGACCGAGCCGATCGCTATCAGATAGAAGATGCCGACGTCGAGGTCCTCGACGATCAATGCGCTGTCGACAGGGATAACCAGGAACAGCAACACGACGGGCACGAAGATGACCGCGGGAGCAAGGCTGAATACCGCCTTGTCGGCGCGCGCCGGGATGATGTCTTCCTTGTAGATGAACTTGATGCCATCCGCGAGGGTCTGCGCCCAGCCGTGGAATCCGCCGGCGTACATCGGCCCAAGGCGATGCTGTAGGTGGCCCAGCTCCTTGTGCAGGGCGTAGCCGCCGACGAGGGCGCCGACCGGGACCACCGTCAGGATGATGACGAGCTTGATGAGCAATATCTGCAGCGTCGTGAAGTGGATCGTGAAGCCGACGACATCGAGTTGTCCGCCCTGTGCCAGGACGTCGGTCATCGGTCGATATCTCCCAGCACGAAGAAGAACGAGCCGAGGATCGCGATCATGTCCGACACAAGCGTCCCTCTGAGGACCGACGGCAATGCGGAGACGTTGTTGTAGCTCGGCGTGCGGATCTTCAACCGGTAGGGGCGCTTGTCACCGTCGGACACCAGGTACATGCCGAGTTCCCCGAGGGGGTTCTCGGTGCGCACGTAGATCTCGCCCTCGGGAGCCTGGATCACGCGCGGCACCTTGCCGATGATCGGACCGGACGGGACCGCCTCGATGGCCTGTTCGACGATCTTTGCCGACTCGACGACCTCGTGCACGAGTACCCAAAAACGGTCGAAGCAGTCTCCGTGGGCACCCGTCGGCACGTCAAAGTCGAACTCGTCGTAGACGAGATAGGGCTCGTCTTTGCGAACGTCGAGATCGATACCCGAGCCGCGCGCGATCGGACCCGACGCGCCGTAGCTGTAAGCCGTTTCTTTGTCGAGCACACCGACACCGATCGTGCGCCCCTTGAAGATCTCGTTGCCGACCAAGAGGTCCTCGTAATGCCACATACGAGCGATGACCTGGCGCACGGCCTTAAGGGTGCCCTCGTAAAAGCCCTTCGGCACGTCTTCCTTCAGCCCACCGGGGCGGAAGAACCCGAAGTGCATCCGGCCGCCGGTGACCGACTCCATCTGGAACTGGATGTCCTCGCGTTCGCGGAACGCGTAGAACGTCGGAGTGATCGCGCCGAGTTCGGCACCGAAGCTCGCGAAGAACATCAGATGGTTCAGGATCCGGTTCATCTCAAGCAGGATCACGCGCAGGTACTGCGCGCGCGGCGGTACCTCAAGGCCCATGAGCTTCTCGATCGCCAGCGCGAGCGGCAATTCGTTGTTGATCCCCGAGAGCCAATCCATGCGCGACACGAGGTTCGTGATCTGGCGGTAATCGCGCGCCTCGACGAGCTTCTCGTAACCACGGTGCATGTAGCCGATGATCGGCTCCGCGTTCGTGAGCACCTCGCCGTCGATCGTCGCGAGCAAGCGAAAAACGCCGTGCGTGGCCGGGTGCTGCGGCCCGACGTTGAGGACCATCTCCTGGGTCTGTAGGGACCCGGAAGACACCTCCTTCGCAATCTCGGTCGCGTCCCGCACGACGTCGTGTTCGGTGGTGCTCATCGTCCCGCGGCCGCTTCCTCAGGATCCTTAGCGCCGGGCCACTCCTTCACGTCCCGCGAGGGCAACCTGAAGCTGCGTCGCAACGGGTTGCCCTCGAAATCTTCCGGCAGATAGAGATTCACGAGCCGAGGGTGACCTTCGAAGTCGATCCCGAACATCTCGTGGGCCTCACGCTCGTGCCAGATCGCGCCCGCGTAGATATCCGAGATCGAAGGACAGACCGGGTTCTCGAGATCGAGCGGCACGTGGACATTGACGTGGATGACGTGATCCGGCGAGTAGACGTGGACGAGGAGCTCGAGGCCCCCATGTTTTTCGGTCTTGTCCGGTCCTCCGAACTCGGTGCGGTCGATCGCCGACAGGAACGTGAAGAACTCACAACGCACTCCGTCGGTGTCGCGCAGCGAGGTCATCACGTCGCGCAGCTCGCCCGGATCGCAGTGGAAGTCGACCTGATCGAAGTTGAGCGCTAGGTCTCGCCCACGCGCGCCCAGCACCGTGCGCACGCGTTCCAAAGCGTCGTTAGGTGTGACGCGCTCTGTGACCGGCAACTAGATCCCTCCGGCCAAGCCGGGTTCGGGGATGTGGGGGATCAAGGCATCGTGGCCCGCCCATTTCTTACGGATGTCCTCGCCCTGGATCAGGTTCTGCAGGCGGATCACACCCTGCAGCAGCGCTTCGGGCCGGGGTGGGCACCCGGGGACGTAGACGTCGACGGGGATGATCTGGTCGCACCCCTTGGTCACCGAATACGAATCCCAATAAGGACCGCCGCAGTTCGCGCACGACCCCATCGAGATGACGTATTTCGGTTCCGGCATCTGGTCGTACACGCGCTTCAGCGGCGCGGCCATCTTGTCCGTGACCGTGCCGGCGACGACCAGCAGGTCGGCTTGGCGAGGCGAAGCGGGGAACGGGATGACCCCGAAGCGGATGATGTCGAACTTCGTCGCGAACGCGGCCCCCATCTCGATCCCGCAACAGGCGAGTCCGAACTGCATGCACCACAGCGAGTACTTGCGCGACCAGTTCAACAACCACGAGACCGGTCCCGGCAGCGGCACTTTCTCCATCACTGCCATTCGAGGACCCTCTTCTTGATCGCATAGAGGAGAGCGAGAGCCAGGATGCCGATGAAGATGACCATCTCGACGAACGCCTGGGTCCCCAGTCGTTCGAAGACGATCGCCCAGGGGAACAGGAAGACGGCCTCGACGTCGAAGACCACAAAAAGCAGGGCGAAGACGTAGTAGCGGACGTTGCTTTGGGCCCAGCCCGACCCGATGGGATCGATGCCGGACTCGTAGGTCGTGTACTTCTCGGCGTGAGGCACGTTGGGGCGGAGCAGGCGGGAGAGAGCCAGGGTCCCAAACACCAGTCCGACCCCGACAACGGCGAATATCCCGATCGTGATGTACTGGCCGAAATAGCCCTCAGGCACTTGAGGTTTCCGCTCCTAATGTCGCGCTAGACAAGGGCTGAAATCCCTGGAAACAGGCCAGAAACTAACACTTGGGCCCTCTCGCCCAGGGCTAAGTTCGTTCGTTCGTGAAGGAAAGTTTCGGGCTGCGCGCGCCGTTGAAGGGGGTGGTGGACGAAACCAGGGAATGCCCCAACTGCGGCGCGCTGAATCGCGCCGATGCGCCGTGGTGCGCGCGTTGCTTGACCAGGCTCGAGACCTCCGAACCAAGCTTCGAAGACACGCACGAGACAGAGTCGCCCCGCAGCGGCGCCGGGCTCCGCATCGTCGCTCTCGTGCTGATGATCGCGATCGCCGGAGCGTTCGGGGTGGCCAACCTGATCTCGGCGCTCGAGGGACCGCCGGCAATCCGGCGAGGGCTCATCGATCCGCAAGGGTTCCGTTTCCTTGGGATCGATCCCGACTCGGGAACACCGATCCGTTACGACCCCTGCAGCCCTATCCACTATGTCTTCAATGAGGAGCACGCGCCGTCGGGCGCGCTCGCAGACATTAAGAGGGCGGCACAACTGACGGCCGAGGCAAGCGGGATCGAGTTCGTGTACGACGGCACGACCGACGAACCCGCGACTCCGCGTCGTCCTGCCTACCAGCCCGACCGTTACGGGCCGCGCTGGGCACCCATCCTCATCGGCTGGATCCCACACGACTCGGCGATCTTCGAGCATGACTCCGTCGGTGTCGGGGGCAGCGAAGCCCGCCAGAACGATCCCGGCCAGCTCGTCTACGTGACCGGTGACATCATCCTGAACGGTGCCGATCAGCTCGCGAACGGATTCGGTGCGGGCCGGACCTGGGGCAAAGTGCTGTTACACGAATGGGGTCACGTGCTGGGCCTCGATCACGTGGTGGACCCCGCTCAGGTGATGAACGCGAACCTCGTGTCGTCCCCGGCCAACTGGGGCACCGGCGACCGCGCGGGTCTAAGGCAACTCGGACGTAACGCCGGTTGTACCGAAGCTCCCCGACCTCGTTAGCGAGGAGACATAACTGGCAACCCCAAAGCTCGCGCAGCCTCCGCCATCCGCCCGTCGTAGGTGACCAATGCTCCGAGACGTGTTCCAAGTGTCTGGGCAGCGGCGAGGTGTACGGCATCGAGACTTCTGAGAACAACGGTGTTGAGGTCGGCTGCAGAATCGAGGATGGGGTCATCGAGCCGCAACAGATGGACTCTGGCGAGCAGCCGCCGAGCCCGAGAGATCGCTAGGGTCCCATGGTCCCTAACCGCCCGTGGCACCTCGACGCGCGCGAGTGCGCACGAAACGCGTAAGGGATGACGGCGAAGGAACTGGTGGAGCGCGGTCGACTCCGCCTCGACCACCACAAGCTTTACGAGGGCAGACGAGTCGAGATAAGCCGGCTCCTCATCTTTCATCGGCTCGCATCCCGGCGAGGACGTGGCTGGGCAGAGGCATTCCTGCTGCGGGGGGCAAGGGGTCGCCCAGTTCCAGCAGATCTCCCTCAGCGCGGGTTATCCGCCCTGCGGCCTCAAGTCGTTCAAGCGGATCTTGGGGATGGATCGGCACGAGCAGCGCTACTGGCCGACCCCGATCCGTAACCTCAACTGTTTCGCCAGACTCGACCAGGCGCAGGTACTCACTTGCCCTCTGGCGCAGCTCTCTGATCCCGATAGAACGCATGTGCTACATGTAGCACATACGTATGCCTACGTCAAACCTCCCCGTGGCCTCACATGGCCAGGCAGTCACCTGGCGTGAGCGAGCGCCGTACGCCGGAGCTATGTGCTATCTTATGTGTATGCGAATACACATAGAATTGGACGATGAACTGGTCACTGAGATCGACAACCACTCCGGTCACCGCGGCCGCACCGGATTCATCCGCGCCGCGATACGACGCGCGCTTGAGGAACGCAGGCGCGGCGAACTCATTCGCTCCGCTGCGGGAGCGATAGGTGGCGCGCACGAATGGGACGAAGATCCCGCGGCTTGGGTGAGAGAGCAAAGGAGAACCGAAGAGCACAGGGTCGGCTAGGTGCTGTTCCTCCTCGATACCACCGTTCTGATCGATCATCTGCGAGGGGCTCCGGCTGCGCAAAGGGTCGCCGAGCTACTGGACCGCGGCGATGTTGCCGCCACGACGGCGATTAACGTCGAAGAGATCGCGCGTGGGCTCCGCAGAGCGGAAGGGGATGCGGCACGCAGGCTCATCGACGGCCTAGTCGTCATCAGTCTCGGGCGGAATGAAGGTTGGCTCGCCGGAACGTGGAGACGCGACTATGCCGCGAAAGGTCGCAGCCTGTCACAGGCCGACTGTTTGGTGGCTGCAGCGGCCGCGACCACCCGAGGCATGCTCGTTACGGGCAATCCCAAAGACTTCCCTATGAAAGAGGTCACGGTCGAGCATTGGCCCGTTGGAAGCTAGTTATAGCTAGACCGGGAATTCGTCGATCAGCGCTTCTATGCCGTCGTGAACGGCCCTCGTCGGGCTCCTTCATCCGCTTGCTAGGTAGCGGATTCGAAGAAGAACGTAGCTTGCTGGGTGAGCTCCGATAGAGGGCCCCACAGCAGGCCGAACCACACCGTCGCGGCGGCCGCGAGCCCGATGACCGCGTAGGAAGGGATCCCGGCCGACGGTGCCATCTCGACGGCAGCTCCTTCACGCTCTTGCATGTACATCACGACCATCACGCGCAGGTAGAAGAACGTCGCGACCGCGCTCGCAAGCACGCCGATCACCACGAGCCACCAGAAACCCGCTTGTACCGCGGCTCCGAACACGAGCAGTTTGGCGACAAAACCGGCAGTGATCGGAACCCCGGCTAGCGACAGTAAGAACAACGTCAGAGCGCCCGCGAGCACGGGACGTTCGTAGAAGAGACCTCGGAAGTCATTGAGGCGAACGCGTTCTTCGTCGCGGCCCCCAAGCGCGGTCACGACCGCGAATGCGCCGAGTGTCGTCAGTCCGTAGGTGACGAGATAGAAAAGCGATGCCGCCACACCTTCGTCGCTCGCGGCGGTCACCCCGACCAACAGGAAACCGGCGTGCGCGATCGACGAGTACGCGAGTAAACGCTTCAGGTCTTCCTGCACGACCGCAATGACCGATCCCGCGACCATCGTCGCCACCGCGATCCCGATCACCAGCGGACGCCAGTCCTCGCGTAGCGGATACAGGATCGCATCGAACAATCGGATGAGCACGGCGAAGGCTGCGAGTTTCGTCGCCGCGGCCATGAAGCCCGTGATCGGTGAGGGTGCCCCCTGATACGCGTCCGGCGTCCACATGTGAAAGGGCACGGCGGCGATCTTGAAGCCGAGTCCCACCATGAGGAGCCCTGCGGCCAAAGCGAGGAAGCCAAGGTTCTCCGCCGGCGTCGACGTCAGGAACGTCACGATCCCTTCCGTGGCGTCCGGGCCTCGCACCCCGTACAGATTGGTCGTTCCCGTCGCGCCGTAGGTGAGAGCGATCCCCAACAGGAAGAAAGCGGAGCTGAACGCGCCGAGCAGGAAGTACTTGAGGGCACTCTCCTGGCTGGAAAGCGAGTGCACCCGGAACCCGACCAGCACGTAAAGGCCGATCGAGAAGGTCTCGAGGGCGAGGAACACGACGATGAGATCCGCAGCCCCGGCCATAAGCATCATCCCGGCCAACACGAACAGGATCAGCCCATAGAACTCACCGTCGTCGAGGTTGGAACGGGACAGGGCGTCGCGGCCGACCCAGATCGTCAACAAGGCGAAACCCGCGAGCGCGACCTTCACGAAGGCGGCGAAGCCGTCCACCGCGACCATGCCCCCGAGCTGGAGCTCGTTCGTGTCCCACTGTCCCCACGCGAGCGCGCCGGCGATCAGGACGCCGATGGTGGCGAGCAGAGGTAGATGCAAGCGCCCCCCCACGTCGCCGTAAAACGCGTCCACCAACAACACCACGAAGGCGGCGATACACAGCGTGAGCTCGGGCGCGATCCCGGCGAGCTGGACATCCACCCCGGTGAACGGCGGCATCAGGGACTCTCCGCGAGGCCGGCGCCGGGAAGCACCGACGACACCCTCAGCTGTTGCACGACTCTCTCCGCCGAAGGGTTGATTCGTTCCAGCCAGGGCTTCGGATAGACGCCGATCGCCACGATCAGGGCGACGATCGGAGCGAGCATGACCGCTTCGCGCGGCACGAGATCTTTGAGATTGCGATTCGCGTCCTCTGCCGGCTCACCGTGGAAGACGCGCTGGTAGGCCCAGAGCAGGTAGATCGCGGCCAGCACGATCCCGAACGCGGCAGGGATGGCCCACCACTCATATGCGAGGAACGTGCCGAGCAGGATCAGGAACTCGCCGACGAACCCGTTGAGACCGGGAAGCCCAAGTGAAGACAGCGCGACGAACAGAAACACCCCCGCCAACCACGGAGCCGTCTTCGCGACGCCTCCGAAGTCGGCGATGGCGCGCGTGTGCCTCCGGTCGTACAACATGCCGACGAGCATGAACAACGCGCCCGTAGACAATCCGTGGTTCACCATCTGCAACACACCGCCGCTCATCCCTTCGATGGTGCCGACGAACACCCCGAGCACGACGAATCCGAGATGAGCAACCGAGGAATACGCGATCAAGCGCTTCAGGTCCTTCTGCATCATCGCCACGAGCGCGCCGTACACGATGCCGATCAGCGCGAGCGCGATCACGAGCGGCACCAGCTCGCGCGCGGCGTCGGGGAATAACGGGATCGCGAAGCGGATGAGGCCGTAGGCGCCCATCTTCAGGAGCACCCCGGCAAGCAGCACGGAACCCGCGGTCGGAGCCTCGGTGTGTGCGTCCGGCAACCACGTGTGGACGGGGACGAGAGGAACTTTGACCGCGAACGACGCGAAGAAGCCGAGAAAGAGCAGACGTTGCGTATCTAGCGCGAGTGGCGTTCCGAGAAGCTCTCGATAGTCGAACGTCGCGGATCCTTCGGGAACGAAATAGAGGAACACGATCGCGACGAGCATGAGCAGCGACCCCACGATTGTGAACAGGAAGAACTTCATCGCCGCATAGATACGTCGTCCGTATCCCCACATCCCGATCAGGAAGTACATCGGGATCAGCGTGGCTTCCCAGAACAGATAGAAGAGGAAGAGATCGAGCGCGCAGAAGACGCCGAGCATGCCGGTCTCCAACGCGAGGAGGAACGCGAAGTAAGGCTTCACGCGCGACGTTATCGACCACGACGCCAGAACCGCCAGCGGCATGAGAAACGTCGTGAGCAACACCATCCACAAGCTGATGCCGTCGATCGCGGTGATGTAAGAGATGCCCCACTCGGGTATCCACTTGGCGTCGGTGACGAGCTGGAAGCCTGCTTCCCCCGTCCGGAAGTCGGCGAGCAGCGCGAGCGACAGGGCAAACGTGATCGTCGAAACCGCGAGCGCGCCCCAACGCAGCAGATCCACACGCCCCCGGGGGACGAACGCAAGCACGGCTGCGCCGACCAGCGGAGCGAAGATGACCAGGTCGAGAAGGCTCACGTGCCGACCCGGAAGACGAGGAACGACAGGATGACGACGACACCGAACAGGAATGTCGCCGCGTAGCTACGTACGTAACCGCTCTGGAGTCGGCGGAAGCCTTCCGAGAATGTCGCGACGATCCGGCCCGCACCGATCAACGCCCCGTCGATCCAACGGGCATCGATCACGAAGGCGCACAGCTCGGCGAAGCGACGGCCCGGCAGGACGATCAATGCTCCGTAGGCGCGATCGACGTAGAACTTGTTGCGCGCCGCGGGGACGAGGGGGCCGAGACGCGCGGTAAGGATCCGGCGCCGCAGCGAGGCGGCGCGGCCCACATAGAGCGACCGCGCGAGGGCAATGCCGAGCGCCGCGACGACGAGAGCGACGCCCCCCAGGACCCACGGGGTCAAACCGGACGGCACCTCGCTATGCCCGACCACGGGCTCGAGGAAATGCTCGAGCGTCAACAAACCCGGGAGGTTGATGATCCCGCCGACGACCGACAGGACGGCGAGCGGGATCAGAGCGGCCGCCATCGTCGGTGGTGCATCGTGGGGATGCACCCCTTCGGGGACGAGGCGCTTGCCCTCGAAGACGCGGAAATAGAGCCGCGACATATAGAAGGCCGTGAGGAGCGCGGTGGCGACGCCGATCGCCCAGAGCGCGTACTGACCTTCGTTCCACGCGCTTGCGAGGATCGCGTCCTTGCTCCAGAACCCGGCGAACGGGATCAGCCCACTGATCGCGAGCCACCCCGCCATGAACGTCCAACCGGTCACCGGCAGCACCTTGCGAAGCCCACCCATCTTGCGCATGTCGGTCTCGCCCGCCAGCGCGTGCATGACCGCGCCCGCCCCAAGGAACATGAGGGCCTTGAAGAACGCATGCGTCGCGAGATGGAAGATCCCCACGGAATACGCCCCGACCCCGTGCGCCAAGAACATGTAACCGAGCTGACTGATCGTCGAATACGCAAGGACGCGTTTGATGTCGTATTCGGCGGCCGCCATCAGAGCGGCCCACAACGCGGTCAACGCTCCGATCCAACCGACGATCCACAAGGTGTCGCCGAGCTCGAAAACCGGCGACAGGCGGGCGACCATGTAGACGCCGGCGGTCACCATCGTTGCGGCATGGATCAACGCGGAGACCGGAGTCGGACCTTCCATGGCGTCGGGGAGCCACACGTAAAGCGGTATCTGCGCACTCTTCCCGGTCGCGCCGACAAAGAGCAGCAACGACGCGACCGTCGCGACCCCCGGTAGGAGAGCCGCGACCGTAAAACCGGCTCCCTCAATCACCCCGCCACCTGCAGCAGATGTATTGATCGCGTCGATCGCAAGGCTTCCTATCCGTGTGCCGAGCAAGAGGATTCCCAGAAGGAAGGCGAAGTCGCCGATCCGATTGACGATGAACGCCTTCTTCGCGGCGTGGTGCGCTGCGGGGCGCTCGAACCAGAAACCGATCAAGAGGTAGCTGCAAAGACCGACCGCCTCCCAGCCGACGTACATCAACAGCAGGTTGTCGGCAAGAACGAGTACGAGCATCGACGCGATGAACAGGTTGAGATACGCGAAGTAACGCGGATAGCGCTCATCGCCGTGCATGTAGCCGATCGAATAGATGTGGATCAGCAGGCCCACGCCGGTGACGACCAGCAGCATCACCACCGCGAGCTGATCGATGCGCAGATCCACTCCGAACGAGAAGTGTCCGACGGAGATCCAGTCGAACAAATGAACTCCAACCGAACGTTCGTGCTCCGGTTGCCCCACTAACTTGAAGAACAACGCGACCGCGGAAGCGAACGCGCGCGCGACCGCCAGAGCGGCTAGCCATCCCGTCCAACCTTTGACGCGACGGCCGATGACGCTTCTCTCGAGATAGTTTCCGAAGAGGAGAAGGATCGTGGCCGCGAGCAGAGGGAAGCCGATCGCGCTCGACGCGAGCGCCTTGATGTCCGGTCCGGGGATTATCTCCATGTCACCACTTCAGAAGGTTCGCGGTATCGACGTTCGCGCTGGCACGATGCCGGAAGATCACGAGGATGATCGCAAGACCGACGACGACCTCGGCCGCGGCGATGACGAGCACGAAGAACACGAGGACCTGACCGAGCACGTCGCCGTGCATCCGGGAGAATGTCACCAGTGCGAGGTTGACCGCGTTGAGCATGAGCTCGATGAACATGAAGATGACGATCGCGTTGCGACGCACGAGCACACCGACGACGCCGATCGTGAACATCAGCGCGGCGAGCACGAGGTAATAGCCCGGGCCGACCGCGTTCATGCCGCCTCACTCTCGGGCGGTGCGGTGTCACGCAGAGCGCCGCCGGCCGCGGTCATACGCTTCGCGAGCACCATCACGCCCACGATCGCGACGACGAGCAGGATCGACGTCACCTCGAACGGCAACAGATACCGGCTGAACAACACCCGCGCGATCGCAACAACGTTGCCCGGGTCGCGGTTGATGCCCTCGAGGGCTGCGCTATTGGCGCCGGCACCACCGACCAGGTCGATCCCCTGCCACGCGACGTAGACGATCTCGGCGACCAGTAGCCCTCCGAGCCCGACCGCAAGCGGTCGTTGACCGGGCAACGGTTCCAGCAACGCTTCACGCCGATCGACGCCAAGCAGCATGACGACGAATAGGAACAGCACCATGATGGCGCCGGCGTAGATGATGACCTGCACCG
>JALZEA010000175.1 GCA_030862265.1 Actinomycetota bacterium | reverse complement strand
GTCTATGCCGATTCGTTCTCGGAGATCGCGATCGCGACCTCGACCGGGATCTCCGCTTCGTACGCGCGAAGCGATGCGTGGTGCTACTCGGTCGCGATCGCGGAAGACGCCGGCGACACCCAAGTCGGGTTCGAGTTCGGGCTGGGACGTTCGTTGCGGGAACTGGACCCCGCCGGCGTCGGCGGGCGATCCGCGCAGAGAGCCGTTTCCGTTCTGGGGGCGACGAAGATCCCCTCGGCACGGATGCCCATCGTCTTCGACCCCTACACGGCCGCGCAGTTCCTCGGCGTGATCGGGTCGGCCCTCATCGGCGAGGCGGTCCAGAAGGGCCGTTCGCTCTTCGCCGGGAAGGTCGGCGAGGCCGTGGCGGGTTCGTTGACCCTGATCGACGACGGGACGATCGCCGGCGCCCCGGGATCTTCACCGTGGGATGACGAAGGGACCCCCACCCGCCGCACCGAGCTCATCGCGGACGGGACACTCAAAGGATTCCTCTATGACCTCGTCAGCGCGCGCCGCGATGGTGTGGCCTCGACGGGTAACGCCTCGCGCGCAGGTTTCAAATCGGCTCCCGGAGCGGCGCCGTCCAACCTCGCGCTCGAGTCCACGGGTGAGAGCCGTGATGATCTGTTGCAACGCGCCGGTGACGCTTTCTTGGTGCAGGATTTCCACGGCGTCCATGCTGGTGCCAACTCAGTTTCGGGTGACTTCTCCGTCGGAGCGACGGGACGGCTGCTCTCCGGCGGCGCGCTCGGGCAACCCGTCAAGGAGGTGATGATCGCGGCGCCGATGCTCGAGATCCTTGCCGGCGTCGTCGCGGTCGCCGACGATCGGCGCTGGCTTCCGTTCGGTGGGTCACTCGGCGGCGCTACAACTCTCGTTGCCGAGATGACCGTAGCGGGTCATTAACCCCCGATCGGCACCACTCGGTCGGGCACGATCACCAGGAACGCAACACCGGCGACGACGCAGTACACCGCGAACGGGTAGAGCGTCCTCGTCCTGAGATAGCGGATCAGGCCCGCGATCGCGGCGTAGCTCGTAACGAGCGAGGCGACGAAACCGACCACGGCGGCGCTGAGACTCAGGTCCGTCCCGCGCAGATCGGGCAGCTCGACGATCGCCGCGCCGAACAGCGCCGGGATCGCAAGCAGGAACCCGAAGCGCGCCGCGTCATCGCGCCGCATGGACACGGCGAGCCCCGCGCCGATCGTCGCTCCGGATCGGGAGATACCAGGCAGGATGGAGATGGCCTGCGCGACGCCGATCAGTATCGA
This sequence comes from Actinomycetota bacterium, assembly GCA_030862265.1. GTDB lineage: Bacteria > Actinomycetota > CADDZG01 > CADDZG01 > WHSQ01 > JALZEA01. The sequence continues at coordinate 9,705 of JALZEA010000175.1, read as the reverse complement.
ATCCCACACGCCCAGTCGGTCGATGTCGCGCAGTCTCTCCTCCGAAACGCGACGCCGGTGATACGCGAGCGCGAGCTCCGCGACGACGAGGATCGCAGCGGTGACGATGAGCTGGACGGCGGCTGCGTCGGCGTCTTGGAACGACTTCTCGAAGTAACTGCCGAGCGCCAACCCGGCCATCCCGGCCGGGATCGTGCCGACCAACAAGAGCACCGCGAGGCGCCGCGCCCCCGCTTCACCACGAGCGACACCCGTCACAAGAGCAACCAGCTCTGCCCGGAAATAAGCGACAAGTGCGACCAATGACGCGGCGTGGAGCAGCACATCGAAGGCGAGCCCGGGCTGATCCCACCCCAGCGCCTCCGGCACGAGCACGAGGTGGCCGGAGGACGAGATCGGGACGAACTCGGTGATGCCCTGGACCGCACCCAGGATCAGGGCCTCGAGGCTGGACACGGCCGGGCAGCATACGGGCAGGAAGGACCTGGGCCGCGGCGAACCTTTTGCCTTACGCAGACAAGGCAGGCATCTCAGGAGGTAGCTATGAGGAAGCTGAGGATCACCGCACTGGTTGCAATCGGGCTGGTCTTCGGCCTGATCGGTACCGCGTTCGCGGACCAGACGTTCTCACCGAAGTTCACCGTCGAGCTGACGGACACCAAGGTGCTCGGCAATCCCGATCTCAAGTTCCATCTTGAGTTCGCGCGCGAGGACGAGGAGATCGGTAACTTCATCGGTTACCTCCCCAAGGGCTTCAACGTCGCAGCCGACGAAGCGATCGAGAACGGCGAAACGATCGGTGGCGGCGAGATCAATATCGCAGCGGGGCCGACGTGTCACCCAAGCTCGCCGATCCAGGATCCTCGACCACAGATTCCCGTCTCGGCGACCTTCGAAGAGCGGGATCGCACCGATGACGAGGCCGACGCCGGTGTGCACGCGGTCTGGTTCCTCAACCTTGAGCCACTCAACAGGGTGCGCCTGCTCGTCACCGGTAGTCCCAAGACCGGATGGAAGATCGAAGGCGCTCCGACGCCTAGCGACGGCACGTGCAACCCTCTGGTCGTGGATCTCACGATCGACGCGACGTCCGAGTCTGGTGTGAAGATCGTGACGAACGCAAAGAAGCCGGGCCCTAAGAAGTTCATGGCCGACATCGTCAGTCAGGACTCGCCGGCGATCGCGCACTTCGAGCAGATCATCACGCTGACCAATTAATCCGTCAGTCTTAGAAAAGGCCCTCGAGTAATTCGGGGGCTTTTTCTTATGCCGACTTCTCGGTCGGTTTCTTCGGCTTGGTGTCGGTCTTGGCCTCTTTCTTGTCGCTTTTCGTAGTTGATTCGGTCGTACCCTTATCGGCGGTCGCGGGCTTCTTCGTCTTGTCGGTGGAATAGAAACCCGAGCCTTTGAAGACGATTCCGACGGGCGAGTAGAGCTTTCTAAGCTTGCCGCCGCACTGAGGGCACTCCTCCAAGGGTGGATCATCGAAGCTCTGCTTCGCCTCCAGGCGCTCGCCGCACGCCGTACAGGCATATTCGTAGATAGGCATGAGCGCCATCCTCTCATCGGCGTCTTCGCAATTGGCCGATGCCGATGAGTAAAGTGGAACAGCGATCCCGTCGATATTCGTAACAAAACGGAAGAAGGAGACAGGACCCGCTTGTCCCTCCAACGACGCCTCACGCTTTATTTCGTCCTGATCGTCATGCTCCCCCTCGTAGCTGCTGCCTTCGGAGTTCAGCAGGTCGTGGGATCGGAGCTTGAGCGCCGCGCGGTCGGATCGTTAAGGCCGGCGTTGGATGCCGGGATCACGGCGTACAACAGTCGCATCCAGGTGCTCGAGCCGGAGGTCAGGTCGAGCGTGGGGAGCGCGCGTTTCGCCACCTTGCTGGCTGCGGGTAATCGAGCCGAACTCACCGCCCATCTGAATGCCGTGCTCACGACCACGAAATCCCTCGACGTCATGGTCGTTCTGGCCGACGATCGTGTGCTGGCGAGCGCAGCTCGCCCGCCCGGATTCGTCGCGGGGTTCCCGGCGCTCGCTCCGGAGGAGATCGTCGACAGTTCGGCTCGCGATGGAGCCGGAGCGGGCTTCGTGCGCACCGCGCCCATACCGATCCGCATCGCGGGTGAGGGTCACGTCGCGGATGTCGTCGGTGCAACTTGGATCGATCGCAGCATCCTGCGACGCCCTGCGCAAGAGGACGTCCAGCTCTCTCTTTCCATAGGCAACTCGATCGTGGCCTCGACGGCGGGCATCAACGGCGTCGTGACCGTTCCGGTCGACACGACGGATCTCTTCAGGGCGGAGCTCGGAACCCCGAGCATCGCGGAGGCGGAAACCCTCGGCGGAGACATGAGCATCATCGCGTCGACGCCGTCGGCGCCGCTCGCCTCGGTGTCGCGCCGGCTCCTGTACCCGATGTTGGGCGTTCTCCTGCTCGCCCTTTTCGTGACCAGTGCTCTCGCGCTTCTCCTGGCACGTCATCTCACGCAACCTCTCGAAGAACTTGCGGCAGGTGCCGCGGCGTTGTCGGAGGGTCGTTTCGACCACGAGATCGCCGTGCGTTCGAAGGACGAGGTTGGACGCCTTGCGATCGCCTTTAATGAGATGCGCGACCGTCTGGCGACCACCTATGGGCAGCTTTCCTCCTCACGCGATCAATTGCAGCGTGCTGTGCGGCGCGTGGGGGAAACCTTGCGGTCGACGCACGATATGAACCAGATGTTGGGTTCAATCCTCAACACGGCGGCCGACGCGGTGGACGCGGACGCCGCGACATTGTGGCGTTTCACTCCCACACGCGACGGGCTGCACCCATCCTTGACGGTTGGTCTCGACGGGGAAAGCAGAGGAGTCGTCCCCGTCGGAGAGGGCATCGTGGGGTTCGTAGCGGAACGTGCCAAACCCGTGCTGTTGCCGTCGCCGGGGGGGCCGCCTCCGTCGCGCAAGGAGCCTTACTTCCCGGCGACGATCGCCGTTCCGATCTACAGCGAAGACAGGATCACGGCCGTCCTCGCGACGTATCGCAATGACCAGGATCGTCTCTTCTCGCAAGAGGATCTCGAGACCGTCGTCTTCCTCGCCGAACAGGGCGGCGTCGCGATCGAGAACGTGCTTCTGCACGAGGAGGCCCAGAGGCTGTCGCTTACCGATGGACTGACGGGTACGTGGAACCGGCGGTACTTCCAGATGCAGTTCCGTCAGGTCCTGGCTACGGCCGCCCGTTTCAACCGACCTTTCAGTCTGTTGATGCTCGATCTCGATCACTTCAAGAAGTTGAACGACAGCTTCGGTCACCAACGGGGCGACGCGATCTTGATCGAGTTCTCTCGACGCGTGAAGGAAACCTTGCGAGAGGTCGACACACTGGCTCGCTACGGCGGTGAAGAGTTCATCGTTCTCCTGCCGGAAACCGACGATGACGGCGCGCGGATAACCGGGGAGAAGATCCGCGAAGCGATTCGCTCGCAGCCGTTCGGATCGCTGGGTGACGAACCCGTCCCGGTAACGGTGTCCGTGGGTGTGGCGAACAACCCCCGAAACGGCGACACGTTCGACACCTTGGTCGAGGCCGCCGACCGCGCCTTGTACGCCGCCAAGCAAGCCGGTCGTGACCGGGTCATGGTGGCGGACACTCCCGGCCCCAACCTCACCGTCGCGAAGTGACCGTCCGCAAGGCCGTCATACCCGCAGCGGGACTCGGGACGCGCTTCCTCCCGGCAACGAAATCACAACCAAAAGAGATGCTGTCAGTGGTCGACAAACCGGGGATCCAGTACGCCGTCGAGGAAGCCGCCAGAGCCGGGATCCGCGATGTCCTCATCATCACTAGTCGCGGCAAGCAGAGTCTCGAGGATCACTTCGACCGGTCCGTGGAACTGGAGCACGAGCTTGCTGCCGGCGGAAAGACCGACGAGCTGGACGCGGTACGAGACGTCGCGGCGCTCGCCGACGTTCATTTCGTTCGGCAGCAGGAGCCCTTGGGCTTGGGTCACGCTGTCGGCCTCGCCCGCGCTCACGTCGGCGACGAACCCTTTGTTGTGCTGTTGCCAGATGAGATAGTTCCGCAGCCGATCGAGGGCGAACGAGCCTTGCTCGGCTCGATGATCGAGATATTCGACGACAAGGCTGCTTCCGTCGTGGCCGTGCGACCGGTTGCACGCGCCGACGTGACCAAGTACGGGATCATCGAACACGAGGCGATCGTGGGTGATGTGACGCGCGTCGTCGGGCTCGTGGAGAAACCGGCGGTCGACGAGGCCCCCTCAGAACTGAGCTTGCCGGGCCGCTATCTCTTCACCCCCGCGATCTTCGATGCTTTGGATCGGACGAAGGCGGGTCACGGCGGAGAGATCCAATTGACCGACGCTATCGACCTGTTGGCGAAAGAGGGCGAGATCTACGCGTATGTCCACTCGGGGCCGATCTTCGACTTCGGAAAGAAGTTCGAGTTCCTCAAGACGACCATCGAACTGGCGTTGCGCCGAGACGATCTGGCAGGACCCTTACGTTCCTATCTGAAGGAGCGCGTGCGCGATTTCGAGTGATCGCTAACCGGAGGCGTCCGACCCCGCGCCTGGGGGAGTCTCGTCTTTGGGACGCTTCAGGAACGCCACCGTGCCGGTCTGCGTACTCTCTTGCACCTGCACGAGCTCCCAGCCTTCCTCACCCCACTGGTTGAGAATCTCCTGCAACGCGTGCGAGATCAGCGGCACGGTTGCGTACTCCCACTTCGTCAAGACTTAGCCTCCTCGATGCAGTAAGCGTCATTAACCTAAGGCATGTGCCCGAGCGGATCATTCACGAAACAACCGCCAGAGTCCTCGCGGACCGCATTGCGTGGGCGCGCTCGTTCCGTACCCGGGCGAGAGGTTTGATCCGGCGCGACCTTGCGGTCGGAGCCGCTCTCATCCTCGAGCCCACGTCCCAGATCCACACGTTCGGCATGACTTACGAGATCGACGTGCTCTTCTGTCGTTCCGACTGGACGGTGGTGCACGTCATCCGGAATCTGCGACCGAACCGTGTGACCCGGTGGGTGCGTGCCTGTCGGCGCGTCGTCGAGCTTCCCGGCGGTTCGGTTCCGCCGCAGGTGGCGGTTGGGGATCGGCTACTCGTTTCCTAGGGACCGGTACCTGCGCGCGAAGTAGATTAGTGGAGCTCCGTCTGCCGACGAACACGCGGTCACTTCTCCGATGACAACGTCGTGATCACCGCCGTCGACTATCTCGGTGGTCGTGCATTCGATCCACGCCAGCGCTCCGTCGAGCAAGGGAGCACCATTCTCCGCTTCCTTGTGCGCGAGACCGGCGAAGGGTTTCGGTCCCGAGCTGGCGAACGCGCGTGAGAGCGGTTCTTGCTCTGCGGACAGGACGTTGACGGCGAAGCTGCTGGATCGCTCCAACAACGAGCGCGTATGCGAACTCTTATCGAGACATACGAGTACTCGTGGCGGATCGAGTGAGACCGAAGCGAACGATGACGCAGTCATGCCATGCAGTTCGTCCGCGGTGCGGATCGTCACGATCGTCACACCGCTTGCGAAGCGACTCAAGGCTTGGCGGAACTCGGCCGGATCGAGGGGCATGGGCTACTTGGGGATCTCGTCCATCCCGGTCATGTACGTCTCGCGCGGGATGAAGAGCCAATACCCCGGTTGCTCGGCCATCCTTTCGGCGATGAAGCGCACGGCGTCGAGATTGGGACCCGCGCTCGTGCCGGCAGCCTTCAACGCGCCTCGACGCTCGAGCTCGTCGACGAGATCCTGCGTGGGATGCCCGTCTATCTCCATGAGGGGGCCGAGTCTATTTGGGCGGGCGGTGCGCATAGGTATCGCGCGCCGCGCCCAGCACTGCGATAGCGGCACTCGCCAGGAATCCGATGATCGCGAACAGGCCCACGGCTATCACGATCCGCCGAGACGCACCGGGCCAACCGACCGTAACGAATCCGATGAAGGCCACGATCGCGATAGCGGCGCACAGCGACATCATCACCACCGCGGCCCGGTGGAGCCCGCTCGTCGGTACGGATGGTTTCGGGGGCTCGGCTGGCGGCTCTACACCGAGAGATACGACGTCGTCGGAACCGTTCGTGTTCAGGTCGCGCGCGCCTCTACCCATGCGATCAGTGTTCGCGTCGCCGCGCCGGTGCCACCCTTCGGCATCTCCTCGTAATCGCCATCGGCGCGGGCGGTCCCTGCGATGTCGAGGTGCGCCCACGCGATGCCGTCGCCGACGAACTCATTGAGGAACAACGCCGCGAAGATCGCCCCGCCCCAACGCGTGGCGATGTTCTTCATGTCGGCGATCTCAGAGTCGAGTTCCTTTCTGTATTCCTTGTACAGCGGCATCGGCCAGACGCGTTCGCCGGCAGTCTCGCTCGCGTGCTTCAGCTCGTCGGTCAGAGCGTCGTCGTTCGAGAACAACCCCGTCGCTTTCTTGCCGAGCGCGACCATGATTGATCCGGTAAGAGTCGCGACGTCGACGATCGCGTCGGGCATCTGCTCCGATGCGAACGCGAGCGCATCGGCCAGTACGAGCCGGCCTTCGGCGTCGGTATTGAGGACCTCTGTCGTTCGTCCGCCGCGATGCGTGATGACGTCACCGGGTTTGATCGCGCGGCCGCTCGGCATGTTCTCCGTCGTCGGCACGAAGGCGATCACCTCGATCTTCGGCTTCAGGCGCGCGATGGCAGCCATCGCCGAGATCACGGCTGCGGCCCCCGCCATGTCCGTCTTCATGGTTTCCATGCTGCTCGCATCCTTGAGCGACAGGCCACCGGAGTCGTAGGTGATGCCCTTCCCGACGAGCGCGACCTTGTTCTTCGCTCCTTTGTGCTTGTAGTGAAGTTGGATGAAGCGCGGCGGTCGCTCCGAGCCGGACGCAACGCCCAGCACGCCACCGAACCCTTCCTTCTCGAGTCGCTTCTCGTCCCACACCTCGGATCCCATCCCGCCGGAGGATGCGACCTCCACCGCGCGGCGAGCCAGCAGATCGGGCGTCAGCGTCGAGGCAGGTTCGTTGACGAGATCGCGCGCCAGGGCCGTCGCCTCCGCGATGATCGCCGCTCGCTCCAGGCTCGCCTGATCTGCTCCGGGAAGGATGAAGTTGCGGTTCTTCGTCTTGGGCGGGTCGGTTTTGTAGTGCGAGAAACGATACGAACCGAGTAGCAGCCCCTCTGCTGTTGCCTGCGTCCCGTCGCCCTCCCCTGCCTGCAGCGCGCACACCACTTGCTCGCGCTGACCCAACCGTCTTGCTGCGAGACCCGCCGCGCGACGTGCATCCGCGCTCGTCGTCTCCCCGCGACGACCGAGGCCGATCACCGCGATCGTGTCCGCGGGCACCTTGCCGAAGGTCGGGGCGATCGCGATTTCCCCGGGCTTGCCCTTGAAGGAGCTCGCCTCGAGGTGCGCCGACAACCTGCCATCGAGGCGCCCGTCGACCTCCGCTCCCGTCGGGTCGAGCCGGAAACCGTCTTCTTCCGAGAAGGCTCCGACGATCAGCGCGTCGCATGCGATCGAAGCCGGTTTCGCCTTTTCCGTTTTCAGTTGGGGGAGTTCCGCCATCGCTTCCTCCTGTCCGGGGTTGCCTTGTATAACGCGACCGGGCAACCCGGCGCGCTGAGGGCGCGAAATCCCTCGATCGCGGGACCCGCGGGAGTAGCGTGGAACCCTAAGAAACCGGCTAGAGCTTGGGGAAGAGCTCTTGACCTTGTTGTTCTTAGGTTTGTTGGCTGCGGCTTGGGTCGCGGTGTTCCTCCCCGCCCTTCTCAGGGCGAGGACAGAAGCTCCTCTCTCCACGGCGGAGCGGTTCAAACGACGGTTGGAACTGCTTGCTCCTCGCGCACGGACGGGGCGCTGGATCGTGGTGCCCGAGTCTTACGATCGATTGCGACGCGCGTCCTTCCGGCGAGGCCAGAAGAGGCGCCAGCAGATCCTTCTCGCGCTTTGTGGCGCGGCCGCCATCTCTTTCTTCGCCGCACTGGTGGGCGGAGGTGCCGCGTGGGAAGCGCATCTCGCTCTCGACGCGTCTCTCGGGCTATACGTCATGCTCTTGCTGGACGCGAAGCGACGACGCGCGGAGCGCGGCACCAAGGTGCACGCTTTGCGCCGTCGACAGGTGCCTGCCCGCGAAGAGGTCGCGTTCTACGAGCCCGTAAAGGTCACCGCCGAAAACCACGGTTAGGACGGCGCCGGGCCCCGAGGGTCTAAGGTCCGTTTCTTATGGATTTCTCCGAGATCACGGAACGCTTGCGCGCGGAATTGGACGCGAAGACGGGCGCGCGTGAGAAGGGCTTGGCCGCCAGCAGGAGCGCGATCCGCGCGTGCGGTAATTCGATCCGAGCGATGCACCGGTACGAGATGGATGCCGCCGCCAAGCTCCTGGAGGAAGCGCAGGGCGAGGTGGACGCGGCACGTTCGGTTCTTGCCGGCCACCCCGAATTGCTCCACGCCGGGTTCGTTCACGACGCCGAGAAGGAGCTCGCCGAGGCACGCATCACCTATGCGCTCGTAACGGAGGGATCGGTGCCATCCCCGGACGATGTGGGGGTGGGCGCGGCCGCGTTCCTGAAGGGGATGGCGGAATCGATCGGTGAGATCCGTCGTCACATACTCGACCTGATGCGCCGGGGCGAACTGAAGCGCTGCGAGGAGCTGCTCGGCGCGATGGACGACGCGTATTACGTCCTCACGTCGATGGACTATCCCGACGGCATCACGTTCGGTTTGCGTCGCCTCACCGATGTTGCGCGTTCGATCATCGAACGCACCCGCGGCGATTTCACAACATCGACCATCCAGAACGCGTTGCAGAACGCGCTCGACCAGCACGCGTCGCGACTGCGGGATGACCCGACCGAATGAATCGTTCCTTTGCCGTAGCGGTCGGCATAGTGGGACTGATCGTGATCGTCGTCGTGGTCTTGGCGACCGGTGGCATCGAGGGCGGTGGGGGCCCCGGGGAAGACATGAGGGACGACGTCCAGGTTGATTCCGGGGCGGACGCGCCGTCCGACGTGACGCCCGCGGATATCTCCGATGCGAGCGTCACCACCGATGGCAACGAGCTCGTGTTCGTCGCCGAGATGGCAATCGACATCCCCGAGCGGATCCCGGACGGTTCGCTCGAGTTCCGTTGGGACGTGATCGAAGGAGGCGATGAGACGTGGATCGTCTCTGCCGCCGTGAGTGGGCGGCCCGTCGCGGCACTGACGTCACCCGATTCCGGCTACGGATCGTCGACCATCGACAACACGATGCCGGGCACAATCGAGGTCGACGGATCCACGCTCACGTTGCGATTCGATCGATCGAAGGTCGAGGGCTTCCCCGCGGACTTCGAATGGCGTCTCGAAACGACACTCGACGCGCAGCGAGCCGACCCCCAGAGCGGAATCGCGCGTGATCGCGCGCCAGATTCCGGTAACGGGAAGGTCGAGGAGGCCTAGGAGGTTCACCCCCTAGACTCGGTCCTCTCGGGCCAGTAGCTCAGTTGGTAGAGCGCACCCCTCGCACGGGTGAGGTCAGGAGTTCGAATCTCCTCTGGTCCACAAGCGAATCCCCTCGTCAGGACGCATTTCCAGAGACGCCCTTAGCGACGGATAGGTCGGAGTCCGCATTTAGCCCACATGACGTACTGAGTCCCGTTGTGGGAGTTCGGTACCTCTGTCCCACATTGGCTCCGGTACCTGTGTCCCAC
>JALZEA010000152.1 GCA_030862265.1 Actinomycetota bacterium | reverse complement strand
ATCGTCATCTACTCCAACCGAGCCATGCACTCCGAGGTGGTGAGGGTCGCAGACGCCGCCCTGACGCACGTGCATACCCACGGCGACAAGCGAGCCTGGTACGAACGGATGCGCCACGACGCGAGCTCCGCGAAGGAGAAGGTGCCCAGAGCGGCCCCCAAGCACGCGCGATGAACGCGCTCGCGGCCGACATCGCGCGCCGCGTGGCCGAACGAGGACCTCTTCCCTTCGCGGCTTACATGTCGCTCGCTCTCTACGACCCCGAGTACGGCTACTACTCCTCCGGCCCTCGCACGGGTTGGCGCGGGCAGTTCGTGACTTCCCCGGAACTCGATCCCGCATTCGGGACGCTATGGGCCACCGGGGCGAGACAGATCTGGGAGCGTTGCGGGCGGCCCGAGCGCTTCGCAGTCGTCGAGATCGGACCGGGCGAAGGCAGCTTCGCCAAGGCGGTGCTCGATGCCGCCGACGGGCCGTTCGGCAGCGCGCTTCGATACGTCCTCGTCGAGCGCACCCACGCGGGCCGTCGACGTCAATCGGCTGTGGTCACCGACTCGCGCGCGGAATGGGTCGCCGCGCTCGACGAACTAGACGAATTGCCTGCGGGCATGGTCGTCGCCAACGAAGTGATCGACAACCTCCCGTTCCACATCGTCGAAGGGCGCGGCGACGAACTTGCCGAGGTCTACGTCGATGCCACCGAGGATGGCGAATTGGTGGAGACGGTCGGCCGCCCCAGTACTCCGGAGCTGGCTCTGTTCCTCGAGCGTCACGGGATGCGACTTAAAGACGGTCACCGCGCCGAGGTATCGCTCGCCACGGAAGGCTTCGTGCGGCAGGCGACACAACTCCTCGTCCGAGGTGCGATCGCCCTCATCGACTATGGGGCCGCAGGTGAGGAGCTCGTTCTGCGGCCGCGGGGCACACTCGCTTGCTACTCGAGCAGCGGCATCGACGAGTTGGCGCTGGAGGATCCGGGATCTAAAGACATCACCGCACACGCGAACTGGTCCGCCGTGATCCACGGACTCGGCGAGATGCACGTCGTAGGGCCACGGTCGCAGGCAGAGGTCCTGCGTGCGCTCGGTGCCGGGGCGCTCGACGATGAGCTGCGCTCGTCCCACGACGCCGCGCTCGAAGCCGGGCGAGGAGCGGACGCGGTTGCAGCCTTGTCGCGCCGCCAGGCGTTGCGCGTCCTTCTGGATCCCGGCGGTCTCGGAGGCCTCGAGGTCGTGGTCGGCCTCCGAGGCATCGACCCTCCCGCGTTCCTCGCGTAAAAGGGCCTCCGTGTAAGGAGGCCCTTTGTAGGAAGAAGAGGATGGTTTAGCTCTGCAGGGCCTTCTGGCCGCTGCCGATCTGGATGTCGACCTTGCGCGGCTGCACCTCCTCGGCGTACGGAACGCGCAGCTCGAGCACCCCGTTGTCGTAGTTGGCGCTGATCGAATCCAGCTTCAGGCCCTTGCCGAGCGCAACGCGCTGCGTGAAGTCGCCGTAGAACGTGCCGCGGCGCACGAAGCGCACCTTGTCGGCGTCCCACGCGAATTTCCGGGTGCCGTTGATGAGCAGGGTGTTCTCCTGGACCGAGACCTCGACGTCCTCGGGGTCGACGCCGGGAAGGTCCATCCGGATCACCAGGCTGTCTTCCGTGTGGAAGACGTCCGTGGGGACGTTGTAGCCGCCCGTCATCCACGGCTGGCCGTTCTCGAAGAAACGATCGAAGAGCTGGTCCCATTCGGTGCGGGGACTCGTGATAGTGCTCAAACGCATGCTGCCACCTCCTGTTGCTCGTACTTCTACCTACAGGAGGATTTGTACCATAATCTGTTGTCGTTGTCAACACCTAATCTAAGTCCCTGTGGCTCAAGTCTAGTAGCCGGCGGTGGTATCCACCTCCCCCTCCAGGGGGTCCCCGGCAGCGAAGCGAGCAACGTTCCGCTCAACCAGGGCGGTCAGTTCGGGCACCGCCATGTCCCACGTGTTGGCGATATGCGGCGTGATGAGGACGTTGTCGAGAGTCCACAGCGGGTGATCCGGGGGCAGCGGCTCGGGATCGGTGACGTCGAGCGCGGCTCCCCCGATCCTTTTCTCCACGAGCGCGGAGACCAGGGCGTCGGTGTCGATCAGCTCGCCGCGCGCGACGTTGACGAGCCACCCGTTGGTCTTCACCCGACCGATCATCTCGGCGTCGAAGAGATGGTGGGTCTCGGGCGTCGACGCAGCAGTGATCACGACGTAGTCGGCCTGCGGGACAAGCTCGGCCAGGCGCGCGGACGTGCCCGTCTCGGACGCTCCCGGGACGGGTCGCCCCGAACGGTTCACGGCGAGAACCCGCGACCTGAGCGGTGCCAGCATCGTGATCAACGCCCGTCCGATCCCTCCGGCGCCAAAGATGAGGACGGTCGCGCCGGCGAGGCGACGCTCGGGTGATCCGAAACCCCCCTCGCGCCATCTCCGTTCACGAGCGTGGGTCGGTATGCAACGGGCGGCGGCGAGCATCAGGGCCAGCGCATGCTCCGCACAGGCATGTCCATAGACACCTTTAGTGCACGTCCACGTGCGCGCGGGATCGATGACGCCGGCCGCGACGAAACCTTCGATACCCGCGAACGGGAGTTGGATCCACTTCGCGCCGGTGAGCCCCAGAAGGTCCCTCAGGCCGTCTGGATCGCGCGGATTGATCCAGATGACGCCCTCGGCATCCACCGGATCATCAACCGCGACTCCCCCGCCCCTCTCGACGGCGGCGGTCAGATCGTCGGTTGCGATCGGGGCGATATGGATGCGGGGGCCTTGTGTCAAAGGAGCGGCTCCCCGGCGACGTCGGCTTGGTCACTCCCGCAGCTCGGGCACTTGATCGGCTCGTCCTCGTGCTGCGGGTAAGTGTCTCCGCACTCACGGCACTTGAGGACCACGACGCGCGCTTCCATCGTCCGACCGTAACCTTGAGGAGCCATGAGTACGGTCAGCGAGGAGCTTCGTCCTTTCCTGTTGCGGGTACTGCGCCGCGAGCCGCCCATCGAGATCCGGTTCTGGGATGGAAGTTCGATCGGTTCCGGAGCCTCGGCGGTGGTCCTCAGGTCGCCCACCGCGTTGCGTCGCCTGCTGTATGCGCCCGGCGAGCTCGGGTTCGGACGCGCGTACGTCTCGGGCGACATCGATATCGAACGCGACATCTACGACGTTCTCCAGGTCAGAGACGGACTTGCGGCTCCTACGCAGGACCTGCGCATCCGTTTTGGATCGTTGGCCCTGATTCGCTTGCTGCGCGCGTGCGTGCGCATCGGCGCCTTCGGCCTCCCCCCCTCGCCGCCGGCGGAAGAAGCTCACCTGAAAGGCGCTCTTCATTCCAAGAAGCGCGACGCCGCCGCGATCGCGCACCACTACGACGTGGGCAACGAGTTCTACCGACTCGTTCTCGGTGAAACGATGACCTATTCCTGCGCGTACTTCGAAAGGGATGACGCAACTCTCGATGACGCGCAGGTCGCCAAGTACGAACTGATATGCCGCAAGCTGGGGTTGCAACCGGGCATGAGATTGCTCGATGTCGGGTGCGGATGGGGCGGCATGCTCCTTCAGGCGGCCAAGCGCCACGGGGTCACGGGCGTCGGCGTGACGCTGTCGCGCTCGCAAGCGGACTTCGCCGCGAAAAGAGTCGCGGAAGAGGGCGTGGGTGACCGCATCGAGATCCGTTACCAGGACTATCGCGATGTCGACGACGGTCCTTTCGATGCGATCTCTTCGATCGGGATGTTCGAACATGTCGGCATGAAGGAACTAGGGCGCTACTTCGGCGTGCTCAAACGCGTCCTTGCCCCTGGTGGCCGCTTGCTCAACCACGCGATCTCTCGCCCGGGAGGACGCGGGGGGTTCGCAAAGAACTCCTTCGTCGCGCGCTACGTGTTCCCCGACGGGGAACTCTTGGATGTGGGATCGGTCGTCACCGCGATGCAAACGCAAGGATTCGAGGTCAGGGACGTCGAGTCGCTGCGAGAGCATTACGCGCGCACTCTCCGTGCCTGGGTCGCGAACCTCGAAGCGAACTGGGACGAGGCGGTGAGCCTCGTGGGACTGCCGAGGGCGAAGATATGGCGCCTCTACATGGCGGGGTCGGCCCTGTCGTTCGAGGCGGGGCGGATCAATATCCACCAGGTGCTGGGTGTGGCTCCGACGTCGACTGGTGCCAGCCGGATGCCGGCGACAAGACGTTCATTCGTCGACCCCGCCGCGACCTCGTGAGGATCTTCCTCGCGAGCGGCGATCTCCAGGCCCGCGCTCGGGTTGGAGCGGCGGCAGAGCGGATCGGTGCCGAGGTCGTCGACGGAGCTGCGATCGGATTCTCGGACCGTCTCGACGGGATCGACCTCCTCGTCCTCGATCTCGACGCCGGTCGCGACGAGGTGCTGACGGAGATCGCGCCGCTGGCGGTTGACGGTCGTTTGCCGCGGCGAGTGATCGGCTTCTATTCGCACGTCGACGCCGAGCTCGCCGCCGCCGCGTCGGCAGCCGGGATCGACGTCGTGCGCCGGGGTCGCTTCTGGAGCGAGCTCGAGAAGATCCTCGGGAGCTAGATCCTCCCCGTCGTGACGAAGCGGTGGAACGGCTTACCTTCAACCGGCACCGCACGGATCGCGATCTCGTTGGCCCTCGCCACGACATAGAGAAAGTGGTAGCGCGACTGACAGCGCGCCGAGAACCACGCTTCGCCACACGGATAGAGCCCGCCGCCTCCCCCACCGGTGACGACGTAGCGGATCTTGCGCAACGGCTTGGTCACCGCATACAGATGGTCGTGACCGTTGAGGACGAGGTCGACGTCCCGTCTTCGGAAGAGTCGTGGGAGGTCGGGCCGGTAGCCCGGCGTCGATCCCCGCTGCGTTCCCGGCGAGTAAACGGGGAAATGAAACACGGGGATGGTCCATCGATCGAGCGGCCGTGCCTTCAGAGCGTCGGAGAGCCACTCGCGCTCGAGCGTGTTCGAGTCGGCGACGACGAAACGCACTCCGTTGATCCGAAGCACGTAGTTGCGCTTGGGCATACCGAAGGCCGGTTCTTCGATCTCCGGACGACCCCGATCGGTCAAGAAGTCGTGATTACCGAGCGAGGCGTGGAACTCGACACCACCCTCGAACAGACAGCGATACGGATCGAAGAACTTCTCCTGGAAGTGTTCCGGTGCGCCGTCCGGATAGATGTTGTCTCCGGTCGTGATAACGAGGTCGAAGGGATGACGCTCGCGCCACTTGCACATCCGTCGTGCGACCTGATGCTGTATCGGCCACCCCGTCCCGAAGTCGCCGATGACGGCGAACCGTAAGGGCTGCCCGGGAGCCGGCGATCCGGAGGGAGCCACCGTGGGCGTCGGCGTCTGCAATGGGCCGCTCGATCGGTCGAGCTCCATCGGGGCGCAGCTCATCAAGAGCCCCGCCACCAGGATCGCCGTTCGGAGTCTCATGTCTTCTCGACTATCGCGCCCCGCTGTTGAGTTGCCCGCCTTCCCCTAGCTACGAGGCGTTCGCGAGCTCCTTGGCCGCGACCTTGAGGTCGGCGATGAAGCCGTCCATCTCCTTACGTCGTTCGGCCTCGTCTCGCGCCCGCAGGATCGCTGAAGGATGGATCGTCGCCACGACGACGCCACCGGGGTCAGACTCGATCGGTTCCCCGCGCTGTTTCGTGACGCGGAAATCCTTCCCCAATAGACCCTGCGCGGCGGTCGCGCCGAGCGCTACGACGACCTTCGGCTTCACGACCTTCATCTCCGCTTCCAGCCAGGGCTTGCACGCCGAGACCTCTGTGAGGTTCGGTTTCTTGTGGATGCGTCGCTTGCCGCGCGCCTCCCACTTGAAGTGCTTGACGATGTTCGTTACATAAACCTTGCGGCGATCGATGTCGGCGGCCTCGAGCGCCTTATCGAGGAGACGACCAGCCGGACCTACGAATGGCTCGCCCGCGAGATCTTCTTTATCTCCGGGCTGCTCGCCGACGAGCATGAGCTCGGCGCGTGTGGTGCCTTCACCGAAGACGGTCTGTGTCCCGCTTTTCCACAGCTCGCACCCCTTGCAGGTCGCGGCCGCGCTCCGAAGCTTGGGAAGCGTCGGACGATCCGGTACGAACGGCTCCGCCGTGGTCCGAGCGCTCATAATTCGTGCTTACCCAGACCGATCGGCCTTAGTCGGCGGGAAGCTGACGTTGCAACACGACCGTCGTCCCTCCTCGCGAACTGCGCACGTTCACGTCGTCGGTGAGCTGCTGCATGAGGAAGAAACCGCGTCCGCCCGGGGACATGAGGTCGGGGATGCCGCCGCCGAGGATCGCGTCGACGTTGAAGCCCGGGCCAACGTCGGCGACCTCGATGCACACCACGGAATCGGCGATCTCGCACGAGACCTGCACGTTGCCGGGCCGAGTGGGACGCCGTCCGTGGCGACAAGCATTGGCGACGACTTCACCGACTGCCATGAGGACTTCGTCCGCGATGTCCTCCGGCACGTCCATTTGTCTGAGGAAATCGGCCACGAAAGCGCGCATATCGCTGGCTCTGCGGGCGTCGTTAGGGAAGGCATGGCGGCTCGCGCGCTGAGAGAACCGCCACCCGGGCCGGGGCGGAGTCATCCTGCTTGCCATCTTGTTCCCATACTCTCCACACGATGGCCCCGCCTAACTAGGTAGTTCTACGTATTTCTGGGATCTACCACGCCTGGGAACGGTGATTCAGAAAGACCGTGGCTATATCTCCGGGAATGTGCAGGTAGGGTCTGCGTTGTAGCGAGCGAAGCACAACCGCAGGGGGCAAATGGCCACCTGCGAGAGTCGGTTCCTCCTGGTTCCTCCTTCATGGATGCACACGGGATGGTCGAGTCTCCCGTTTGCGGTAGCGGTCCTACCGGCGCACGAAGGAGTAGAACGTTGTCCACATTTCCAGAACTTGGTGTGTCCGCGCCCGTTGCGGGTGCACTTTCAAGGAGGGGAATCACCACCCCCTTCAAGATCCAGAACCTCGTGCTGGCGGATGGTCTCGCCGGCAGAGACATCCTCGCCAAGTCCAAGACGGGCTCCGGCAAGACACTCGGCTTCGGTATCCCCGTCGTCGAACGTCTGGATGCCTCCATGGCGCGGCCGTCCGCGCTGATCATGGTGCCCACACGTGAACTCTGCGTGCAGGTCGCCGACGAGCTCTATGACATCGCGGCGACGCGCAACCTGCGGGTCGCGACCGTCTACGGGGGCGTCGGACTCGACGGACAGGCGAAGCGCGCGAAGAAAGCGCACATCATCGTCGCGACCCCGGGACGTCTCCAGGACCTGATGGATCGCCGCATGATCCGTGTGGATCACGTCTCGATCCTCGTACTGGACGAGGCCGATCGCATGCTCGACATGGGCTTCCAGCCGCAGGTCGACAAGATCGTCGCCCACGTGCCGCGTGAGCGACAGACGATGTTCTTCTCGGCCACGCTCGACGGTCGCGTCGGACAGCTCGCCCGCTCCTATACGAACGAGCCGACACGCCACGAGGTCAAGGAGGATCGTCCGACGATCGCCCTGGCGACCCATCGCTTCCTGCCGGTCACCGACGACGGCAAGATCGACTCGCTCGTCGAGGTGCTGGCCGAGGATCGTGAGCTCGCGCTCGTCTTCGTGCGTACCAAGCACGGTGCCGACCGCCTCTGCAAGAAGCTACGTGCCCGTGGCGTTGACGCCATCGCGATCCACGGCAACAAGTCGCAGAACCAACGTCAAGCTGCCTTGGACCGATTCGCGGCCGGGCGCATCGACGTGCTCGTCGCAACCGACGTAGCGGCCCGAGGGCTGGATGTCGACGACATCACCCACGTCATCAACTTCGATCCCCCTCACGATCACACGGACTACGTGCACCGGATCGGGCGCACCGCCCGAGCCGGGCGCACGGGGGCCGGCGTGACGTTCGTGAGCCCCGACAAGCGCAAGGACGTCGCTGCGATCGCAACCACGCTGAAACTGGGGATCGAGTACGTCGCCCATGGGTTGCCGCTGAGCGTTCCTGCGGTTACGGGTACGCGCG
This sequence comes from Actinomycetota bacterium, assembly GCA_030862265.1. Taxonomy (GTDB): domain Bacteria; phylum Actinomycetota; class CADDZG01; order CADDZG01; family WHSQ01; genus JALZEA01. The sequence goes on along the minus strand of JALZEA010000152.1, from coordinate 10,978 downwards.
CCAATGGCAATGGCCGTGGCAATGGTCGTCAGAGGAGCAACGGCTATGGCCGAGGACGCCGCCCCGCGCGCAACCGGTAGCACCGGCGTTTTCTAGGTTCTGGCCGAAATCGTCGCTATGCGACGATTCGGGCCACAACCTGTCACCGAGGTGCGTCGATGATCCCAAAGAGTTCGCCGTCTGTCTTGCCTCTCGGGGACGCGGCAGTTGTCGTCACGTTTGGCGACGACATCGATCCGGATATCCACGAGAGAGTCATGGCATTCGCTCAACATCTCGACTCTTCTCCCCCGCCGGCGATGGTCGAGTACATCCCCGCGTTCACCACGGTGACACTCACGTACGACCCGCTGGTGCGCACCTACGACGAGTTCATAGCGTCGGTCCAGACCGTCCTCGACGAGGTCGGCTCGCGCGGCGAGACGAAGGACACGCGACCGCCCGTCGAGATCCCCGTCTACTACGGCGACGAGCTCGGGCCTGACCTCGACTTCGTCGCCTCTCACAACGACCTCACGCCGGAAGAGGTGGTCAAGATCCATTCGGGTACGACCTACCTCGTCTTTATGGTCGGGTTCGCCCCAGGGTTCCCGTACCTCGGCGGCATGTCGCCTCGTATCGCGGCGCCGCGCCTCGATTCGCCGCGTACCGCGGTTCCTGCTGGGTCGGTCGGGATCGCGGGGGCCCAGACCGGCGTCTACTCGATAGAGACACCGGGAGGGTGGCGCCTCGTCGGACGGACGCCCCTGAAGCTCTTCGAACCAACTGCGAGCGCGCCGAGCCTTCTCCACGCCGGTGATCACGTGCGGTTTCTCCCGATCGACCGTGGCGAATACGAGACGATGGCCCGCGAGGCGACCTCGTGAGGATCCTCGATGGTGGTCTCCTCACAACCGTTCAGGATCTCGGCCGCATCGGCTACCAGAAGATCGGCGTCACGCCCGCCGGCGCGATGGACGCATTCTCTCTGCGGATCGCGAACCTCCTCGTCGACAATCCCGAAGACGCCGCGGCTCTCGAAATCACGTTAAAGGGCCCCGTCATGGAGTTCACAGACGACGCTCTGATCGCGCTGTGCGGCGCACAGCTCACCCCGAAGATCTCCGACGTCGAACTCCCGCCTGCGCGCGCGATCGCGGTACGGCGCGGTTCCGTCCTCAAGCTCGGACGATGCCTATCCGGATGTCGCGCCTATCTCGCGGTCGGCGGTGGGATCGATGTCCCGGTGGTAATGGGTAGTCGCAGCACCCATCTTCGTGCCGGCATGGGTGGCTACGAAGGACGGGCGCTACGCGCAGGTGACGACCTCGTCATCGGGGCGCCATCACCGCTCGCGAGGCACACCATCCAAGAGGCACTGTCCGGCGGCGGCCCGTTGCCTTTTGCCCTCTCGCATCGCTATGTGGACGACGAGGACGAGCGGGCCGCCTTGACTCCGGGACCCATCCGATCCCTCCGCGGCCCACATTTCGACGTCCTCAACGATGCTGATAAGCGGATCTTCTTGGCGACCGCGTTCGAAGTTTCGACCGAAGCGGACCGCATGGGCTATCGCCTACTCGGTCCGCGCCTATCGTCGGTCCAGGGACATGATCTGGTGTCGAGCGCGGTGACGACGGGAGCCGTCCAAGTTCCTTCGGGGGGTGAGCCCATCGTGTTGATGGCGGACAGACAGACGACGGGTGGATACCCGGTCGTCGCCCAAGTCATCACTGCGGACCTCCGTTTCGTAGCGCAGATGAAACCGGGAGACGAACTGAGGTTTAGCGCAGTCGGCATCGCCGACGCGCAAGAAGCGCTGCGCGCCATGCATCGCTCATTGGCCGAGATCAGGAAGGATGTCGACGCTCGTGTATCGAGTCGATCTCAACGCTGACCTCGGCGAGGGTGCCGGCAACGACGCCGCGATACTCGACTTCGTCACCTCGGCGAACATCGCGTGCGGCGGCCACGCCGGAGATCGGACCCTCATGGCGAGGACGATCGAGCTCGCGAAGCAGAAGGGGGTCGCGATCGGAGCCCATCCCGGGTTCGCGGATCGGGAGGGCTTCGGCCGTCGAATGCTTCAGGTCTCGCCCGAAGAGGTCCACGATCTCGTCGAGGAGCAGGTCCGTTCCCTGCTCAAGCTCGCAGGCGCGTCAAGCGTTCCGGTACAACATGTCAAACCTCACGGAGCGCTCTACAACGCGGCGGTGACCGACGCTGCTCTTGCCGATGCGATCGCCAACGGGGTCGCGGCGGTGGATCCATCTCTCATCCTCTTTGGACTCGCTAACAGCGAGCTGATCGCAGCCGGGAGACGTGCCGGTCTGCAGACCGCGGCGGAAGGATTCGCCGACCGTACCTACGCACCGGACGGGACGCTCACACCGCGTTCAGAATCAAACGCTCTGATCGATGACCCCGCCGCCGCCGTAGCCCAAGCAGTACGCATGGTCACCGAAGGCAAGGTGCGGTCGCTTCGTGGAGACGACGTCGATGTGCGCACGGAAACGATCTGCCTCCACGGTGACTCACCACACGCCGTGTCCATGGCACAAGAGATACGAGACGGCCTCAAGGCCGCAGGCATAAAGGTCGGCGCGCCTCCGGCGTAATCCCTCGCCCGACGGCCCGGAAGGATTTCGGCGGCGCCCCACGAAAGCAGTCCCTATGACCCGCCGCGTCCTTTTGACACACTCTCGGGTGAACTGACTAACGTGTCGAACTTGACCATCGACGTGGCCTGGGCCGGACTGTCGGATTCACCGAAGCTCGATATCAAGGCGGACCGTCAGGTCGTCATCACTTTTGTGCGCGACGGCATCCGGGTTGGCGCCGCGACAGTCGGTGGCAGTGGGCGGTAGTGGGTTCGAACCACTGACCTCTCGCGTGTGAAGCGAGCGCTCTACCACTGAGCCAACCGCCCGAGAGCAAGGCATCTTAGCGGTGGCGGCATTAAGGTCATTCCGATGGGGACGGTGATCCACCTCTCTCGCAGCCAACCGCGACGTTCTGATCGCGCCGCGAGATCGCCGTCAGATTCCGGCAAGGTCGCGCTCGTTCTCGGGGGTGGCGGGATCACCGGCGCCGCGTATCACCTCGGCGTGCTCAACGCGATGAATTCGATGAGCGAGCGCGTGAGCGTCAATCACTTCGACCTCTACGTCGGGACGTCGGCGGGTGCGTTCGTCGCCGCATGTCTCGCTAACGGGATCACGGCGGAGGAACTGACGCTCGCGAACCTCGGCCATCACCACGCCACGTTGCCCAGCATCGGCGCCAACGAGATCATGATGCCGGACCGTCGAGGCATCGCCCGCTCGATGTTGCGCTGGCCCCTCGGCGTGCTCGGCGCGCTGCGGAGATATGCGGGGCATCCCTTCACGACCTCGCTGATCGACGGCTTGGGCGCTCTCGCCGAAGGGCTCCCCCGTGCGCTCTACACGACCGATGGGACGGAGCGTTACCTGCGCCAGGTGTTCGCGTCGCAGGGCCGGACGAACTCATTCCGCGAGACCCGCCGGAAGCTCTTCATCGCCGCGACCGATCTCGACACCGCTCGGCGCGTTGTCTTCGGCGAGCCGGACCGCGACGAGGTCCCGATTTCGGAGGCCGCCGCGGCATCGACCGCGATCCCGCTGCTTTACGCGCCTCGCCGGATCGAAGGGCGTGAATACCTCGACGGTGCCCTGCGTTCGACCACGAATATCGACATCGCGATTGCGCACGGCGCCAAACTCGTGGTGTGCGTCAATCCACTCGTGCCATACGTACATGAACCTCGACATCTGCTGCCCAGCGCGACCGGCCTGCCCTCCCAGTACCTCTCGCAGAAGGGCTTCCCTCACATCGCCGCGCAATCGTTTCGGATCATGGCCCAGGCACAAGTGGAAAAAGAGCTCGAGATCATCACCCATGCCCATCCCGACGTCGACATCATCCTCATCGAGCCGCGCTTCGACGACGAGCATCTCTTCGTCTTCAACCTCATGGACTACGCGTCGCGCGAGCGCATCGCCCGCCACGCCTTCGAAAGCGTGGCGATCGATCTCGTTACCCGCTTTCCCGAATACAAAAAAGTGCTCGGGCGCCACGGGATCAAGATCGGGCGTGAGGGACTGATCGATCAGCTGCAGAGCATCGTCGAGGGCGCGGAGCCGAGGTTCCTAGAACGGCGCGAAGTTAGTGCCGCGGCCGTAAGGGAGATAGACGCAACGTAGCTGAGGTGAGGGAGGACCCTTGCGGGCGCTCGTTGCGGCATGCTCGTTCGTTCTGATCGTCGCGTGTGACCTCCCACGCGATCCTGAAGGCACGCTCCAGCGCGTGCGCGGCGGCACGATCCGGATCGGAGTGGCCGAGCACGATCCGTGGGTGGTCCTCGACGAATCTGGTGAACCCACCGGTGGCGTCGAGGTCGATCTGGTAGAGGAGTTCGCGGCATCGATCGATGCCGACATCGAATGGTTCGACGGCCAATCCGAGGAACTGATCGGCAGCCTTCACACGCGCTCGCTCGATCTCGTGATCGCAGGGCTCAACAGTAAGAGTCCCTTCAGTAAGGATGCGACCTTCACCCATCCGTACATCACGACCTTCACGACGATCGGGATACCGCTCGAGGCAGATGTGGGTGAGGACCTCTCCGGGACCGAGGTTGCGGTTGAGGCGGGTTCCGAGCTCGAGGGCCTAGTGCGCAAGCTGGATGTCGTCGTCCAGGTGGTCGACGACGTCACCATGGTCGAGGGTGCCGTCGTGACCGATGACTGGTTGCTCGACGACCTCGGATTGAAAGCATCCGACGTCCGGTTAACAGAGACGGATCACGTGATGGCGGTGCCGCACGGTGAGAACGCGTGGTTGACCGCCCTCGAACGATTCCTGTTGGCGAGGGCCGATCGGGCGCGGGAACTCCTCGAGGAGGACGCGCCATGACCGTGGCCCGCCGCTTCGAGCTGCCCCGCGACAAACAAAACAGTTACAGCAAGGCCGTACGTCTCGAATGGCTCACGATCGTGTTCATGATCAGCGCGACGGTCGCGATCTACCTCACCCTCGGAGCCAGCCAGGCGATGAAGGCCGCCTGGATCGAGGACATCCTCAGCTTGCTACCGCCGATCTCGTTCTTGATCGCATCCCGCTTCCGCGACCGGGGGCCCAACGACGAGTATCCCTACGGCTATCACCGGTCAATCACGATCGCGTTCCTGTGCGCGGCCCTCGCCCTCACCGCCGTCGGACTCTTGTTGCTGGCCGACTCCCTCATGAAGCTCATCTCCTTCGAGCACCCATCGATCGGACTCGTGCAGCCATGGGGCGACCCCATCTGGCTCGGGTGGTTCATGCTCGCGGCGCTCGCCTATACCAGCATCCCCATCGCGATCCTGGGGCGCATCAAGATCCACCTCGCGCGCGATCTGCACGACAAGGTTCTCTACGCCGACGCAGAGATGAACAAGGCGGATTGGATGACCGGCGCCGCCGCGATGGTCGGCGTCATTGGGATCGGGCTAGGCATCTGGTGGCTCGACGCGGCCGCAGCGATGGTCATCGCCACCGACATCGTCCTGGACGGTTTGAAGAACCTGAAGGCTGCGGTCGCCGATCTCATGGACCGTCGACCTCACTCGGTGGACCACAAGAGAGACGATCCCCTCACGGTGCGCGTCGAGAACGAGCTCAAGAAGCTTCCCTGGGTGGCGGACGCGCGCGTCCGATTAAGAGAAGAGGGCCACGTTTACTTCGGAGACGCAACCGTTATCCCGCGGGACGAGAGGAACCTCGTAGAGAATCTGGTCGACGCGCGCGCCATGGTCCACGACCTCGATTGGAAACTGCACGACGTCGTCCTGATGCCGGCGCGGGAGTTTCCCGCCGACGAACCCGACCCGGCTGGACCCGACCCGGCTGAAGCCGACGCGCTCGAGGAAGAACGGGCCTAGCCGGCCCGCCTTTCGGCAACCCTGGTACGCGGCTTGCGTGCCGCGGCGGTCCGTGACCGGCGTGCGCCTGCCGCAGCCTTCGGCTTCCGCCCGAGCATCTTCTTGAGGTACCGCCCCGTATAGGACGCGGCCACGGCCCCCACCTCCTCCGGCGTTCCGGCGGCGACCACCTCGCCACCACCCGCCCCACCTTCGGGGCCGAGGTCGATGAGGTAGTCGGCCGTCTTGATGACGTCGAGATTGTGCTCGATGACCACGACGGTGTTGCCCTGATCGACGAGTCGGTGAAGCACGCCGAGGAGCTTCTGCACGTCGTCGAAGTGCAGACCGGTAGTGGGCTCATCCAGGATGTACAAGGTCTGACCGGTAGAGCGCTTAGACAGCTCGGTGGCGAGCTTCACCCGCTGCGCCTCGCCACCCGACAGGGTCGGCGCCGGCTGCCCCAGCTTGATGTAGCCCAGTCCCACGTCGCGCAAGGTCGTCATGTGTCGAGCAATGGGCGGGATCGCGGCGAATACTTCACACGCCTCGGTCACGCTCATTTCCAGGACCTCGGAGATGTTGCGGCCCTTGAAGCGCACCTCGAGGGTCTCACGGTTGTAGCGCTTGCCCTTACAGACTTCGCACGGAACGTAGACGTCCGGTAAGAAGTGCATCTCGATCTTGATCGTCCCTTCGCCGGCGCAGGCCTCGCAACGTCCGCCGCGCACGTTGAACGAGAACCGGCCCGGTTGGTAGCCCCGGCGCTTCGCGTCCGGGGTTTTCGCGAACAGCTTTCTGACGTGGTCGAACACCCCGGTATAGGTCGCCGCGTTCGAGCGCGGAGTGCGCCCGATCGGGCTCTGATCGATATCGATGACCTTGTCGATCTGGTCGAGGCCCTCGATGCGCTTGTGTTTGCCGGCCACGGTTCGGGCCGTGCGGATCAACTTCTGATGGACCGCTCGATAAAGCACGTCGTTAACCAGCGTGGACTTGCCGGAGCCGGACACTCCAGTGACGGCGACGAAGCAGCCGAGCGGGATCGAGACATCGATGTTCTTGAGGTTGTTCTGGCGTGCCCCGCGCACGACAAGCTCACCCTTGTCCAGCGGACGGCGCTCGGTCGGGGTATCGATCTTCTTCCGGCCGGAAAGGTAGTCACCCGTCATCGATGCCGGGTTGTCGAGCAGTCCGTCGAGCGAGCCCGAATGGACGATCTCTCCGCCCTTCTCACCCGCGCCCGGCCCTATATCCACTACGTGATCTGCAACCCGGATCGTCTCCTCGTCGTGCTCCACAACGATCAACGTGTTGCCGAGATCGCGCAGTCGCACCAGCGTGTCGATGAGGCGCTGGTTGTCCCGTTGATGCAGCCCGATCGACGGCTCGTCGAGGATGTAAAGGACCCCAACGAGACCCGAGCCGATCTGCGTCGCGAGACGGATGCGCTGCGCCTCTCCCCCGGCCAGCGTCGCCGAGCCGCGATGAAGCGTCAGATAGTCGAGCCCGACATCGAGCAAGAAGCCGAGTCGCGCATGGATCTCCTTGAGTACGCGCTCCGCGATGTGCGTCTCGCGGTCGTTCAGCTCGAGCTCGCGCAGGAACGCGTCGACGTCTCCGATGCACAGCTCGCAGACATCGAAGATGCTCTTGCCACCGAGCTTGACGGCCAGTGATTCGGGTCGTAATCGAGCGCCCTTGCACTCGGGGCACGGAACCTCGCGGAAGTACTGTTCGTAGCGCTCGCGCGCGTAATCCGAGTCCGTGTCCTCGCGGCGGCGCTCGAGCCACGAGATGACGCCTTCGAACGTCGTCCAATACGAACGGATCCGGTTGAACCGGTTGCGGTAACGGATGTGGATCTCGGTGTCCTCGGTGCCAAACAAGATGATGTCTTGTGCTTTCTGCGAGAGCTTCCGGAAAGGAACGTCGGTGCGGAACTTGAATGCCTTCGCCGCCGACTCGAGCAAGCGATCGAAGTACTGCGTCGTGCGGCTCCCCCACGGCGCGATCGCGCCTTCCTCGATCGACAGGTCGGGGTCGGGCACGACGAGCTCGGGATCGACCTCGAGATGCGTGCCAAGGCCGTCGCACCGCTCGCATGCACCGTACGGGGAGTTGAAAGAGAAGTTCCGCGGCGCGAGCTCGTCGAAGCTGATCCCGCAGTTGAGGCACGCGAAGTTCTGCGAGAAGTAGATGTCCTCGGCTTTGTCGTCGACAAGCTCGATCGCCGCGGTTCCTTCGGCGAGCTTCAGTGCGGTCTCGATCGAGTCGGTCAAGCGGCTCGCCATGCCTTCCTTGATCACCAAGCGGTCGACGATGACATCGATGTCGTGCTGGAAATAGCGGTCCAGCCGGATCTTGTCGGAGAGGTCCTTCACCTCGCCGTCCACCCGCGCCCGCGCGAAACCGCGCCGTGCGAGGTCCTCGAAGAGCTGAGTGAACTCGCCTTTGCGGGTACGGACGATGGGCGCCAAGACCTGGAAACGGGTGCCTTCGGGCATCTGCAGGACCTGGTCGACGATCTGCTCGGGGGTCTGGCGTGCGATCGGCATCCCGCAGTTATGGCAGTGCGGGCGCCCGATCCGCGCGAACAGCAGGCGGAGATAGTCGTAGATCTCCGTGATGGTGCCGACCGTCGACCGGGGGTTGCGAGAAGCCGACTTCTGGTCGATCGAGATCGCCGGCGACAGGCCTTCGATGAAATCGACCTCGGGCTTGTCCATCTGCCCGAGGAATTGCCGGGCGTACGACGAGAGGGACTCGACATAGCGGCGCTGGCCTTCGGCATAGATCGTGTCGAAGGCAAGGGAGGACTTCCCGGACCCCGAGATCCCCGTAAACACGATCAGGGAGTCACGGGGGAGTTCCAGGCTGACGTTCTTGAGGTTGTGCTCGCGGGCGCCCCGGATGACCAGCGTGTCCAGGGAGCCCTTCGAGATCGTCGAAGGCATCATCTGGAGCCTAAACGACGCGCTTGTAATCTCTGTTTCTCATGCTCAGAGATCAGTTCCCCATCCTCGAGGAACGTACGTATTTGATCTCTGCATCGCTCGGTCCGCTGTCGAGACGCAGCCGTGCCCTGGCCGAGGAACACCTCGACCTATGGCAACGCCTCGGGCCAGAGGAGTTCTGGTTCGACCACGGTCTCCCCCGCCTGCAAGAGTGCCGCGAAAGATTCGCGGCCCTGATCGGAGCTGATGCCGACGAGATCGCGATCGTGCCTTCGGTGTCGAGTGGCCTGTCCTCGATCGCAACATGCCTGGACCTCGAGGCGCGCCCGAAGATCGTGCTGACGGAGATGGATTTCCCGACGAACCATTACGTCTGGCGGGCGCAACAACGGCGCGGGGCCAAGCTCGACATCGTTGGATCTCCCGACGGGATCCGCATCGAGGAGAGCGAGGTCGTCGAGCGCATCGATGAGCAGACCGCGGTCGTGAACGTCAACCGGATCCTTTTCGAGTCGTCGTGGATCGTCGACCTCGACCCGATCGTGGCCGCGGCACATGCCAACGGGGCCTTAGTAGTGGTGGACGACTTCCACGGAACCGGGGCCGTCCCGATCGACGTCCACGCGACCGACATTGACCTCTACCTCACCGGGGTCCTCAAGTGGTTGATCGGGGGCCAGGGTCTGAGCCTTCTCTATTGCCGCCGGGACCTCGTCGAACAGCTCGAGCCATTGGTGGTCGGGTGGTTCGGCACGAAGGATTTCTTCGCGTTCGATCGCAGTGGCCTCCGTTTGCGCGACGATGCCCGCCGCTTCGAGACGGGAACTCCCACACTCCCGCAAGCGTGGACGGCGGCAGGAGGGCTTGAGATCATCGGCTCGGTCGGGGTGGACGTGATTCGCAAGGAGCACCTACGACTGACCGAGCGCATCATCGTGCGAGCCGACGAGCTGGGACTCGACGTCCTCTCTCCCCGGGATGCGGAGCGTCGCGGGGGTCTCGTGCGTGTTCGCATCCCCGGGGGCCGGTCGGCCGCCGAGAACGTCCTTCACCGCCTATTCGAGCGTGATGTCGTGGTGGACCAGCGAGGGGATGCGCTTCGCATCTCGCCACACTTCTTCAACGAATCCGGCGACGTCGACCGGGCGTTCCAGGAGCTACGCGCCGTTCTCGGCTAACCAACTTCTCTTAGCTCGCGCTTCAAATCGGCGATCTCATCGCGGATCCGGGCGGCGTACTCGAACCGCAGGTCCTCGGCAGCCTGGTGCATCTCCTCTTCGAGTTGCAGCAGCAGGCGCTTCAATTCGTCCGGACTGCCGCCGATCGGCTCTTTGCGCCGACTCTTCGACTTCGACGGCACGTGGCCGTCCCGGCTCCGGCCCAGACCCTGGATCAGGATGTCATTCACGGCTTTCCTGATGGACTGCGGATCGATGTTGTTGTCCTGGTTGTAGCGCGTTTGGATCATCCGGCGTCGTTGTGTCTCGTTGATCGCGATTCGCATCGAGTCGGTCACCTCGTCGGCGTACATCATGACTTGACCTTCGACGTGCCGCGCAGCGCGGCCGATCGTCTGGATCAGCGAGGTCTGGGAACGCAGGAAACCTTCCTTGTCCGCGTCCAGGATGGCGACCATCGAGACCTCGGGAAGGTCGAGTCCTTCACGCAAGAGATTGATCCCAACGAGCACGTCGAACTCGCCGAGCCGGAGGTCTCGAAGGATCTCCATGCGCTCGACCGTGTCGATATCCGAGTGAAGATATCGAACACGGATCCCGGACTCCAGCAGGTAGTCGGTGAGGTCTTCGGCCATCTTCTTGGTAAGCGTCGTGACGAGCACCCGCTGGTCGTTTGCGGTCCGATTGGCGATCTCCTCCAAGAGATCGTCGATCTGGCCTTTCGTGGGCTTGATCACGACCTCTGGGTCGATCAATCCGGTCGGCCGGACCAGCTGCTCGACCGGTTGTCCGCTCTGTCGGCGCTCGAACGATCCCGGGGTGGCGCTCATCATCACGACTTGGTTCACGCGGTCGAGGAACTCGTCGAATCGCAAAGGTCTGTTGTCGAGGGCGCTCGGCAACCGGAAGCCGTGTTCGACCAATGTCTTCTTCCGGCTCATGT
>JALZEA010000149.1 GCA_030862265.1 Actinomycetota bacterium | reverse complement strand
TGCCGACGCCACCGGGGGCCGAATGCTCTCGCCCCGCCCATTTCCCGACGGTCGCTCCGGTACCCGCGCCGACGCGACCGACCGCGACGGGTCCGTCGGTCGCGGCCTCGCACGCGGCGCGGCCGTTCTCCGGACCGGGGCGCACGTCAGAGCGGCCAACGCCAAGGTCGAAGACGACCGCCGCGGGCACGATCGGTACCGTCGCTATTGGAGTCTCGTAACCGATACCGCGCTCCTCGAGCCACTCGACAACGCCGTGCGCGGCGGCGAGCCCGAACGCGCTTCCGCCCGTTAGCAGCAATCCGTGTATCTCGGTGAGTCGTCGGTCGTTGTCGAGTTGTGCGATCTCGCGCGAGCCCGGAGACGAGCCTCTTATCTCGCACGCCGCGACGTTCCCCCGTGGCGGAATGATTACGGTGCAACCGGTCGCGGCATCGGCGTCGGTCCAGTGCCCGACCTTGAATCCGAAACCCAACGTCGCCGTTTGCATCGGCCGGAATCCTCGCGCCTTTGGTGCTCGGACCCCGCTGGTATAAGAGTGCGCGTGATGAGGACGACTGGGCGTCTGGCTCTCGTGTCGTTGCTGTTCCTGGTTGCTTGCGGCGGTGGTGGTGACGGTCCGCCGCCGCTCGGTGAGGCCGGGGACCCGGCCAACGCAGACCGCACCATTGAGGTGAGCGCCGACGAATTCAGGTTCAGTCTCGACGAGATTGAGGTGGACCGGGACGAGACCATCGAATTCGTGGTCGGCAACGACGGGCAGACCGCGCACGAGTTCTCGATCGGCGGCGGACACGAGGACTCAGGCGGCCACGACCACGTACACGGTCCCGCGAGCGGGTCTACCGGCGCGATCCCGCCGGGCGAGACCACGTCCCTCGTTTGGCATTTCACCGAGGCGGGCGAGACGGTCTTCGCCTGCTACATCGAGAACCACGACAAGCAGGGCATGACCGGAACGCTCACCGTGGGCGAGTGAGGTGCCCGGCCCCGCCGACAAAGAACCGACGGCCGAGGGTGACGTAACCGGACGTCTCGACGCCGTCGATGAGGCGTCGGACGAACCGCGTACCGTCGAGTTCGATCCGCCCGCCCCACCCGTCTACGAAGAACCCCTCGACAACTTCTTGGGGCGGGTCCGGGCACAAGGTTGGCTCGAACTCGTCCAGGCCGCGGGATTGTCGTTCCTGATCGCCGTCACCGCCGGAGCCGTTCTGGTGCTCGCCGCGAAACTCAACTTTCCCGCGTTCGGAAGCAACGGCGATGTCCTGGGTGCCATCAACGTGGTGGTGATGGCGGGTCTCGCGGTCCTGAACGTCCCGATCGTCTTCGACGGCGTCGCGCTCGCGGCCCTGCCTCTCGGAGCCCTCGTGCTCGTGCTCTGGGTCAGCGTTCGCTGGGCGTCCTCGATCCTGAGACCCGCTCCCGACCTCAGGACCGCGGTGCTCGACGGAGTTCGGATGGCGATCCCATTCGCGCTCCTGTGCTGGTTCTGCGCGCTCGCCTTTCGGTTCGGCGGCCGCCATCCTGTTGCTGCCGACGCGGGAGCCGCGTTGGTGATCGGAACGTTTTGGGGCGGGCTGATCGGGGTCCTCGCAGGCGTTGCCGGGCGGATGGCTCCGCGCCGAGTGTGGGAGGAGTTTCGCGCCCGCACGACCGCGACGTTCGGGTTGCCGCGTGCGGCATTGGCCGCCGGCGCAGTGATGGTAGGGGCGCTCGCGGCGCTCGGCTTGGTCGCGACGTTCCTCTATTTCATCGTGGTGTTAGCGCGCGACGCCCCCGGCCGCTACTTCGATGCCGGCGACGCGCTCGCCTACGTCCTCTATGTCGTCGCCTTCCTGCCGAACATCGTGCTCGCTGCGATATCGGTTTCGGTGGGGGCCGCGATCGACGTCGGTGCGCGCCTGACACTCGGGGGGGAGGTCGTCGGACCCTTGCGCGAGTATTCGATGTGGACCTGGGGCAGAGGTGACGCGCCGCTCGCGTTGTCTCTGCTTCTCGTCATCCCGCTGGTCGCGGGGGCTGCAGGCGGGGTCGCCGCGCGGCGCATCGATGACGACATGCGTTCCATGGCGCCGGCGTTGCTGATCGCGTCGGCTTCCGCTGCCACCGTCGTCTCGCTACTGGCATGGATCGGGCGGGCGCGCTTCGCCGGCGTCGTCAAGGGCAGTGGCTACGGGATGATCGCGCCGGACGTCGTCGGCCTCTTCGTCCTCTCCTTCCTGCTGCTGGGACTGGCCGGAGCGTTGGGGTGGCAACTCGCGCCGAGGCTGAAGCGATGATCGAGATATTCGAACATCGTGAGGTCGGCCCCCTCGCATGCAACTGTTATGTGGTCGGGGACCCGGCAACGAGGACTGCGATCGTTATCGACCCTGGAGGTGAGGCCGACGAACTCGCCGAATCGATCGCTTCCAAGGGCTTGACCATCACCGCCATCGTTGCAACCCACGCGCACTTCGATCACATCATCGGCGCCGAACGACTGCGAGCGTTGACCGGCGCGCCGTTCCATATGAACAAGGCCGACGAACCGTTGCTGTCCTGGATGCAGGCGTCGGGACGGATGTTCCTCGGAGTCGAGCTTCCACCACCGCCGTCCATCGACACGATCGCGGAAGAAGGCGATCGGCTCGTGGCGGGCAGCACCGGCTTAGAGGTCATCCACACTCCGGGCCATTCACCGGGGTCCATCTCGCTGCTCGCCGATGGCGCGCTGTTCTCGGGAGACACGCTGTTCGCCGGATCGATCGGACGCACCGACCTCCCGGGCGGTGACGGCCGCGCCCTGTTCGACGCCGTGCAGAAGAAGCTCTTCACTCTCGATGAAGACTTGCCGGTCTATCCGGGACACGGTCCCGCGACGACCCTAGCCACCGAGCGCGCGTCCAACCCGTTCGTCGGCGAACGGGCCTCGTGGGTCCCGGAGTAGCAGCACGTAGGACCGCCCAAATCGCAGCTAGTAGTCGAGGTCCTGGTCGTCCATCATTCCGCCCCCGCCGGTGTCGGCTTCTTCGGTCGCGACGGGTTCGGGGGGCTCGGGACCCGTATCGTCCGTCCCACATGCGGCGAACAACGCGCCGGCGAAGACCAGTGCCACAAGTCTGCGCTTCCACATGTCGGCCTCCTTCTGGAGAGCCGTCTTAGAGCGGCGGCTCAGTCGATGTAGGGATGGACCCCCGGGACGGGCACGCCGGGGTAGCGGTCGACCTCGCGCTCGAGCACCACCCGTACGTGATCCTCACGGTTGCCGATACGGCGGTCGGTCTCGCGGAAGCCCAAACGCTGGAGACGCCGCAGCTCGCCTGCATGCGAGCGACGGACCTTGCCGTCGGGCGCGGTCAGGAAGACATCGAGTGTGATCTTCTGCGTGATCTTCTTTTGCTTGCCTTCGGCCATGGCAAGCGATGGTAACCGAGGGAACTACAGCCACTCTCTCCGCTTGAAGAACCAGTAAAGGATCACGCCCGAAACGACCATCAGTCCCAGCGCGAACCAGAACCCGAAAAGGGTCTGATCCTTTGGGACTAGGACGAAGTTCATCCCATAGATGCCTGCGATCATCGTCCCCACCGCGAAGATCGCGGCCCACGCACTCAATCGTTTGTTGACCTCATTCAGCGCGGTCGCTTGTTCAGACTGGGAAAGATCGAGCACGGCTTGAGCGAGGTCGTCGACGTTGCGGATCTGCTCGGTCATCCGGATGAGATGGTCGTGCGCATCGCGAAAGAGGCGCCTGGTCTCGTCCGATCCTTCGTGTAGGTCGCGGTGCATGTCGCGATCGACGATGCGAGCCGCGGGCAGGACGTAACGGCGGAACCGCGCGAGCTTCTGTTTCGTCGAATAGAGCTGCCGCTGGATCGGAGCGCGCGGCGTGTCGAGGGCGATCTCCTCGAGCTCTTCCATATCGTGTTCGATTTGATCGGCTAACTCCTGATAAGCGTCGACGGCGACGTCGAAGAGCGTGTGCAGGAGCCGTTGCGGGTCTTCGAGCGCCACCCGATCCTCTTCTTTGCGCCAGCGTTGCTTCGCGGCCTCGATCGTGCGCTGAGCCCCGTCGTGGATCGTAAGTAGATAACGCTCTCCAATGAAGCACGCGATCTGCGTTGCTTCGAGCTGACCGTCGATCTCGTCGAGCTGATGAAACACGACGAATTGGTGACCCGTATACGTCTCGATCTTCGGCCGCTGCCTCGTGTTGAGCGCATCCTCGACAGCGAGTTCGTCGAGCCCGAACTCTTCGGCGATCAGCTCGACGTCGCTGCGATCGAGGTGTGCGAGGTCGGCTTCGGCCCAGAGGACGTTGCCCGCTTGATCGCGCAGATCGGAGAGCTGCGAGAGATCGTCGATCTTCGTCCACCCCGTCCGCGCAGAGTGACAGATCGCCAACAGCATGCATCGAACCCTACGTGGAGGCGCGGGCTAGCATCTATCTCGTGGCTGAGATCAAGCCGTATCTCGTTGCCGGCGAGTGGCGCACGTCGGACGACGCCTTCGACGTCACGAGCCCGTTCGACGGCGAGGTGGTCGCCCGGGTTGCGACACCATCTCCCGCCGACGTTGAAGCGGCCATTTCCGCAGCCGCGGAGGTCTTCGCAGAGACCCGGACGCTTCCGATCCACACGCGCGCGGCGGCGTTGATGCACATCTCTGAGGGACTTGGCCAGCGCCAGGACGAAGTCGCGCGATTGATCGCGGCCGAGGGTGGCAAACCGCTGAAGTGGGCTCAGGTTGAAGCAGTGCGCGCGGTGTCGACGTTCCGCTGGGCGGCCGAGGAGTGCCGGCGCTCCGGGGGCGAGATGATGCGGCTCGACACCGAGGAGTCGCTCGGCTCCCGCATCGCGTTGATTCGCCGGTTCCCCCTCGGACCGGTGCTCGGGATTGCACCATTCAACTTCCCGGTCAACCTCGTAGCGCACAAGATGGCGCCGGCGCTTGCGGTCGGCGCGCCGATCGTCGTTAAACCGGCGACGAAGACCCCGCTGGGCGCGCTGCTGCTCGGTGAGTTGTTCGCCGAGACAGAGCTGCCACCCGCGATGCTCTCGGTGCTTCCTGTCGGGGGGTCGGATGCCGGGGAGATAGCGAAGGACGAACGCTTCGCGAAACTGACGTTCACCGGTTCTTCGCAGGTCGGATGGGAACTGCGTAAGGACAACCCCAAGAAGGCCGTCACTCTCGAACTGGGCGGCAACGCCGGCGTGATCGTGCATGCGGACGCGGATCTCGAGCTGGCCGCGCAACGCATCGCGTTCGGCGGCTATTACCAGGCGGGGCAGTCGTGTATCGCGGTGCAGCGCGTGCTCGTCCATGCCGACGTCGCGCAACGGTTCACCGAGACGCTGGTTACCGAAGTTGGAAAGCTGAAGACCGGCGATCCTCTTGATCCCGAGACAGATGTCGGACCGGTCATCGATCACGATGCGCTCGAGCGCATCTCCCAATGGGTCGATGAAGCCGTGCAATCGGGGGCCGAGATCGCGGTCGGTGGGAAGAGGGAAGACCCCTTCTATCTGCCGACGATCCTCACCAATACGACGGCGGCGATGAAGGTTCGCTGCGAGGAGATCTTCGGACCGGTGGTCACGCTCGCGACCTACACGGACTTCGAGGACGCGATCGCGCAGGCCAACGAGACCCGCTACGGGCTCCAGGCTGGGGTGTTCACGAAAGACATCGACCGTCTACTCGTCGCACATCGCGACCTCGAGGTCGGTGGGGTGATCGCGAACGACGTGTCATCGTTCCGCGCCGACCAGATGCCGTATGGCGGTATGAAGGATTCCGGGTCCGGGCGCGAGGGTTTGCGTTCGGCGATGAACGAGATGACCGCCGAGAAGGTTCTCGTCCTTTCCAACGTCCCTCTCTAGATCGATGCGCGCGCTGCGCGTCTTGTGGGCCGGGCCGTGGTCGCTGCTCGGCCTCGTTCTGGCGCCGTTCTTCCGGAGCCGCCGCATGGTCGGCGGTGTGCTCGTGTGCGAAGGAGCGACGTGGCCGCGGCGTTTGGGCTGGAGATACCGCGCCATCACGTTCGGCCACGTCGTGCTGTCAGTCGACGTCCTCGATGATGCGACCCTGACCCATGAACGCGCGCATGTCGGCCAGTACGAGAGATGGGGCCTGCTCTTCGTGCCCGCATATCTCGTCGCCACCTTCGTGACCCGGGTCCGCGGCCGGCACCACTACCGCGACAACCCCTTTGAGGTCGCGGCCCGGCGCGTTTCGGGTACGGACGAGCGTCTCCGATGACCAGATGGAGTGCTTCCGCGCTTAGGCGGTCGGTAACGGTACCGGCCTACTCGGCGATGTGGCGACGAAGAGGTACGGACCTTCGTGACCGCGTCGGGCCGCGGTCACGAGAGCCGCGAATGCCTTCGCGGCATACGTCGGATCGAGGACCAGTCCATCACGCGCGGCGAGTTCGATCGCTGCTCGCGACTCGGGCGTCGGCTTGCCGTAGCCGCGGCCGAGGTGATCGGTGTCCAGCACTATCGGTACCGGGTGGATGCGTCCGAGCCCGAGGTCGGTCGCGTGACTCAGCACCCTGTTCAACCTGCGGTTGAGCAGGGCACGGGATCCGTAAGGCCACTCGGAGACCTTCACGGCGATCACCGGCACGCGCAGCCGCGCGCGTCCGAGTCCGACCGCGAGGCCCGCTGCGGTTCCGGTGCTTCCCGCCGCGACGAACACCGCGCGCGGTGCGGGTAGCTCGTCACCGGCTTGTTGCGCGATCTCCTCGCCCAATTGCGCGGTGCCGATATCGCCGATCGTGCCACTGCCGCCCACCGGGACGAACCGCGCATCGTGCGTGACCCGTGAACGTGCGACGGCGAGAGCGAGCGGTGCCAAGGTGAGCCGAGGCATGCGAATCAGGTCCACACGCAGTCGCTCGTACAAGGCGCGGTAGTCGATCGGCACCGGCCCGCCGAGACCTAGTGAGATCTTGAAACCGGCCAGGGCGCCGTGCAGCGCTAGTGCCGCGGTCCAGTTTGAACTTCCGGTTCCCCAGCTGACGAGCGTTCGTATGCCGTCTTGTCTTGCGGCATGGAGGATGAACTCGAGCTTGCGGACCTTGTTCCCACCCCAGGCCCCGGCGGTCTCCTCGCTTTTCGCCCAGGTCTCGACGCCGAGCTCCTGCGAGACTACGTCGAGACGGCGGACCTCCGTCGGCCAGGCACCGATGGGCATCCGTTCAAGTCCTGCGATGGTCGCCACGTCTGCAGGTTGCCGCAGGTAACGACTGGAGGCAATATCAACCCGTGACTCCCGACGACACGCGCGACCTCGCGGTGCTGGCGGACGTCGACCCCGACGCGATCTTGGACGACCTGAACAACACGATCGCCCGGAAGATGCCGAGCTATCGTGATCTCTACCTCCGTTGGGAGCGATTGAATTGGAAGGTCTCTGACCTTGACTTCACCACGGACAAACATGACTGGGCCGCCCTCGACGATCATCACAAGGACCGCTTGCTGTGGACCCTGGCATCCTTCTACGTCGCCGAACAACGGGTCGCGGCGACCCTCACTCCGTACGTCGCGGCCGCTCCGCTGCTGGAGCAGAAGGTCTTTCTGACGACCCAGTGCGTCGACGAGAGCCGTCACGCGATCTTCTTTGACCGTTTCTTCCAGGAAGTGATCGCGGCCGGCGACGGCGACCTTGCGCCTCGTCTCAAATCGTCTCGACAATGGGTCGGACCGGGCTTCGCACCTCTGTTTGACGAGTACCTCGAGGACATCACCAGCGACCTGCGCGCGCATCCAAACGATCTGCGTCTCTTCGCGAAAGCGGTAACGGTCTATCACCTCGTGATCGAGGGAGTGTTCGCTCTAACGGGACAGAAGTTCATCCTCGCCTGGGCGCGCAACGCCGAGATCCTCCCCGGCTTCCGCGCCGGATTCACGGCTGTCGCGCGCGACGAGTCGCGTCACGTCTCTTTCGGAGCGCGTGTGCTGCGCGATCTTCTCGATCAGGATGCGTCGTTGATAGAGCCGATCCATGAAGGCATCGCGGAGACCCTTCGCCTAGGATCTTGGCTTTACCAGCCACCGAACGGCGATGTCACGTACACGCGCGCGTTCGGCTATTCGCTGAGCGACCTCTTCAATTTCGGCGGCACGCAGCTTGAGAAGAAGCTGCGGGCCATCGGGATGCCGAACCCGGTGGTGGACGTGTGGGTACCACCGATCGATGCGCAATGGCCGCCGGTCGGTGGGGGACTGATCGCGAACGATCTGCGCTCGAAGATCTCGACGGGCGCCCTGCGAGCGCTTGGTCGCGTCGCACCTCGTTTCTCCGCGGGCGTGTCGGTGATGATGCTGCACCTCGCGTTCTTGCCCGCGGGGGCGCGCGGGATAGACATCGTTTACGAGTTGCGCTTGGCGGGAGCGGGCGGAGGAATGTTCACCGTTGATGTGCACGATGGACGTTGCAGCATCACCATAGGTCCCGGGCGGCGCCCGCCCGACGCGATCTATGAGATGGACGCCGCGACGTGGCTTGCGATGGCCGAGGGCCGAGTGACGGGAGACGAGGCGGTGATCCTCGGCAAGCTGCGGATCAAAGGCGATGTTGTTGCGGGCCGTCGCTTCAACGACTTCTTCCAACCGGTGGGCGATCCGCCGCTGCATGTCATCCCGACGAATAGCAGTCGCTCGCCGCTCGTGTTCGCGCGCCGCGCCGCCCAACGGGTCCTCCGCCGCCCCGCCGCCTAGCCACGCGCCTCCGGGGACTAGCTCCCGAGCAACTCCAGTTCCTTTACGACCTGATTGGACGCCACCGTCATTCCCTTGCGATCAAACATCTTCAGCGCGTCCCGTAACGCCTCCGTCGCCAGCGCGGGATCGCCGATGGCCTTAGCTACAAGGGCGAGATCGACGAGCGCGTAGGCATGCCAGTCCAGATACTCGGTCGCGGCCGCAATTGAAACCGCCTCTTTCGCTACTCCTAGGGCCGCTCCGGGATCCTCTTGCACGAGGAGCTTGGCTCTCACCGACTTGCTCTTGATATGAGTAAGGACGTCGTCGGGTGGAGCCATAAGTTCGGCTCGCTCGATCAGGGCGCGAGGTTCCGAACGATCGCCTCTGCTGAGCACGACGTCGGCGAGGAGAGCCAAGATGGTCGGCAGGACGACGCTCTCCTCCTTATCTTCAAGGACCTCCTTGGCCTCGCGTAGCTCCCGTTCCATCCCTTCGAGATCGTCCGCGGCTTGTTCTACGGCGGAGGATTCGAAGGCGCTCCATGCCTTGTTGACCACCATGCCGAGCTTGTCGTAGATGCCCTTCGCTTGTGCGATGAACCGCCTTCCGACCTCGATGTTGCCTCGGAGGGCATGCGTCTTGCCGAGCACAGCCAGCGCGCGGGCCTCCGAGCGGAAGTCGGAGTTAGCTCGCGCGTCGGCCAGGAACTTCTCGGTCTCCTGCTTCAACGATTCGAGATCGATGGGTGACCAGGAGATCGAGCCCATCAGGACTCGTTGGTAGACACGCGTGCGGTGCGGATCCCCGGCAGCCTCCGCGTGATGAACTGCCCTGCGCAATGCTTCCAAAGACTCGGAGGAGCGTCCGACAGTGTCGTGTACGAAGCCGAGAGACCGGTAGGCGTACGCGAGCCCGAGATCGTCGTCGGATCCCTCGAACGCTTCGATCGCGTCGTGTATCAGGCCTATGAGCGCCGATGTAGACCGTCCCGGTTCTGCATGAAGCTTCGTATCCTCGAGCTCGAGACGGGCCAGATATCGCCCTGTTACATCCCCGCGCTCCTCGGCACGTTTCTCCGCATCCGTCAAGACATTGCAGGCCGCGTCATACTCGCCCGACTCGCGCAGCACATCCCCGAGGTCGATGGAGATCCTGAGACCCGCGGCGTCGGTCCCGGCAAGTTGAGCCGCTCGCGATAGGAGAGAGGTCGCGGCGGGGAGATCGCCGCGCATCAACGCGCGGCGTCCCGCGGTGCCTAGGTGTTCTGCCGCGCGCTGCCGGGTCTCGGTCGGTTCAGAGCCGAGCTCTTCCTGATACAGGTGAGCCTGCTCGAAGTGGTAGCCGATGACTTCCTCGTACTCCGCGACGCGCTCTCCCATGACTTCGATCAGCCAATCTGCGTATCGTTCGTGCATACCCGCGCGCCGTTCCTTCGGGATGCCGTTGTACGCCGCGTCACGGATCAAGATGTGGCGGAATCGATACATTTCTTCACCGGCGAAATCCGAAGACACGTCGCGCCGTACGACGCTCTTCCGCTCCAGGGACTGCAGCAGCGCCCGCGACCCATCGTTATCGTCCAGCAGATGCGCGACGGACTGTGCCGAGAACACTTTGCCGGTGACGGCCGCCGACTCGACCGCAGATCGCTCGGCGGCCGAGAGCTGCTCGAGCCGCGCCGCCAAGAGACCGTGGATCGTCGGGGGGATGGAGATACCCGCGATGTCCCTGCTGGCAGACCAGCGACCATCCACCTCTTGCAGAGCGCCGTCCTCGACGAGCATCGCGATCGTCTCTTCTAGGAACAGTGGATTCCCTCCCGATGCTTCGAGCACCGGGTGAAGCTGGTCACTGATAGCCGTGACGTCGCCGCCGAGCACGTGCGCGAAGAGATCGCGAGCATCCTCCTGGCGCAGGGCATCGATCAGCATCGTCGTGGAATTCATCTTGCCGCCACCCCAAGTGGGGCGGTTATCCAGCAACTCCTGTCGCGCCAGGCACAGTACGAACAACGGGGCCTCGGTCGTCCATTCGACGAGGTGGTCGAGAAGATCGAGGAACGTCTCTTCCGCCCAGTGGATGTCGTCGAACACGATCACGAGGGGATCTTTGGTCGCGAGCCTTTCGAACAAGAGGCGCACCGCCCAAAAGATCTCTTCTTGTCCGGCCGTGCGCTGTCCGAGCCCCAGAGCCTCGCCGACGAGGTTCGCGATCGTCTTGGCATCCTCGTGCTCGCCGACGAGGTCCAAGATCTTGCCGAGAGCGTCTTCCTGCGAGTCGCGATCCGAGATCGCGGCGGCTTCGAAGACGGTTTCCATGACGGGCCAGAACGTGATCCCGTCCCCATAGGGGAGGCAACGTCCTCGCAGGACCCGCGCGCGACCTTCGATCTGTCGCACGAATTCGCGCACGAGGCGACTCTTGCCTACCCCGGCGGCGCCGAGAAGCGTGAACAGAGAACAATTCTGGTCCTCTGCGACCCGTTCGAAAGTACGCTCGAGAACTTCGAGTTCGCGCCTTCGGCCGACGAGGGGAACGTCGAGCCCACTTGCCTGGTCCGGATCGCTGATCCCTTCGACCGCGAAGGCCGACAACGCCTCCGTCTTTCCCGTCAACTCCACCTGGCCAAGAGGTGTCGCGGTGGTCGAACGATGCACGAGTCTGTGCGTGTCCGCTCCCATGACGATCCCGCCCGGACGGGCGAGTTTCTCGAGGCGCGCCGCGGAGTTGATGGGGTCGCCGACCACTCCGGTCGCGTCGTCGAGGCTCGAGCCGGCTATCACCTCGCCGGTGTTGAGCCCGATGCGGATCTGGAGCGGTCCGCCGAGCCGAGCCTCGAGCTCATCGCTGAGGTCGGAGATCCCTCGTTGGATGTCGACGGCAGCCTTGACGGCACGCAACGCGTCGTCCTCATGCACCATGGGGATTCCGAACACTGCCATCACGGCGTCTCCGATGAACTTCTCCACCGTTCCGCCGTGGCGCTCGATCGTTGCGCGTATGACTTCGAAATAGAGAGTCATGACGTTCCTCATGGTTTCGGGATCCAACCGTTCGCCGAGGCCCGTCGAATCGACCATGTCGGCGAACAGAACAGTGATGACCTTGCGGGACTCCGACGCGGGCGCAACGCCGGTAAGACCGGCTCCGCACGCGAGGCAGAAGCGCGCTCGTTGCGGGTTGTCCTCGCCACATCGGTCGCAAACGGTCACCGGAAAGGCCTAGGTGCCTGCGAGACGATGCAGCGCGGTCGCATCGCGGATGTCGATGCGCCGGTTGTCCACCGTGATGTAACCGCGACCTTCGAAGTGCTTGAGGATCTGGTTCACGGTCGGACGCGAACCGCCGACCATGTTGGCGAGTTCCTGCTGACTAACCATCGGCTCGATCGCGTCGTCTTTGCTCGCAAGACTGAGGAGCTGCTTCGCCACCCGACCTTGCAGATCCTTGAAGACGAGGTCTTCGGAGCGGTCGGTGGTCGCGCGTATGCGTGCCCCGAGTTGATGGAGATAGTTCCTGACGAGAGCGGGCTGCGCGTCTAAGAGAGCGAACAGTTCGGTGCGCCCGAGCGCGAAGAGGGTAGAGGGCTCGGTTATCTCTGCGAATGCAGAGCGAGGCCCACCATCGGCGAGGGCAACTTCACCGAACATCAGACCCGGACCGAGATGCCCGAGGTTCAACTCGGCGCCGTCCTCCGAGACGACGTAGAGCTTGACCGCACCCTCGAGCACGACGTAGAGCCGCTCGGCGGGATCTCCTTCCCCGAACAGGATCTGGCCCTTGCGGTAATGCTGGAGGACGCCTGCGCTTACGACTTCCTCCAGCAACGGACGCTCGAGGCCGGCGAACATCGTGGTCGTCGCGAGAACCTTCATGATCTCGTTGTCCCGCACACCCGCCTCCCGCGCTACTACGATCACTCTACTCATGTCGTTGACCGTCTTTGCCTCACTCATCATCACGTACGCGGTCGTGCAGACCATCGTTTTCCTGTTGTTGATCCGACTGCTGGACCCGTATGAGCGCGAGCCACTGTCGTTGCTCGCCCTGATGACCTTGTGGGGTGCGGTCGGAGCGACATCATTATCGGCCGCCGGCAACGTCGCCCTCCGCAACTGGCTCCCGGACGACATCGCCGCGGTGTTCGGTCAGGCCATCTACGCGCCGGTCGTTGAGGAGCTTGCCAAAGGAGTCGCGCTCGTTGCGTTCGTCGTGCTTTCCTTGTGGGCAGCCGGTCGCTTCGGGATGCCCCGCTTCGAAGGCGTGACCGACGGCATCGTCTACGGTGCCGCGATCGGGCTCGGCTTCGCGTTTACCGAGGACGTGCTGTTCCTGTTGATCGGTGCCTCCGAGCAGGGACTGGAACAGGGCTTCGTCACATACCTATCGCGGCGATATTTTTTTTTTTTTGTTATGGTGAACAACGAGATCTACACCGCAACGTTCGGTGTTGGGCTTGGAC
>JALZEA010000092.1 GCA_030862265.1 Actinomycetota bacterium | reverse complement strand
GAGCGCAACCTGGCGGCGGCCTGCTGGCGGGGTAGTTCCGAGCATTCCTCGAGCCGAGCCGCCCGCGCGCACACCGCGCGGATGACATCCGCACGTTTCCGTTCGAGACCGAAACGGTGGAACTCGTAGTAGGGGGTCCCGACGAGACGCGCCGGCTCGGGAGGCACGCGCAGCCGCACCGGGCCTGGTGCGGGTTCCCCCCACGCGTAGACCATCTTGCGATAGGCGCGGTGGGCTTCGTGACTGGTGACCTTCTGCTCGATGATCGCAGGTACGAGCGCCTCGATGACACGATCGCTACGTCCGATCCGCATGCCGGGCATCCCCCGCTGTAACGAGCGCAAAACGTCGTGTATGGGCACGAACGCCTCCGGATCGTCATCCGTTCCCACCAGAGCGTCGACACGGTCGATGAGCCACCCGGCCCCGGCGCCCCATGCCTGTGCCTCAATGGTGTTCGCGTGCGCAACGAGATAAATGCTGCCGGGACCATCCGGGGTACGGGTGGCGCGCCACATCTCCGAGCCGGCGAGGCGCATGGTCGGGTCGTGGGGGCCGCGACGATGAAGAGCGAAGGTTCTGAAGACATCCAGCGGGCGGTCGAGACGAAGGGTGCGGGCGATCACCGGATCACGATAAGTGTTCCTCACTTGATCAGGCGGGACATCCTCCGGTCGGCCAGGATCTTGCCGCGGGTCTGACACTGTGGGCAGTACACGACCTCGTGACTCTCATAGGAGACCCGTTCAAGCCGCGTGCCGCAGGCGGGGCACGGCGAGCCGGCCCGGCCGTGCACGGTGAACCGGCCCTCCAATTTGGTCGGGAGTCCCCCGCTGCGAGCGCGTTCTTTCTGCAGCGCTTCTTCCAGGACCACATGGGTGGCGTCGATCAGTCGGCGACGCGCATCCTCATCCAGCTTCGCGAGCGAATCGTAGGGCGACAACTCGGCGCGGTGGAGGATGTCGTCGCTGTATCCGCGACCGATCCCGGCCACGGTGCGCTGATCGCGCAGGATCGTATGGATCCGCCGCGTTTCGATCGAGGTCATGACGAGGTCTTCGAACTCCTCGCTAAAGGGCTCGGGGCCGAGACGTTCGAGCGGGCCATGATCGCCCTGGGCAAGCGTCCAGAGCCCGGCCTTGCGCTGCGTGCCGTACTCCTTGACGAGGATGGATGGCCGGTCGTTGAAGTGGAGCCGCGCAACAGCACCTTTCGGACGGGTCTGCTTCGGGGGATCCTCGACGTCGACGCGTCCTCCCTGAGACAGGTGTACGAGGAGTCGTGGTCCACCAAGATCGAACAAGAGGTATTTCCCGCGACGCCCGACCCCGGTGACGGTTTGTCCCGAGAGTTCCTCGAGAGACGGATCGAATGTCTTGAGTGCGGAGAACTGGAGCAACGTCGCCCCGCCGAACCTCGCGCCGCCGACGTAGCCCTCCAGCCGCTCCGCAAGGGCCTGCATCTCGGGTAGTTCAGGCATCGGGAAGAGGGACGCGGCCGGTTCCCTTGGGGTCCCGGCGCTCATTCGAAGCATGCCCTTCGGGCAGCTTCTGCTTCAGTTTGAGCACGTCCTCGAAGAGATCGCCTCGCCTCGCGATCCGCTTCAGAACATCCGGAGCCGTAAAGGTGAGCTTTTCCGGATCCTCGGAGCGGACGGCCGACTGCAGCTCGCGCCACGTGATCGGCGTCGAGACGGTCGGTGTGGGCCGCGCGCGCAACGAATAGACGCTCACGGTCGTCTTGTGATCGTCGTTCTGGCTCCAATCGATCAGGACACGCCCTCGCCGGAGTTCCTTCGATTGTTTGGTGACGATGTCGTCGGGATGCTTTTCCTCGATGAGTTTCGCTATCGCGAGTGCCGCCGGAGCCGTCTCCGCGTAGGTAACTGAGGTGTTCAACGGCACGTATAGCTGGATCCCCTTGGAGCCCGAGGTCTTCGGGAACGACTCGAGGCCAAGAGTGTTCAACTCCGCACGTACCCACTGCGCAACGCGTGCGGCCCCCAGCACCCCGAGGTCCGGGTCCGGATCCAGATCGAACACGAGCGAGGTCGGTTTCTGGATCGCCCGCCCTTTCGCGAGGGACACGTGAAGTTCCAGGCTGGCGAGGTTCGCGACCCAGAGTAGAGAAGCGGCATCGTTGACGACGCAGAACTCGATGTACTTCTTGTCTCGTTTGCGGAGGACCTTCGTGGTCTTCAACCATCCGGGCCGATAGGGAGGGCACCGCTTCTCATAAAAGAAACCGGCCTCGACGCCGTCGGGATAACGCTTGAGCGTCAGAGGTCGATCCTTCAGGTGCGGGATGAGGGTCTCGGCGACATCTCTGTAGTAGTCGAGGACGTCGCCCTTCGTGAAACCCGCCCCCGGATACAGCACCTTGTCCAGGTTCGACACCTTCAGGGTGCGACGTCCTACCTGCAGCTCGTTCACGGGTGACGGATTACCACGGGTTAACGAGGTTCCTTCAGCGGGTACCACCAGGGCGTGGGAGGCCACGACGATAATCCGCAGACTAGAGAGCCGCGCGTGCGCGAGCAAGAGGCGTTCCGTGAGCTCTTGGCGGAGGCGACCGAGATCGTCGAGGGCGAGGGCATCGATTATGTCGTCGCCGGCAGCCTCTGCTCGAACCACTGGGGCCGCCCGAGCGCGATCGGCGACATCGACCTTCTCGTCGCGCCGCAAGACGCGAAACGCCTCCTGAAAGCCTTCGATGCAGCGGGCTTTGACACGAGCGAGGACGAACCGCAGTGGCTCTTCAAAGCCAAGAAGAAAAACAAGACCGTCGACATCATCTTCGAGATGGAGGGAGCGCTGTATCTGGACGATCCGTTGCTCGAACACGCGACCATCGCAGAGATCGAAGGAACGATGATGCGACTCATGTCGGCAGAGGACTTCATCGTGAGTCAGGCTGTCAGCACCGGGGAAGACACCTCCGACTACTGGTACAACGCGCTCGCAGTCATCGCCAAGAGCGACATCGACTGGGACTATCTCGTCGAGCGGGCATCGCGGGGCCCCCGCAGAGTGCTCTCGCTATTGCTTTACGCGCAATCGGACGACAAGCCGATCCCCGAAGGTGCCATCCGCAGGTTGTTCGAAAGCCTGTACGGACGATGAGCGAGCCCGACCAGTACGTCCTCGAGAGGATCCGCGCGGCACTGGCGGCCGACGAACGTCTCGGGCAACTCGACATCCAGGTATCGGTCACGAACGAGCAAGTGCTACTGGACGGCGTTGTCGCGACGGAAGATCGGAAGACGGCCGCGGCCGAAGTCGCTGGGCGAATCGCCGGCGATCGCGAGGTGTTCAACGGTCTCCAGGTGGAACATCTCCGGTATCGCCCCGAAGCGGAGAACATCACGTGATCCGGATCGCGGCGATCGGGGACGTGCACTTCGCAGCCGATGCCGCCGGCAAGATGCGACCTTTCCTCGAGAGACTCCCCCGGGTCGCCGACATCTTCCTGATCGCGGGTGACATCACGCGCCATGGATTGGCGGAAGAAGCGGAGGTCTTCGCGCGCGAGATCGAAGGGCTAGGCATCCCCGCTGCATGCGTCCTCGGCAACCACGACCATCACGAGGGCCAGCAAGATGCGATAGGGCGCGCCATGACCTCGGTAGGCGTCGACGTCCTCGAAGGAGCGGCGAGGACGTACGAGATCGCCGGGCGCAGCGTGGCGATCGTGGGGACGAAGGGATTCGGTGGTGGCTTTGCCGGCGCGTGCGGAAGTGAATTCGGCGAGGCCGAGATGAAGGCTTTCATCCGACACACGCGCGAGGTTGCCGAACGATTGAGCAAAGTGCTGGCCGGAGCGGAAGCGGATCACAAGGTCGCGCTCCTCCATTACTCACCTATAGAACAAACCTTGCGCGGGGAGCGCCTCGAGATCTATCCGTTTATGGGAAGTTATCTGCTGGCCGAAGCGATCGATTCGGCAGGTGCGGACCTCGTGATCCACGGACATGCGCACGGCGGCAGTGAACGGGGCATCACGCCGGGTGGGATCCAGGTGCGCAACGTCGCCCAGCCGATGCTGCAAACGCCTTACGTCACGTACTGCTTGGGATCCGACGACCTCTCCTGCGAATCCGCCACCGCGTCCTAGAGGTCGTCCTTCGCAGCATCGGCCGCGGCACGCGCTTTCTCCGCCTTCGCCCACGCGGCCTCGGCCAGGCGTTCGGCCCTCGCGAGGGCCGAACGAGCGGCATCTAGTTCCGCGGCCCGCTCGTGTGCTGCCCGCTCCGCGTCTCCGGCGATCCTGTCCAGTTGCTCGGCGCGTTCGAGGGCGCGCGTCTTGTCCTCATCGGCGACCTCGGCATCCGTCGCGAACGCGACCGCGCCGAAGATGTCGTCTAACCCGCCCGCGATTTCGCCGGTCAGGCGGCCCTTGCGCAAGAGCTCGGCTTCTTCGTCGGAAGGCGTAGCGACCAGCGAGCCCATGATCTTCTGCATAACCGCACCGGACGTGGGGTGACCCGCGTCCGATAGAACGCTGCCTGCAGTCTTGTGGATGCGTGCTGCCGCGGTCTTGCGAGCGTCGCTTGCGGCGCGCAACTCCGCCGGTGACGACGCGTCCTCGAGAGAGCCCAACGCGTCGAGATATGTCGCGATGTCGTCGGGTGCACGGCGCGCCACCTGGTTGAGCGCCCATGCCGAAAGCGGCGGCTTCTTGATCTTCTGCATGACGGCGGCGTCCTCGGACCGTCCGGCCGCTTTCAGCTCGGCAACGAGGTCGTTCCGAGCGGTCGTGAACTCATCGAGCCCGAGTCCATAAAGTCGATCAAGCGCGGCGTCCAGATCCATGGGGCGACATTACGCGGAACGAGGGCGCCTTTTGGCGCCCTCGGCGAATCTAGATCGAGCCGAAACTCTTACGGCTGATCGGCAGGGGCCGCGCTGATGTCTGCGAGCGCGGATTCCGGATCCCGCGTAACGGCGAGGTCTCCCAGGGAGACGATCCCAACGGGTCGCCCGCCGTCCACGACCGGGATCCGCCGTATCGCTCGCTCCGACATCAGCTTCACGGCTTCTCCGATCGACGACTCGGGTGCCAGGGTCGCGACTTCGCGACTGCAGATCTCTCCCAGCTTCGTGGTCGCAGCATCCCTGTTGTCGGCCACCACTTGGACGGCGATGTCGCGATCGGTGACGATCCCGCATATCTGGTTGCCGTCGTCGAGCACGATGACGTCGCCGATGTCAGAGTCCCGCATCGCCTGTGCCGCTTCTGTCACCGGCGCACTCGCCGATAGCGACACAGGGTCGTGCGTCATCACTTCTTTGAGTGTCTGACCCATCTGATCTCCTTCCTAGCGACCTCCGCAGGAGGGGTCGCAAGACGGTCGGTACGAAATCAGTACTTCTAGCGACTCGCGTTCAGTGCGTCTGTTTTGTTGGGTGCGTCCGTGCCGGGCATATGCAGGTAGTTGACGACCTGAGTCACCCCGGCCACACGGCCGACTTCAGACTCAAGCGACTTGATCTGGTCGGCATTCTCGGCGGCGCCGCGCAAAGTCACAACGCCATCCGCAGCATCGATGCTGATTGTGCCTTTCGGATAGTTCCAGCGGCTCAGTACCTCGCTTTCGATCTTCGCGACGAGAGCCTGATCGTTGGGCGGGGTCGCCCCGGGACGCGACGCCGCGGCCGCTTTCTGTTGCAGCCCGTACGCGTGACCCGCCACGTAGCGACTCTTCCGCTCCGCGCGCGCGGTCGTGCGCCGAGTGATCCCTCCGAGCCTCTGTGCCAAGCGCGTCCGGCGGGTGCGGCCCATGCGTGGATCGAAGAAATACATCGTCGCCGCTCCAAGACCGCTGATGGCGGCGAATCGCTTGCCGCTCATATTGGGGCCCCCTTCCTGGTCGCTCTGCTAGTGCGCCTCTCTCAAGGGGTTACCCCAGGGCTATGCCGCGAAACGAAGGAGGGCCCCGTGGAGGCCCCTCCGATTGAGCTCCTGACGCGTTAGCGGCCAGTCGCGCCCCCGCAGACGTTTCGCCCGTTTAGACGCTCCGCGGCAGGGAGGATGCGATAGTCGCCGAATCTCTGGGCCAATGAGAAAACTCTTCATCGCGGCCCTCGTCGCGTGCCTCGTGGCGGCCTTTGCCCCCATCGGCCGCACCGACGAGAACCTCCTCCAACTTGTCCGGATCAAGGTCACCTCGCCGGAGCAAGCGGCCTACCTGATGACCCACTTCGACGAAAGCCACAACCATTCCGCGGACGAGATCGAGATCATTGCGTGGCCGGGTGACCGCGCTCAACTGGACGCTCTCGGCTACGACTACCGCGTTGTCGTCGAGGACCTCGTTGCACGAGGACGAGCGGAGACTGCGAAGCCCAAGATCCGTGTGCCTCTCCCGGGGCCCGATTACTCGGACTATCGCGTGCTCGACGACTACAACCGCGAGATGCGTGAGCTAGCCGAGAAGTATCCCAAGTTCGTGAAGCTGTTCGAGTTGCCGCGGCCATCGCTCGAGGGCCGCCCGATCTACGGGCTAGAGATAGGCGTAGACGTGAAGGATTCGAAATCTGACGGGCGTCCGATCTTCTACATCGACGCGGTGCACCACGCGCGCGAGTGGCCGGCTTCGGAGTTCACGATGATGTTCGCCCATTTCCTGCTAGAGGAGGTTAAGAGCGGGATTGGCAGCAACATTGGCAAGGCCTCTCTAGCCTGGCAGGTGATGGACGCGCTGTTGAAAGCGCGTGTGATTCTCGTACCCGTCGTCAACGTCGACGGCTTCCACTTCTCGCGCAGCGATCCCACATCCTTGACGCAACCGACCCGGGACCACACGTGGCCGACGGCTGCCGGCAACGGCTTCGCCGGATACTGGCGGAAGAACCGGCGTTCCCTGACGGGCGTGACGGCCCCCGTCGCCGAGACCAACCCCGATGCATACGGCGTCGATCCCAACCGCAACTACGCGTTCCTGTGGGGCGATCAGCAGGGCGGTTCCGCCAACGAGATCTACTCTCAAACGTACCGGGGCGAGACCCCCTTCTCCGAGCCCGAGGTCGCCAACGTTCGAGACATCATCCTTAGCCGCAACGTGACGTCTGTCGTTACGAACCACACGGTCCAGGCGACGGTCCTGCGCGCCGGCGGCGGGAAGGCGCCCGATGACGACGACCTCGAGCGGATCGGCCAGAAGATGGCCGAGCTGCTGCTGTTCCGGAACAACCCCACGGTCGGCTACCCGACGACGGGCACGACCGATGATTGGGCGTACGCCGCGATCGGCTCGTACGGCTGGACGATTGAGCACGGTGGCTCGGACTTCCACTGCGCTTATTCAGAGTGCGTCCAGAACCCCACCGAGCGCACAATGGAAGCCTTCATGATCGCTCTCGAGACCGCCATCGACAGTCGCTACCACTCTGTGATCAAGGGCCGGGTCCTCGACGGACAAGCGAACCTCACCTTGATCAAGAAGTTCAAGACGCCGTTGTCACCCGGCAATCCGCTAGCCAAGAAGTTCGTGGTCGAGAAGCTGAGATACAAGCTGCAGACCCATCCCAACGGGATGTTCGAGTGGCACATCGGACCGAGCTACCGCCCCTACGAGAAGAAGGCGGAGAGTTACACCCTGACCATCACTGCGGGAGGCAAGACGAAGACGATCGAAGTATTCGTTAAGCGCGGCCAGACGTTGGATCTGGGAACGATCAGGTTCTGATGTCTCGCCGCACGGGCTTCCTGGCTCTTGCCACTGTTCTACTCATCCTGCCACCGCCGTTGGTGCCCGTCCCGCGATAGAAGATCCCCACTCAGACAACATCAAGCAGCTCGCGCGCGGGCCCATCGACCTCCCCGGCGACGCCGGTGTGGCCGATGGCTCCGATCTCGCGTTCCAGGGCCAGGTCTCGTTCCCGATGTGTGGTCGGGCTACTGGTTCAACGGCCGCATCTACACGAACGACAATGGGGCGAGCCGCGGCCTCAGTGTCTACGAGCTGAAAGGCACGTCGACGGCGGATGTCAGGTTCTTCAAGGAGCGCCTGAACCCGCAGGTTCAGATCGCGGACTTCAAGTAGTCACTCTCTAGCGGATCTGCGCCAAATACGTAGAGCCGTTCGCCGACCCGTTACCGTCAGATACACAGATGATGGCTCACGGTGGACGCATACCGGTAAAGCGCGCCACTCTGGTCGCGTGCGTCCTCGCGCTGCTGGGCCTGCCTCCCGCTCCGGCCTCCGCGGCCGAGACCCCACAGCTGTCGCTGCGCAGGTCCTCGTCGAGCATCGAGGTGTCACGGTTCAGAGGGCAACCGGTCTACATCGATCCGGGCATCTTCCTGGCCGTCGCCGGCGGCCCCTTCGAGTTGCAGGCGTCGCGACCCGTCTATTCCGAGCCGATCCACGTCAACCAGGTGATCCGCGACGCAGACGGCGCGGTCGCCGAGACGAAGACGCTTCCCGACACGGTCGTCGACTCATGGTCGGGTCTGAAGGACTTCATCAAGGTCACGATGACGAATGCCGAGGGCGATCAGGTGGCGGCGGTGACGATGGCCTTCTGTCCGAACGGCTACGGGCGCGAACGGATCGACGATTCAGGTCCCTTCCACCCCAGCTATCCAGAAGGCTGTTACACCAACCCGTTCGCTCGCTCGATGGTGTGGGGCATCGACGCCGGCTG
>JALZEA010000064.1 GCA_030862265.1 Actinomycetota bacterium | reverse complement strand
AGGGTCCGCCGCATCCCGCGATAGTCGCGGATAAACGCGGTTAAGCGCGATCGGGTATCAGCTTGAGCTGCTTGGGAACTCGGGCTAAGACGCGTCGAACAGCGTGGGGTCGACCGGGAAGAACGAGAGTTGGTCCGGATTTGGCTTGGGCTTAAGCGCCTGACGGTCGATGGCGACCGCCAGGCGGTGATACCCCTGCTCGCGAGCGAGCTGCACGGCGCGGCGTCTCGCCCTGGCTCTCTCAGCGGCGAGGCGCCGCTCGGCGGCGGTGATCGCCTCGTCTATGAGAAGCGACTCCCACTCAGGCAACTCTGCCTGTGACATGTTTCGACCTCCCGAGCCTTCCCAGGTCCCTTCCCGCTTCGTAAGCGGGTCTCGGAGTATGGGCCAGCAATCCCCGCGCGCACCGGATTTGGAGGCCGGTATTTCTTGGTTACCGCTACGCTGGGGCAAGAGTATGGATAGACAGGATCGACAAGGAGTACGGATGTTCGCCCTACATCGCCTCGTCCTCGCTGCGGTGGTCGCACTTGCCGGTCTTGCGCTGCTGCCCGGCTCCTCACCGGGCGCAACCTTCCGGGTCAGGGCGTCCGGCTCGCCGGGGTCCTTCGCATGGGATCCCGACTTCCGCCACATCACCAAGGGCAACCGCATCAAGTGGACGAACCCAACCGATTACAGCCATCGTGTCGTCGCCTACAAGGGGCGCTGGTCGAAGGAGACGACGATCGCTCCCGGCGCGTCGACGACGAAGCGCTTCCGTCGGGCCGGCGCTTACTACTACCGCTGCACCCGCAGGGGACACTCGACGCTATCGGACGGCGATTGCAGTGGGATGTGTGGGACCATCCACGTCACCCGCAGTTGACCTTTATAGATCTACAGAGCCAGTCCTACGGCTGCAAGGCTTCTCATGTCAGAGAGGTTCGGCGAAACCGCTGATCGTCCCTGCCCCCCACCTAGGACGGAGGGTCTAGTCGGGCACGTTTGGCGGCGTCCATCTCCTTGGCCGCTTTGATCCCGCGGTCGCGCAAGGCGAAGAACACGAGACGCTTGCGGTCCATCTTGAAGAAGCGCTTGCCGTGTTTGCGCAACGCGGTTTTGTCGATCTCGATGCCGAGGCCGGGAGCATCCGGTACGCGCAACGTTCCCTTCTCGTGCACGAAGGGTTCGGTCAACATCGAGTCGCGCGCCTCGGGGGTCCATCCGGGAGGGTTGAGCGGGTACTCGAACTCTTTCTCTCCTGCGAAACCTGAGGCCGCCATCAACTGCAGGTTCACCGCGAAGCCGACGCCGTTCGTCCACGTGTGCGGCGTGTATTTGAGACCGTGCGCGCGGCAGAGCCGGATCACTTCGAACGTTTGCTGGATGCCTCCGGAGAACATCGCGTCCGGTTGGAAGATCGAATAGCACTTGCGCTCGATCATCATCTTGAGCTCGGGCAGCGCCGAGGTATGCAGTTCGCCACCGGCGATCGGGACCTTCGAGTACGCGGTCAATTCCGCGAGATCGTCGTACGCGTCCATCGGGAGGGGCTCCTCCAGCCAGGCGATACCCGCATCTGCGCACACGTCGGCGAAGCGCTTCGCGCGGGTGAGGTCCCACAATGGGGCGTCCGCCACCGCCGTGACGCGCCACGCCTGGTTCGCGTCGACGCCGATCGACATCTTGTCGCCGACCGCCGCGGCAGTGCGCGTCACCTGGTGGACGTCCCGGGCTTCGTCTTCGTGCACGCGGATCTTGATCGACTTGAAACCCTCGTCGAAGCGGGCGTGGGCTTCTTCGATCCGTTCCTCCGGAGATTTCACCTCGCCCGTCGAGGCGTAGAGATCGACGGTGAGCGGTTCGCCGCCGAGTAGGCGACAGATCGGCTCGCCAGCGAGCTTGCCTTTGATGTCCCAGAACGCGGGTTCTATCCACCAGTTGCGCCACCCCAAGTACGCGATCTCGCGCAAGCGCTGCTGGATCAGATCGATGTCGGTCGCGTCCTCGCCGATCAGGTAGGGCCCGATGAGTTGGCCCAGACCGGCTCGTTCCCTGCCGATCGCGGGGCCCGCGCTCCAGCCCTCGATGCCGTTCTCCGTGGTTACGCGCAGCAACGTCGCGCGGTTCTCGTTCTGCGGGAAGCCCGGGATCCAGCTCGGCCGGAAGGTCGCCGGCAAGGGCGAGGCGTAATGCCACAGCTCGACGGATGCCACTTTCTCGCCCACGACCGGCAAGGCTATGGCACCGGAGCAAGCTAAACCATCGCCCAAGACCCGTCGTTCTTTAGGTCGAGATGAACGACACTAGGCAGATGAGACGCCGGCTGACCTCCTATCTGTGTGCAAGCGCCTTGACCCTCGGCGCCCTGGTGGCGGCGGGGCCCACGGGGGCCCAGACCGAGGTCGACCCGCTGATCGCCGACAGTCTCGCCGCGCTGGACGGCCTCGTGGCCAAGGCGGGTGAGCACTGCGCCCTGCGTGATGCATCCGACGACGAGACCGCCGAGGACACGGCGCTGCCGTATGTCTTCTGCAACGATGGCGTCGTCCCGTCGGGTGGGGGCGAGCGCGGGATACCCGTGCCCGTCGCCTATCACCCGAGCGCGACCGGCAACGACTGGTCCCGGCTACCGCGTCCGGCCACGGCAGAGGAAGTCGCGGCCGCCGATGCGACCTACGATTTGCAACCGGAGGGTGACACGACGCGCATCACCCTCGACTTGGATGTCACGCTCCCGCCGGGGGCCGGAATCGCCCGCGAGCACGCGCAGGAATGGCCTACGAAGCCGGCCCCGCGGGGTGGCTCCCCGGTGGTGGTGTTCATGCACGGCTGCTGCGGAGGCCACCGAGGCGACTGGGAGGCGGCAACCATCGATGCCGGCGGTGAGAAGTGGCATCACTCGAACGCCTGGTTCGCGTCGCGTGGCTACGTCGTGATCAATTACACGGCGCGCGGGTTCCGTAACGCCAACGACGAAGGATCGACGGGGACGACCCAACTCGATTCCCGGCGCTTCGAGGTCAACGACTATCAATATCTCGTTGGCCTCCTCGTCGATCATGACGCGCACCGCCGCGCTCAAGGGCTGCCGCCGATCTTCAAGGTGAACCCTAAGAAAGTCGTCGCCGTCGGAGGAAGCTACGGCGGAGGCTTCTCGTGGCTCGCATTGACCGACCCGACATGGCGCAGTCCCGCGACGAAAACCCCTATACGCCTGGCGGCGGCCGCGCCGCGCTACGGCTGGACCGACCTCGTTGAGGCCCTCGTCCCTTCCGGCCATTACTTCGATCGGGACCCGGCGACGGGGCGCACCGCGGTCGCGCCGACGAAAGTCGAGAACGCGGTCTCGCGCAAGCCGTTGGGGGTAGAGAAGCAGAGCATCGTCGCCGGTCTCTACGGCACCGGGAACGCTCAGGGCACGAACCACACGACCTTCCCGGAGTGGATGCACGATGCGTACGCCCGCTTGCAACAGGGCGAGCCCTACGACGGCGATGAGTTCGTCGAGCGGCTCGCGACCTGGTTCCTGGAGGATCGCTCTGCGTACTTCCAGACGGAATTCTGGAGGCGCGTGCGCAACGGTCTGAAGATCCCGTTGTTCGCGGCAGTGACGTGGACCGATCCTCTGTTTCCCACGATGCAGTCCGGTATCGCGTTCTACAACAAGCTCACGAAAGTTGCTCCCGACTATCCCGTGCAGCTGTACCTCGGCGACTACCAACACTTCGCTGCCAACAAGCCGAAAGAATGGGGCGATCTGTGCGGAGACGACCACCACGTCTGCACGATCGAAGACCTGACTGCGGCACGGGTCAGGGTCGGAGTCAATACGAGGATGAATCGATTCCTCGATCATTTCGCGCGAGGGGTAGGTCGCCTTCCTCGCAACGTCGTCAGCGCGACCACGACGATCTGTGCCAGTAACGCCGGCGAGGGCTATCCGGTCGACGAACCGGGCATCGAGTACCGCGCTGCGACGTGGCGGAAGTTGGCCCCGGACCTCGGATCCTTCGCATGGGAGGGCGGCGGTGCTGCCACCACGACAACATCCTCCGCGGCCGCCGATCCTCATGCCGTCGAGAGCGATCCGGTCTTTCGCGACCGGCAGCCGAACAAGTGCTACACGACGTCGAACTCGGATGCGCCTCCCGGCATCGTGCAGTACGAGGACGCGGTGGAAGAGACGTTCACTTTAATGGGCACTCCACTCGTCCGACTGACCTACGAGGCCAGCGCTACGAATTATTGGCTCGCGGTACGCCTGTTCGACAAGAAGCCGAATGGCGAGATGACGCTCGTGACGCGAGGCATCTGCCGCGTCAACGAGCAAGCTGCGCCCGATGTCGACTGCACCAAATTCGAGCTGTGGGGCAACGCCTGGACCTTCGAGCAGGGCCACACCATCGTGCTCGAGTTAAGTCAGGCCGACTCTCCTATGTTCCGCTTGAACAACAACTTCTCGACGATCGCTTATACCGAGGCGGCCCTCGAGCTTCCGAGCGCGCTTGAGTCAAACCGCAACGACTTCCGCGACTAAGAGACCCTCGGCAGGCCCATCGGGTTAGGGTAGGGCAGCCCTCCGTCGCTGATGCGCGGATACAGGGCGATCATGCGCTGCTCGAAACGATCGATCTCGGCATCATCGAGCTCGTTCCACGGCTCGGCAGCGAGCTCATCGGTATGGGCCTCGATCCGGGCGTGGCACTCGCGTCCAGCCGCAGTCACCGTGTCGCCATCATGGAACCCACGCTCCTGCATGCGCGCGACGGCGTCGGCCCACTCCTCTTCGGACCATCCCCGGAACTGCCGCATCATCCCGTCGTCCACACCCTTGATCGCGGTCATCAACACGTGGGCGGCGCAACCATCGATCCCTTCCGTCGTAAGCGCCGCGACGTGACCGTCACCGCGGTGCTCCCGGAGACAGGTCGAGTGACGCCACAGAGCGAGATGAGGTTCGTCCGGGATGGGTTGCGCAGCCTCGGCCGCAAAGAGAGGGCGCCCTTCTGGGCGACACGCGTCTACCGCGCGTGCGGCGATGTAAGCCGCGCCCTTGACGTCGTCGTCGGCGATCTGGTCGCCCAGCAACCGGCGTAGGGCAGCGTCCACGACGCGCATACGGACGTCCAGCACCCGCTCGGGGGTGGAATAGCGCCACGCGTCGGGAAGTGCGCGCCGCACCATGCGCGGGTGGAAGTTGTAGAACGTCGCGATGACGACCTCGGGGGAGACCGGGCCCATGGGGGCGGAACGCGCCGCGAAGTAGGCCATCCAGCCGCCTTTCAATCCCGCGGCGGTGTAGAGGTCGCGCGCTTCTGGGGCGAAGAAGTAAACCGCGTGGTACGGCTCGAACAACGTCCATAGGCGGCGCGCTCGTGTCGGTTCCAGGTGGCGATGTTAGTGCTCCGTCAGGAGGGTAAATTTCGGACATACGGGGGTGAGGCCGTGAGACACCGGATCTGGATCGTGTTGGGCGTGGCGGGCCTGACAGTCGCCGGGATCGCGGTCCCTGCGCCGCCCTTGCCTTCGACCGTGCCCACGGGCTTCGTCGAGGCGACCGAGCTCGGTGGTCCCTACATAGAGGCCATGCGGGAACAGAAAGCTCCTGAGGACTACTACTTGTTCTCACGCTTCGGTTCGGGCGGAACGCCGTCTCGTCGCGACCTGGCTGCCGCCGCCTTCCAAGCGCGCCGTGTCCGGCGGATGACCGCCCGCACCGCGCCGAGCCTCGCGACCGCACGCTGGGACTACGTCGGACCGTCCAACATCGGCGCGCGTGTGCTCGATATCGCGGTGGATACCGAACTCGAAGACACGATCTTCGTCGCGGCCGCTTCTGGCGGCGTGTGGAGGTCTAACGACGCGGGCGCGACCTACACGCCGATCTGGCCTCGCCGCAGGGTCCAATCGATCGGCGCACTCGCCATCGGTGCCGACAACACGTTGTGGGCGGGAACCGGTGAAGCGAATGGAGGTGGCGGCAGCATCGTCTACGCCGGAAGCGGGATGTACCGCTCGAGGGATCGCGGCAACACCTGGACGCGTGTGGGCCTCCGAGGGTCGTCCACGATCGGACGCATAGTGGTGGACCCGAACGATCCCGACCACGTGCTCGTCGCGGTCGCCGGAAACCTCTTCAAAGAAGGGGGACCGCGCGGCCTTTACGAATCGACTAATGGTGGCGACACGTGGAAGCGCATCCTTGCCGGAGACAACGCTCGCACGGGTGCGATCGACGTCGCGATCGATCCACAGGATCCGAAACGCATCTTCGTCGCGATGTGGGATCGAATCCGCTATCCGGACTGGCGCGACTACGCCGGGCCCGGCTCCGGGATATACCGCTCGACAGACGGCGGGGAGACTTTCGAACGACTCGGCCCGGCGAACGGTCTGCCCGCGCCATCCGAAACCGTGGGTCGCATCGGGATCGGGCTCGATCCTTCCGATCCGCAACGCCTCTACGCGATCTACATCAACGATCTCGGCTCGTTCGCGGGGTGGTTCACATCGATCAACGGCGGCGACACCTGGGTCGCGCCTCCGGGTTCGGCGACGCTCGCGAGTTCCCAGAGCGTCTACGGCTGGTGGTTCGGGCGAGTCTGGGTCGATCCCAAGGACTCGAACCACGTCTTCGTCGCGGGGCTCCCGTTGCTGGAGTCGAACGATGGAGGGCAGAGCTTCACGCCCGACGGCGAGATGCACGTGGATCAGCACGCGCTGACGTGGGATCCACACAAAGAGGGCCGCGTGTATGCCGGCAACGACGGGGGGGTCTACCGGAGCGAAGAGAACGGCTCCGGTGACTGGGTGCACGGCACGGACCAGCCGTGGACCCAGTTCTACACGATCGACGTCTCCGAACAGG
Organism: Actinomycetota bacterium; assembly: GCA_030862265.1. Classification (GTDB taxonomy): domain Bacteria; phylum Actinomycetota; class CADDZG01; order CADDZG01; family WHSQ01; genus JALZEA01. The sequence continues at coordinate 2,491 of JALZEA010000064.1, read as the reverse complement.
ATCCGACCCGCATCAACGGTGGCCTTCAGGATCAAGGATCGGTCCGCTCGTGGGGACGGCCGGACGGGAGTTGGAATCAGTACAACGGCGGCGACGGGGTGAAGAACGCGATCCACCCCAACGATCAGGAACTCGTCTTCGCCTGCTCGCAGTACGGATCCTGCAACCGTTCGGAGACCGGCGGTGGCTCGATGTCGGGGATGGACAACCCGTCGTCTCGCTACGGCTGGCTCACTCCGATCGAGTTCCAGCCGGGCCAACCCGACGTCATGTACTGGTCCGGCGAGCAGGTCGCTCGATCCGAGGATCGCGGCCAGAGTTGGGAGTCGATCTCACCGGATCTCGGCGAGGGCGAGTTGGGCCGCGAGATGAACCCTCTATACGCGGGCCACTACGGGACGGTGCAGGCGATCGGGTTGAACAAGGCGAAGCCCGAGGTTATCTACGCGGGGACCGATAACGGTTTGCTGTGGAAGACGACCGACACCGGCGGGACCTGGACCAAGCTGACGCCGGAGGCGCTGCCCGATCGGTGGATCACGCACATCACCGTGAAACCCACCGATCCGAACACGTTGTACGTCAGCTTCTCGGGTTTTCGGGAAGGAGACCAGAAGGCCTATCTGTTCAAGAGCACCAATGGCGGCAAGAATTTCACCGACATCTCGGCGAACCTGCCGCGCGCCCCTATCAACGACATCGTGCTCGTGGGCCGCAGGCTGTATGTCGCGAGCGATCTCGGCGTCTACACGTCGTCGACGCGGCGGATCCGCTGGCTGAGCGTGGGAGGCAACCTGCCGAACGTGCCGCTTAACGATCTCCGCTGGGTTCCTAAGAACAAGACGCTCTATGTCGGGACGTTCGGGCGCGGCATCTTCAAGATCCGTCCGCCAGTTTGAGCCTCATAATTTCCGCCGAGCGGCTTCCGCCGCGAGCTCTGCTCGGGTCGAGATGTCGAGCTTCCCGAATACATGGGAGAGGTGGTTCTTAACCGTTCCCGGCGAGATGAACAGTCGTTTCCCGATCTCAGCATTGCTGAGACCCGTCGTTACCAACCGAACTACCTCGTTCTCCATAGGCGTCAAGCTTTTCCAGCCGGACGTCGGGCGTTTCCGCTCGCCGCGGCCTCGGGCCGCATAAGCGACGGCCTCGTCCAACGTCAGGGCGGCCCCTTCGCTCCAACCGAGTTCTAGGGCCTGTACGTCGAGGTTCTCCTTCACGCGCCCTAAGTCCCGTTCGTAGTCCGGGATGTCGGCTGCGAACCGCTCGTACCCGAGCGTTTCCCGGAGATGATTCGCCGCGCCGAACAGTCGAGCCGCCTCTTGCCAACTCTCTCCGTGGACGGCGATACCCGCTAATGATTCCAGGGTGAAAACGACATCCGCTTTGGCCCCGGCTTCGTCGAAAGATCTCAGCGCGAGGTGATAGAGATCCTCGGCCGTATCGGTATCGCCCTTCGCGCGGAGGACGTTAGCGCGGGCGCGAGCTCCGCGCCCGATGCTGTGGGGATTCCCGGACTCTTCCGCGGCGTGAAAGGCACGCTCGGCAAGTGATTCGGCTTCCGTGAGATCGCCGTTGACGCGAACGATGTCGGCCCGGATCGACAAGATCGAAGACGCGAACCACCAGAAGCCTCCCGCTTCGAAGAATTCCAGCGCGTCGCGCCAAGATTGGGTGGTTGCAGTGGGTTCACCGAAAGCGTAGGAGAGGACGTCGTCGTAGTAAGGCAGGATCGAAGCTGTTATCGGATCGGGGTGCTTCGCCGACATAGCCCGCGCGTTCTCCAAAGCCGTGATCGCTAGTTCCTGGTCTCCGGTCAGCGCGTTCGCGTGGGCGATGGTGCAGTAGTTCGCGGCCTCGATCTGGACATTGCGGAACTCTCGTGCGGCGGCCAGACCTTCGCCGGTCCAGCGCCGAGCGCCCTCCAAGTCCCCTTGGGCGAGTGAGGCCTGACCTAACCAGAAGAACGCTAGATGGAGCGCGAGTCGGCTGTTCGAATCAGTGAATAGATCGACGGCTTCCTCGAGCAATCGGCGACCCGACCGATAGTTCCCCGCGTGGCAGTCGCATATGCCCAGTCCATACAACGTGCGTGCGATCCAGAACCTGTCGCCGCTCTTGCTCGCCAGCTCGCTTGCTTCGTGAGCCAGTGTGCGACCTCTCTGTGGATCGGTGAAGAAGTAGGCGCTTGCTTCGGCGTAGACTGCCTCCAAGAGTGCTCGATCATCGTGGATAGATCGTGCCAACGCCACCGCTTGGCCACCGAGTGTCCTGGCGCGACCTAGCTCAAGCCCGTTCGTCGCAAGGCCCGCTCCGGCAGCAAGCGCTCTGACTCTCCAGTGGGGGCTGGCATCGCTCGACGCCGCGGCGACCTCACAACGCATGCTGCCTTCAGACCAATCACCGCGTGCGTACCAGTACACCCACAGCGCTCGTGCTATACGCATCCCTTTTTCGGGGTTCGTCGTGTGCGCCCATTCCAACGCCGCTC
>JALZEA010000010.1 GCA_030862265.1 Actinomycetota bacterium | reverse complement strand
CGCCGCGGACTTCGATGTCATGTCGGCCCGCTACATCGTGCCGACCCGTCACGGTGACGTGCACCTCACGGTCTCGCACCCCGCGCGCGACGGCACCATCGTCTCCGGTCCCGTCGTGCTCACCTACACGCCGTACGACGTCGACGGCAGCAGCATCGGTACCGATCTCTTTCCTGCCGCGAGCCACGTCCCCGACGGTTACGTACGCGCTTACGCCGACGTCATCGGGACCGGCAACTCCGGCGGCTGCTGGGATTACGGAGGTACCAAAGAGCAGCAGAGTGCGTACGACGTCGTCGAGTGGATCGCGAAGCAGAAGTGGTCCACCGGCAAGGTGGCGATGATCGGTGGCTCATACGAAGGTACAACCGCCAACATGGCTGCGGTCGCGCGGCCCCCTCACCTCACAACGATCATCCCGGTTGCGGCGATCTCGCGCTGGTACGGGTACGCGTACGCGGGCGGCGTCCGCTACAGCTACACGAACGAGTACCTGGGTAACGAGGGTCCCACTGCCGCGACCGATGAAGGCTTCGACACGCCGTTGTTGTTCGACTTTGGCTTCGCCATGCCGCCACCCCTCGATCCCACGGGTGAGGACTGGGCCGCGCGCGTGCAGTCGCGCATCAACCCATGCGATCGCATCGAGCACACCGAACGTGGCTATGACGACACTCCCGACTATGACGGGTTTTGGAAGCAACGCGACTACCTCAAGGACGCGTCGAAGGTGACGATCCCGGTGCTCGTCGGGCACAACTGGGGTGACTGGAACGTGAAACAGGATGAGGGCTGGGAATTCTTCAAGGCCCTCAAGAACTCGAAGCAAGCCGTGATGTTCTTCGGCTCGCGGTGGGCCAAGCACGGTGCACCGGGCGCGGCGACGACCTCGGCCACCGCGCCCGAGGAGAGTAAAGCGGCAAGAGCAGTTTTCGATAAGACCGTCAAGCGCTGGTTCGACCATTACCTGCTGGGCAAGGACAACGGCATCGACGACCTGCCTTCGGTCATCAGCCAGACGGCCGATTCCGACGGCATCGGCAAGCTCCTCTACGGCAAGCCCAAGACGACGAACGTGGATCTCATCGCGCAGGCGAACCCGATCGTCCAGCCGGGCGGCTACGGATGGACGATCTCACCGAACAAGCCCAGCACCTTCTTCTTCGGGGCCGCCCCGGAAGCGAAGTTCCTGTCCGGCAACGTCAACACCGAATCCCATGCCGCTCACCACTCGCGCGCGAATCACGACTGGTTCTGGTTCGAATCGCCGATGCTCAAGAAGGACGTGCGGGTCTTCGGCGAGATCAAGGTCCAGATCTATTCGAAGATCGAGCGCGAGTGGGTCACGCTCACGCCGAGCATCATCGACCACGATCCGGCCGACCACATCATCCAGGCCGGCCAGCATGTCGGTTGCAAAGAGACTCCGTGCATGGTCGCAGTGACGCGCGGCTTCCTCGACAGTCGCTATCGCGATTCGCTCTCGAAGCAGAAGCTCAACGACCCGATGAAGTACTTCGAGGCGACCGTCGAAGCGCATCCCGTCGATTACATCTTCAAGAAGGGCCACCACATCGGGCTGAACATCCAGACCGAGATCCTCGAGTGGATGCTGCCCAAGCCCTACCCCGGCTGCGACGCGGCCCCCGATCCCACGACCCGCTCCGGTTGCTCCTACATGGACATCGCGTGGCAAGAGGGCCGGACGCGCCTGATCGTGCCCATCGTCGACGCACCCAAGAACCCGATGTCGCTGTTCGCCTTCGGGCATGCGCACTAGGAGGCTGGGTATGTCTTCGACGATGGCTTCGGGACGAGCCAGGAGAAAGATTGGTGTCCTGACGGTTGCGACCCTCGTCGCCGCCGGCCTCGTTGCCATCGCCCCCAGCCCGGCGTACGCGTGTGGTGGTGTGGAGCAGGTCACGCTGCGCACGTTCAACCTCGACGTCACCCCGCCGAAGGTCGCAGAGATCGGCACGACCGTCACCGTCAAGGTCCTCGTCACGCGCCCGGCTAAGGAGGACCCGTTGGGTCAGGGGATCCCGATGGACCGTCCGTTCGTCGAGCCCGCCCCCGACGTCATCGTCGGAGTAGGGCTAAGCGTCGGGAACGTCTTCCTCCCGGGCGCCGCGCTCACGAACGAACAGGGTGTCGCGAAGGTCAAGATCACCATGCAGAACTACGCGCCGGCAAACAAGCGCGTCGACATGAGCGTCTACGCGTGGAAGGTCCTCCAGCAAACGCCGTGCTTGACCGTGCAAGAGGACGGATTCAAGGTCCTGCCGGACGCCTTCAGGACGACCGACTAGCTCTTAAGTCGATCCTCCTGGTTCTCGTGGTGCGGTTCCACGAGTAACACAAAGCCCTCGCTGGCCATCACCTTCACCTTCTGACCCGCGGCGATGCCCGTCTCCATGGTCCGCGCGCGCCACACGGTTCCTTTCGTGAGGACCGTTCCCTCCGGAGCGATGTCGGTCTGGGCCTCGGCGATCGTGCCGATGAGGGCATCGTCTTCGGACACCGGCCGCCGGAGGCGCACCCGCAGCGCGGCGGTCATCACGGAGATGAAGAACACGAACGTGCCGACGAGCACGGCGGCGGTCCCCCACCATGAGAGCGAGACCGCCCCCGGAGCGGCGGGGAACATCACGCGGGTTCCGACGGCGGCGGCGCTCAGTCCCGCTACCGTCGCGATCCCGAACCCGGCGACATGGACGTCGTAGACCAGCGCCCCGACGCCGGCCATGACGACGAGCACGCCCCCCCAGTTCGTCGGCAGCGCGTCCAACCCGTAGAGCGCGAGCGCAAGGGACGCGACGCCGATGATCGCGGCGAGGCCGATGCCGGGGTTGTAGGCCTCGAAGATCAACCCGAAGATGCCGATCAATAAGAGCACGAGCGCGAACTCGGGTGACGTCACACCGTGCAGGACCTGCGCGACGACGTTCATGTCCTGGAAGCGGACGCTCACGGTCAATAACCCCGCCTCGTCGTCCCACGTCTCGAGGGTCGTCCCGTCGAGCGTGAGCCCATCGAGGCGACGCAGCAGCTCGTGCAACGAAGGAACCGTTCCGGGGGCCGCGCCGCCGACGCGGACGTCGACTCCGCCCACCAGCAGGTCGGCGGCGTTCGCAAGGGCGTGCGCGGCGCCCTCGGCGAGCGCTCCGCGGGGGGCGACCCACGCCACGACGGGAACATCGGCGTCGGCCAGCGCGGCCACCAGGCCTCTGACGTCGACGTCGAGCGCGCCGGGACTATCGATCTGGAGGATCAGGGCGGTGGCGCCGTCACGGGCGGCGCCGGTGACCCGCTCGTGGACATAGTCGGCGACCGGAGCATCGATCAGTCCTTTGACCTCGGCGAGATCGACGAATCCCTCGGTGGGTTGCGCCTGGGCTTGTTCGGCGCCTCCGACCCCGAGAGCGGTCAGGCCTAACGCGACGAGAGCAAGAAAAAGATGGCGCAGCACGGTGGCATCGTGCCACCGCTACTCCTTGCTCTTGTCCTCGTTCCTGTCTCGGCTCTTGTCCTCGTTCCTGTCTCGGCTCTTGTCGGCGCTCTTGTCTTTGTCTTGGGAGTCCTGGGAGCCTTTCGAAGGCTTCGTGTCGTCGTCGTCGGCGACGTCCGGACCATGGTCGTCGGCCTCGTCGTCGTCTTCCCGGCGGGCGAGCTGCTTGCGAACCGGGGGCGAGACCGGTGGCCTGACGACCGTCGTCGACGAGGAGATCTCGTCGCTGATCTGGCCGGGCGACGGCGAAGGCACCGCGTCCGGACGCGCAGAGACCGCCGGGGAAGGCAGCGTTACGGCGGCGGGATGGACGGTCGGCGAGGACAGCGGTGGGTCGCCCGGACGCGAGCGGTGCGCGGATTCGGCGACGGGACGCAAGGCCAGAGGCATCGCCACGGCGAAGCCGGCGGCAAAAACGGCGAGAACGACGCCCAGGACGACCGCATGCCAGCCTCTCGTCCCAGGCTGCTCCTCAACCTCGATCGGCTTCAGCCGGTCGTGCAGTGTCATACCTCGTGTATCGGACGTTTCGGGCTAGTTCTTTATGCCTAGTCAGGAATGTCAGACACCTGTCTGACACCAGAGCGCCGTGATGTCAGACAGGTGTCTGACACCTCTCGAGAAGGGATAGAAACGCCCTGTGCAGGTAGAGGAGCTGTTCGAGCCGCGCGTGCTGATCGTGTCGGGCAAAGGAGGCGTCGGGAAGACGACGGTCGCCGCGGCCCTCGCTCTCGTGGCGGCGCGCCAGGGCCGGACCGTCTGTATCGCCGAGGTCGACCGCAAGGGAACCCTGCCGCGCCTGTTCGACTCCGGAGCGCTGGGCTACGCACCGAGGGAGATGTCGCCCGGCGTGTGGGGCATGAACATCGTGCCCGAACCTGCGCTCGCCGAATATCTCGAGGTCCAGTACCACATGCGGCGCATCTCGAGGATCTTCTCGAGCTCGCACTTCGTCGACTACATCACGACCGCGGCGCCGGGGCTCAAGGACATCCTCGTGCTCGGCAAGATCTGGTACCTCGAGCAGAACCGACAGGGCGTGCCGGGCCAGCCGCGCTTCGACACGATCATCGTGGATGCCCCCGCGGCGGGACACATGCTGACGTTCCTGTCGGCGCCGGTAGGACTCTCGGACGCCATCCGCGTCGGCCCGGTACGCAAACAGGCGGAGTGGTTGCTCGACATGGTGACGGACCCGCAGCGCACGCGCGTGCACCTCGTCACTCTCGCCGAAGAGATGCCGGTGTCCGAGACGCTCGAGACCGCCGAGGCGTTGCGCACGCGCGTCGGGATCGCCGCCGGCGTCGTGTTCGCGAACGCGGTGTATGAGCCGCTGCTGACGACTCCCGAGCGCAAGCAGCTGATCGATCTCGTCGCTACTGGCGACTTCGGCCCGTTAGTCACCGAAGGAAAGACTGTGGGGCTCGATTTCGATGCGAGCGATCTCGAGGCCCTCGTCGGTTATGCCCGCTTCCTCGAAGCACGGCGAGCGATCCAGGGCAGCCATCTGAAGAGCTTGAAGAAAGGACTCGACGAGCCGGTCGCGCACCTCCCGTTCCTGTTCTCCGCCGGCCTCGCGCTGCCGGACATCGAGACGATCGCGGATGCGATTGAGGAACGCGTGGAGCCGCTGTGAACCCGGTCGGCGAGATCGTCGCGCGCAAGGAGGTGATCGTGTGTGCCGGTTCGGGTGGCGTCGGAAAGACGACGGTGGCGGCGGCGATCGCCTTGCGGGCCGCGATCGAAGGCAAGAAAGCGGCAGTACTGACGATCGATCCCGCCAGGCGCCTCGCGTCCTCGCTCGGTCTCAAGGAACTCTCGAGCGAACCAACGAAGGTCGGGGCGCGCAAGTTCGCGGCGCTCTCGATCGAACCGAAGGGCGAATTGCACGCGCTCATGCTCGATACGAAGACAACGTTCGACAAGGTCGTGATGCGCTACGCGCCGAACCCCGCACAAGCCGAGCGGATCATCGCGAACCGCTTCTACCGGAACATCTCGGGGACGCTTTCGGGGACGCAGGAGTACATGGCGATGGAGAAGCTCTACGAGCTCTACGCCGACGGCGATTTCGACGTGCTCGTGATCGACACGCCGCCGACGCGCAACGCGCTCGACTTCCTCGATGCCCCGAAACGGATGAACGACTTCTTCGAGTCCAAGGTTCTGCGCTGGTTCCTGATGCCCTACATGAAGGCCGGAGGCGGCTTCATGAGGGTCGCGAACGTCGCCGCGGTCACATTCCTCAAGGTCGTCAAGCGCATCGTGGGGGCCGACGTCCTCCAGGACACCGCCGAGTTCTTCGGCAACCTTGAAGGGATGTACGAGGGTTTCAAGCAGCGGGCACGAGACGTCGCCAACTTGCTCAAGTCGGATGCGACGTCGTTCGTCGTCGTCACGTCTCCCTCGGAGGACTCCGTCACCGAGGCGACGTACTTCGCGACGCGGCTGAACGAAGAGGGCCTTCCGTTCGGGGCCCTAGTCGTCAACCGCGTGCATCCACGCATCGGCGACGGCATCGACGTGAAGCCCCGGCAGCTCGCGAAGCTCGAACAGAGGGGATCCGACGCGCGTCTGCTCGCGAAGTTGCTCGATAACGAAGAAGCTTTCATGCGCGTGGTTGGCCTCGAGGAACAGAACCTCGATCGCTTGGCGCGCAAGATCCCGCGCCATCGCTGGGTGCGCGTGCCGTACCTGGAGCAGGAAGCGGTCGACTTCCCCGGTCTGTTAGCGATCGCCGAGCAACTCTTCGCAGACGGTACCGGTGATAGGGGCGCCGATAGGATGCGAGCGTGATCGCGACACTCTTCTGGGCACG
>JALZEA010000153.1 GCA_030862265.1 Actinomycetota bacterium | reverse complement strand
GGCTCCGAGCAAACCTCGAGCGGTAAGCCTGCTAGGCGACGCCGGATCCCGAGAACGCAGGCGGTCCTCGGGCCGACGACCATCGCTTTAGTGGATGGCGACCGTGCTTTTACGCAGCGGCACTTATAAGTTCCCCAGCGGTTTAACGAGGCTGCCAGGGTTCCTCGGCTCGCTTCTCCTGTATCGGTCGAATCAGGGTCGATACCAGTTCAGCCCCTCGATACGACCTGTTGTAAAGGTCCTACCTAGAGAGTAACGACTGGATCCCTCGATCTATGCCCGCCCCGGTTCAGCGGCGGCGGCCGGGAGAACGGTGAAGCCGTGCGGCCGCCGCCGTAGGACGGTCGGGCACCAGATGAGTACTTCTAGCGGCGGCGGCCGACCTCCCTGCGCATCTGCCGTTCCGCATCCCGGGTCGCCTCGGTAGCTCGCTTGTCGTAAGCCTTCTTGCCCCGAGCGATCGCTATCTCGGCCTTCGCCAGCCCATGCTTGAAGTAGAGGCGTAGGGGCACGAGGGTCCGGCCTTCCCGGGACACCTTCGCGTCGAGTTTCGCTATCTCCGAACGTGTCAACAAGAGCTTCCGTGGTCGCAACGGGTCGTGGTTCTCGCGGTTCCCGTGCGAATACGGGCTGATGTGGCATTGCAGCAACCACGCCTCGCCGTCCCGAACCGCGGCGTACGCGTCGGTGAGATTCGCCTTGCCGTCGCGGCACGATTTGACTTCTGTACCCACGAGTACCAGGCCGGCTTCGAACGTCTCCTCGATCGAGTAGTTGTGACGCGCCTTGCGGTTCTGCGCGATGAGCTTGGTGCCGTCTGATTCTTTAGCCGCCACTACCCCTGCGCGCCGGTCGTGGAGATCACGATCCCCTTGAGGATCTCGATCGCACGCTGGCGCTGCATCGCGGGCCGGGCATCCACGGTGACGTCCGGAGCGATGCCTGCGCCGCTCAGGTCATGACCGTCGGGAGTGAAATAGCGGGCGATGGTCAGCTTCAGTGCCGAGGCATCCTGCAACGGAAGCACCTCCTGCACCGACCCTTTCCCGTAAGTCGTGGTGCCGATGACCATGGCGCGTTCGCGATCCTGCAACGCGCCGGCAACGATCTCTGACGCGCTCGCGGTCCCCTCATTGACGAGCACTACGAGCGGCAGATCCTCAAAGGCATCGCCTTCGGCGTCGTAGACGATGTCGTCCTCCGCACGTGCGCGGTAGGTAACGATCTCGCCGTTCTCGATGAAGGCACTCGCGACATCTACCGCTTCGGAGAACAGTCCTCCGCCGTTGTCGCGGAGGTCGAGGACTACGCCCTTGATGCCTTCATCCACCAAGTCCTCGACCTCTGAACGGACCTGGTCGCCAGCGCCCCGAGCGAACCCGAAGAGGCGGACGTAACCGAGGTCCTGATCGATGACCTTGGCGAGCAGGTTCGGTAGCTCGATCTGAGCGCGTGTGATGGTGAAGGAAAGTGACTGCCCCTGGCGCTCGACCCCGAGGGTGACCTCGGTCCCTTCCGGCCCCTTGATATGCCCGACGGCGTCGTCCGACGTCATCTCCGTCACGGCGGCCCCATCGATGGACCTGATCACGTCGCCCCGGCGGAGTCCCGCGTCTACCGCCGGCGTCGACGGCAGGACCGAGACGATCTCCAGCTCATCGCCCTTCTGCTTGAGCCACACACCGATCCCCGAGAACTTCCCCGTCGTGAGTTCCTGGAAGGAGCGGTATCCACTCGGGGTATAGAAGAACGCGTACGGATCGTCGGCGGACTTGAGTACGTCCACCATGCCTTTGATGGCACCGCGCGCGAGCTCTTTGTCGCTGGGTGGCTCGGCGGCGCTGGACCGGATCTTCTCGAACGCGTCCTCGATCAGCCGGAGGTCGGAGTCGCCGTCGTCGCTTCCAAACGGGATGATGTCGCGGTCGCCCGATCCGAGCGCGAAACCCACGGACAACGACGCGAAGACGACCGTCAAGGTCGCGAGCACGAGGATGGCGGCTTTCTGCCAGCGTTCCATGGCTACAGGTTAGTTGAGCCAGCGCATATCGGGTGCCGGATTCGTGGTTATTGGAGGTACGGCATCGGGTCCACAGGGGACCCGTTCACCCGTACTTCGAAGTGGAGGTGGGGCCCGGTGCAATACCCGGTGCAGCCGACCGTTCCGATCTGCACGCCCCGAGCCACCCCCTGGCCCTCGGAGACGAGAAACGAAGAGAGGTGGTTGTAGGTCGTCGCGAGCCCGCTCCCATGGTCGACGACGATGACGTTGCCGTAACCGCTCATCACGCCGGCGTAGATGACCGAGCCCGCATCCGACGAGATGACGGGCGCGCCGTAGGGGGCCCCGATATCTATCCCTGCGTGGAAGCGCGTATCACCGAAGATCGGATGCGTCCGGTATCCAAAGCCCGACGTCACCGGCCCTGCGGCAGGCCACAGCAGTTGTCCCCCACCCGTCGGAAATGGACCCGACGAGCTCGAGCCAAAGTTGTTGATGATCGCCGTCTTCTCGGCGACCTCTTGGGCGAGCTGATCTTCGACCGCCTCCCAGCGATGCTGCCGACCACGGACCTCCGATAGCAGGGACTCTTTCTGAGCCACGATCGCCCTGCGCTCCTCGAGCACCGCCAACCGCTGCGTGTGGATGACCTCGATGGCCTGGCGGTCCTGCTGCAGGGCGAGCTTCGCCTCGTAGATCTGCTGCTCTTTCTCTTCGACCTCGGTCCGGCGGGCGTCAACCTCATCGCGCAGGACGGTGATCTCGTCGATCAGCTCCGCGTCCGTATCGAGGACCGACTCGAAGTACTCGTAACGATCGATCAGGTCGTTGAACGACTCCGAGGACAACACTCCTTCGACGTAAGCGGTGGGGCCGGCCTTGTAAGCCGCGACCGCCCGGTCGATGAAGACATCGGTGCGCGTAGAGAGTTGTTCGAGGATCCCCTGCAGTTCGACGGTCAGTACAGCCATGCGCTTCTGCGCGGCGGTGAGCAGGGCGCGCTTCTCGTTGATGCGCACGTCGAGCTCGTCGAGCTCAGCTTCGAGTGCATCGACCTTGGCTTCGGCGTCCGCGCGTAACGCATCAAGAGCCGAGACGATCCCGGCGAGGTCGTCCCCGCGCGCCGCAGCTTGCGCGGCGCGACGAGCAGCGGCTTCCTTCCGGCGCTGGAGCTCGTCGAGACTCTGGCCTACGGCCGGCAGGGCGAGGAATCCGATCGCGAGACCCGCAGCCAGCACGGAGAGGAACGGGCGCCGGGCGCGCGGTCGGAGGGCCATAGCAACCATCCTAGTTAACAGAAACCTCACAAACAACATCACTCACAAGCCCCACAAAATGGACGAACAGGTCACTAGAACTTCGGCCCGCACGGGGCCCGCCTTTAGGTGGCCGAGATTGCATGACGTAGCGGAATCCGCCACCTGGCGCAATCTCGGCCGATGCCGGGTCAGACCTCGAGGAAACGGCGCAGCGCCATCGAGGAGCCGACGAGACCGACGAGGGCGCCCACGCCGGCGAGGATCCCGAGCACCCAGGCGATCTCGCTCGACGAGAAGCTCACGACATTTGCCAGAAAGGGCAGCGCTCGGCCCATGCGCGAGAACAACAGCAGATCCGAAAGGAGCACGATCGAACCCGCGATCAGGGCACCGACGAGAGCCGCAAACACACCTTCCATCATGAACGGCACCCGGATGAACCAGTTCGTGGCACCGACGAGCTTCATGATGCCGATCTCGTCACGACGGGCATAGATCGCCACGCGGATGGTGTTCGCGATGAGCGCGGCGGATGCGATGAGAAGCACGAGCGACATCACGAACGTGATCGTGCGCAGCAACGAGTTCACTTGCAGCAACCGGCGGATGATCTCGCCCCCGAACCGAACATCATCCACGCCCGGTGCCCCTTCCATGACGGTCGCGACCGCTTCGGCGAACTTGGCATCCGTCAATTTGACGCGCAACGACGCGGGGAGCGCGTCCTCGGGCAGGTTCTGCCAGAACTCGGGTTGGTCGGCCCACTGCTCCTTGAACTCCTCGAAAGCATCAGCCTTGGAGACGTAGTCGACGTTCGTGACCTCGTTCATGTCGGTGAGGGTCTGAGTCAGCTCCTCGACCTCGCCTTCGGTGGCGTCGTCGAGCAGGAAGATCGACACCTCGACCTTCGCCTCCCACGAGCGGGTCATGTTCTCGACCACCAACCCCAGGAGCAGGACGCCGCCCAATAACAGCAGCGAGATGGTGACGGTTGACACCGCCGCGACCGACATCAACAGGTTGCGCTTGAGGTTGGTCGCCGTTTCGGCGAGGAAGTATCCGATCCTCATGGCTCTAAGTCCCTACGCCGTAGATGCCGCGTGATTGGTCGCGCACCACCGAACCGTCTTCGAGTTCCACGACCCGGCGACGCATCGAGTCCACGATCGCGTGGTCGTGCGTGGCCATCACGATCGTCGTGCCCGTGCGGTTGATGCGGTCCAAAAGGCGCATGATGCCGACCGACGTCGCAGGATCGAGGTTTCCCGTGGGCTCATCCGCCACGAGAATCAGGGGTCGATTCACGAACGCTCGTGCGATTGAGACACGTTGTTGTTCTCCACCGGACAGTTCGTCCGGAAAACGATCGAGTTTCTCGCCGAGGCCCACTAGCTCAAGGATCTGCGGAACCTGGCGTTGAACCACGTTGCGCGGGCGACCGATCACTTCGAGTCCGAATGCGACGTTCTCGAACACGGTCTTATTCGGCAGCAGTTTGAAGTCCTGGAAGACACACCCGACGTTGCGTCGCAAGTACGGGACCCGCCACTTGGGAAGGCTCCCCAGGTTCTTGCCGGCGACGTAGACCTCGCCCGCGCTCGGCTCTTCCTCTTTGGTGAGGAGTTTGATGAACGTCGACTTACCGGACCCCGACGGGCCCACGACGAACACGAACTCTCCCTTCTCGATCTCGAGGGAGAGCCCACCGAGGGCGATGATGCCGCCCTTGTATTCCTTGGTTACGTCAACAAGACGAATCATTGGGCTTGAGAACAGGGTAAATGAATCAGCTTGCCGCACCCGCCATTTGCCGGTCGTAGAAGCGCCGCGGGTGCTCTACGCCATGGGCGTCCTCATATTCCGCCCAAGCCTTGTCGTAGTAACCGAGGCCCAGACGGGTGATCTCGTCGCAACTGGCCTGCGACAACCCCGCCACTCGCAAACGCTTCGTCAAGGAATTGAGCGAGAACGCGCGGACGTCATACGGATTGATCCGCAGGTTCTCAGGGGATTCCTCAGGGGTGAATGTGAATTTCCTGTCGGGCGCGGCGACCGTGCGGCACGCCGGTTCGAGCAGTTCGTGGATCACTTTCTCCACGCGCTCGAGATGGCTGCGATCGCGGATGCCTGCTTCCATCAGGGCGCGCACGCCGAAGTTCACGTGTCGCGATTCGTCGCGGGCGACCGCAGTGAACCCCGCGTAGAAACCGGGAAGTATCTGCATCTCGCGCAGGATGCCCAACAGGAATTTCTGGCCCGTTAGTGCGAGCATCCCTTCGATGATCAGGTGATAGACGGTGATGCCTTCAACCCATGCACCGTAATCATCGGGGCTTAGACGCACTCGATCGGTCGCCTCGACGAGATCCTTGTCGAAGAGTTCGCGGAAACCTCCTACGGTCTTGTCACGCAGGGCGGCGAGAGCCGCCGATAGTCCGCCGGACACCCCGATGACTTCCTCGAAGAAGCGCGAGAAGAAGACCGAGTGGCGCGCCTCGTCGACCAGTTGAGTCGAGAGAAATACGCGCGACGGCTCGTCGGGGGCCGCGTGGACCAGAGGCGACAATGTGTCGGTGACAGCTTGTTCGCCCACGAAGAACAGCGTGAACGTCCTCTGAAACTCGGTGCGCAAGCCATCGAATTCCGCGCCGAGGAACTCCCACTGCTGGGCATCCTGGGAGAAGTCGAGGTCCTGGGTGCTCCAGTTCTGGTTCTCCCAGCGGTGATAGAGATCGAGAGGGGTCGGACGCGACTGGAGCAGCCACTCCATCTGTTCGTAGACGTCATCGATGTCGATCGTGCGCAGGTCCTTCAGCGATGCGGACTCGACCCGCTCGACGACGTCGGGGACGGGGCCGGTTACCTCGGTGGTCATGTGACCGCCTTCCTCTTGAGCTCCGCTTCGATGAATCGGTCGAGCTCGCCATCGAGCACGGCGTGAACGTTACCGACTTCTTGGTCCGTACGGTGGTCCTTCACCATCTGATACGGGTGGAGCACGTAGGACCGGATCTGGGAGCCGAACCCGATGTCTCGTTTCTCGCCCCTAAGGGCTTCCATCTCGGCCTCCCGCTCTTCCCGGGCCTTCGCTACGAGGCGGGACTTGAGGATCCGCATCGCGACGGCCCGGTTCTGCATCTGGGAGCGTTCGTTCTGCACCGCGACGACCACCCCGCTGGGGATGTGCGTTATCCGGACGGCTGAATCCGTGACGTTGACGTGTTGGCCACCCGCCCCCGACGAGCGGTACGTGTCGATCCTCAAGTCGTCCGGTGAGATCTCGACATCGACGTTCTCCTCGACCTCGGGGATGACGTCGACCGACGCGAAGCTTGTGTGTCGTCTCTTGGCCGCGTCGAAGGGCGATATCCGGACGAGGCGATGAACCCCGCGCTCGGCCGCGAGTAGTCCATAAGCGTGACGTCCCTCCACAATCATGGTGGCGCTCTTGATGCCGGCTTCCTCCCCCGCGGTGACCTCAAGGAGTTCTGTTTTGAAACGCTTCTTCTCGGTCCAGCGTTCGTACATCCGCAGGAGCATCTCGGCCCAATCCTGCGAATCGGTGCCGCCTTCCCCTGCATGGACCTCGACGATCGCCGGGTAATCGTCGAATTCGCCCCCGAGGAGCGCCGTCACCTCCAGGCTTCCAAGTTCGGCCTCGATCTGCGTTATCTCGGCCTCCGCTTCGGCGGCCGTCGCGGCATCGTCCTCCGCGGCCGCCAAGTCCCATAGAACGCGTGTGTCCGCGGCGCGCTGCACGATCCTTTCGTACATCGTCACGTCTTCCGAAAGACGCGAGAGCTCGGCCATCGTCTTCTGTGCGGATGTCGAGTCGTTCCAGAAATCCGGAACCGTAGAGAGGTTGCGCAGTTCGGCTAGGCGCGTCGACTTCGCGTCGACGTCAAAGGTACTCCTTGATGCGTGCGAGCTGCGCATGAACCGCGTCGATGCGCGGCGTGAGGTCTTCCATGGTGGACAGCAGGCTAACTCATGAGGAGGCCGGAACGACGATGCGCTCGCCGTCGGCGACGAACGCGCGCGTGACTAACATCGCGGTTGCCATCCCTGCGATCGCTATCGATCCCATCAACATGAAGAGCACGATCAGTTGGACGCGCGCGGCATCCAGTGGAGTGGCACCGCCCAGAAGCATGCCGGTGAACGCGCCGGGCAAGGTGACCAGCCCGACGGTCTTGGTCGTATCGACGATCGGGATGAGAGCAACCCTCGCGGCCCGACGCACGTAAGGCTCGAGCGCGGTGCGAGCCGGGACACCGAGAGCGAGGCGCGCCTCGACCTCGAGGTTCTTGTCCGCGATCTCCTCACGCACGCGCACGCCCGCCACCGACACGGTCGCCATGCAGTTGCCGATGGCCATGCCGGCGATAGGGATGATGTAGCGGGGTTGGAGCTCGAGAGCGCGACTCCCGAAAAGCACCACCAGGGTCGCGAATGCCCCCGCCGCGATCGCTCCCGTGGCGATCGCTCCTGCGTTGGGGACCCCTCGGAGTCGCCGGGCCGAGGTGAAAGCGGCGACGCCGAGCATCACCACCACGAAGGCCGCGGAGAGCGCGGCATGCTCGAAGACGAAGGCGACGACCAGCGCGACCGCCCCCAGCTGCAGGATCGCGCGCACCGACGCGATCACGAAGTCCTTCTCGAGTCCGAGGCGATAACGCCACGAGATGCCTACGCCGACGGCCACGAGGATGAGCGAGATCGCGATGTCGGTCATGCCTCCGGCCAGGCCACCGCGATGTCATCGGGAGAACCGCTGGCGGTCACCCGCCCGTCTACGAGGAGGATCGCGTCCGATGCGACGCGACGAGCCTGCTCGAGGTTGTGCGTCACCAGAACTATCGTCAGGCGTTCGTCAACCAGGCGTCCGATCAACTCTTCGATCTTGCGCGCCGCGTCCTTATCCAAAGCCGACGTCGGCTCGTCCATAAGCAATGCCTGAGGGCGACGAACCAGTGCGCGCGCGATGCACACGCGCTGAGCTTGACCGACAGAGAGGGCGTGTGAATCGCGCTCCAGAAATGACGCCGGTAGTCCTGCGCTCTCGAGCGAGTGCGCGAAGACGTCATCGTCGACACCGTTGAGGCCGTACGCGAGGTTCGCCTGGACCCCTCCCTCGAATAAGACGGGAGTTTGGAAGATCATCCCGACGCGCCGTCGCAACTCCGTGGGAGCTATTGCCCGGACGTCCGTGTCATCGATCGTGACGCGCCCTTCATCGGGTTCCTCCAAACGATTGAGGCAACGAAGAAGGCTGGTCTTGCCCGCGCCCGATGGTCCACACACCGCCGTTACCCGTCCGCGCTCGAAGCGAGCGTTCACGTTCGCAAGGACAGTGCGACCACCACGCACAAGATCGACCCCTTGGAGTTCAAGCGCACACGGTTGCACGGGATGCAACCTAAGACGCGGAGAGAGGGCCCCTTCGGGGGCCCTCTCTCTTGATCCTTGAGCGCTATGCGCTAGGCGTCTTTCCGCACCACCAGCCAGCCGGTCGCCACTAGCCCCAGACCGACGAGCAGCACCGGAACGACCCCAAGCCCCGTGAACGGAAGGACCGCTCCGGCAACCTCTGCGGCCGCACGCGCGCTAGGTGCCGCCGCCACACGGCCGCCGAGAACGGAACCGCCGGGCTGACCTCTACTGATGACACTGCCGAGGACGTCATCCTTGTCATCCTTGTCGTCCTTCTCGACTTCTTCGACAACGCCTTCCACCTGGGCTGCGGGCGTCGGAGAGGGTGTCGGCTTCGGCTTCCCCCCACACCAGCCTTCGTTGTCGTCCTCGAAATCATCGTCGTTGCCACAGCCGTTGTTCCAGTCCTGATCGGCGTCGTCTACCCCGCCCGTCCCGCCGGGCTTGTCGGCGCAACCGCCGACACGGTCCTCGCTCGTGTCCTCACAGGAGTTCCGTTCGGGGCCATGACCATCATTGTCCGGATTCGACGTTTGCGTCCCGCCCTGTATGTCGTCCGTGGGACCGTCGTTCGTCTCGCGGTCCTTGCCCGACGGATGCTGGTTGTCCCCTTCGAGATCGTCGTCATCGTGGTTCGACGCCTGTGAACCGCCACCGTTCTCGTGGCCGTCCTTGTGGTGTCCAAACGCGGGAGCAACGGTGAACGCGAGCAGCGCTATCACTGCCAGAAGCACGATCAAACTTCCAGTCCGCCGCAGCATCTTGACCTCCTTAGTCACTCTCCGTAGCCGAAACCTAACGTTCCGTTATGAGCACTATTGCCACGTTATGTAGCGGCTAAACCGCATTTAGTGACGAAAAGGATGAAATTTCTTTCATGGTCGTCCAGGACCTGGCAAAGAGACCCGACAACGCCCCTGGAGGCGGGGGTACAGGGTGGGGACTAAAGGGCGGCGGCGCCGGGGCGGCCGTGGCACTGCTTGTACTTCTTGCCGCTCCCGCAGGGACAGGGCGCGTTGCGCGGGATCTTGTCCGATCGCGCCTGCTCGTAGTGAACCCCTTCGGACTCCGCGGGTGGGTGTCCCTGAACGTCGACCTCGGCCGACTCCGGCGGCGCTTGCATCTGAGCCATCGGGATCTGCCTGCGTTCCTGACGCATGTTGGCCGCTTCGCGCTCATCGCGCCGCACGGTCTCGATGTGGAAGATGTAGCGCGCGAAATCTTCTTTGATCGTGTGTTGCATCGTCACGAACATGTCGTAGCCCTCACGCTGGTACTCGACCAACGGGTCCTTCTGGGCCATGGCACGCAGCCCGATACCTTCCTGCAGGTAGTCCATCGAGTACAGGTGCTCGCGCCAGCGGTTGTCGATCACGTTCAACAAGACGAGACGTTCGATTTCGCGAAGCTGGTCGGCCCCGAGCTCTTCCTCTCGCTTGCGATAGATCGCCACCGCGTCCTCGCGGAACGCGTCGACGACCTCCTCGTATTCGACTGTGTCCGGATCGAAGCGGTCCGCGGAGATAGTGGTGGGGAAGATCTCTCGCACGCGCGCGATGAGCGCGTCCCAGTCCCACTCCTCGGCGTGTAGATCTGGGTTGGCGTTCTCGGCCACCGCGGAGTCGACGACGTCGGTGATCAGCTCAAGGGCTTGGTCGTGGAAGTCCTCCCCTTCGAGGATGCGCCGCCGCTCCGCGTAGATGACCTTGCGCTGCTTGTCCATGACCTCGTCGTATTTGAGGACGTTCTTGCGGATCTCGAAGTTCATGGACTCGACTTGCGTCTGGGCTCGCTCGATGGCGCGCGAAACCATCTTGGCTTCGATCGGAACGTCCTCGGGGATCTTCAGACGATCCATGACCGATCCGATGCGGTCCGCTGCGAACAAGCGCATGAGATCATCTTCGAGCGACAGATAGAAGCGGCTCTCACCCGGGTCGCCCTGGCGTCCTGAGCGCCCTCGCAACTGGTTGTCGATACGACGCGACTCGTGACGCTCGGTCCCAAGAACGTAGAGCCCGCCGCGTGCGACGACCTCTTCGTGCTCGGCGTCGCATTGCTCCTTGAACTTCTCGAACATGGGCTCGAACTCGGCTTCGTACTGACGCGCCTCCTCCTCGGAGTACAGGCCCAGCAGATAGGTGTCGTTGTCCCAGCCGAGGGCGATCATCTCCTGGCGTGCCATGCCCTCGGGGTTGCCGCCGAGGATGATGTCGACGCCTCGACCGGCCATGTTCGTCGCGACGGTGACGGCCTGGAGACGACCGGCTTGGGCGACGATGGCGCCTTCCTTCTCATGCTGCTTCGCGTTGAGGACGGTATGCGGGACCCCCCGTTTAGACAGCACGCGCGAGAGGTGTTCGGACTTCTCGACCGAGACGGTGCCGAGCAGGACCGGCTGACCCTTCTCGTAACGCTCGGCGACGTCTTCCGCGACGGCGTTCCACTTCGCGTCCGCGGTCTTGTAGATGAAGTCTTGCTCATCGGCGCGGATCATCGGCTTGTTCGTCGGGATCGGTGCGACCTCGAGCTTGTAGATGTGGCCGAACTCCGCGGCCTCGGTCTTGGCCGTACCGGTCATGCCGGCCAACTTCTCGTACAGGCGGAAGTAGTTCTGCAAGGTGATCGTGGCGAGGGTCTGGTTCTCCTCTTTGATGCGGACGTTTTCTTTTGCCTCGATCGCTTGATGCAAGCCTTCCGAATAGCGGCGGCCGGGAAGGATCCGGCCCGTGAACTCGTCGACGATCAGCACCTCGCCGTGCTGCACGACGTACTCGACGTCCTTCTTGTAGAGCTCTTTCGCCTTGAGGGCAGCATTCAGGTGGTGGATCATGTCGACGTTCACGTGGTCGTAGAGGTTGTCGAGCCCGAGGATCTCCTCGACGCGCGCAACACCTTCCTCGGATACCGCGACGGTGCGCTTCTTCTCGTCGACCTCGTAATGCACGTCACGTTCCATGCGCGGCATGATCCGAGCGAACTGCGTGTACCACTTCTGGGTGTCCTGGACGGCACCGGAGATGATCAGTGGCGTTCTCGCCTCGTCCACGAGGATCGAGTCGACCTCGTCGACGACGGCGAAGTAATGCCCCCGCTGGCTGACGCGGTCGGCGTCGGTGACCATGCTGTCGCGCAGGTAGTCGAAACCGAACTCGTTGTTGGTCCCGAATGTGACGTCGGCCGCGTAGGCCGGCTTGCGATCACCCGGGGACATCGCTGCCTGGATGAACCCGACGCTCAAGCCGAGGAATTTGTAGATCTGGCCCATCCACTCGGAGTCGCGCTTTACGAGGTAATCGTTGACGGTGACGAGGTGGACGCCTTCCTCCCAGAGCGCATTGAGGTACACCGCGAGCGTCGCGGTCAGGGTCTTTCCTTCACCCGTCTTCATCTCGGCGATCCAGCCGCGGTGCAGGGCTGCCCCACCCATCAACTGGACGTTGAAATGGCGCTGATGGATCGACCTATGGGCCGCCTCGCGGACCGCGGCAAAGGCCTCAGGCAGCAGGTCATCGAGGTCGGAGCCGTTCTCGAGACGCTGCTTGAACTCCCCCGTCTTCCCCCTCAGGGCGTCGTCGGACAGCGTTCGGAACTCGTCCTCATGGGCGTTGACCTGGGGGACGAGCGCCTCGAGGGCTTTGATCTTCTTGCCCTCACCGGCCGACAGAACCCTCTGGAGAATGGTCATCGCCCCGCCATTATCAGCGACGAGCTACCTAGGAATCGACGTGCCGAGGATCGGACGTTCTGGAGGGAGCCTCCGCAGAAGGCATACGGACGAAACGTCCGGCTGCCTTCGAGGACCGCGACCGGAAGAGCGTCCGATCGGAGGCTACGAACGACTACTTGATGTCGAGGAGTTTCTCTCGCACGGCGTAGACCACGGCTTCCATGCGGGAGTGGAGGTGCAGCTTCTCGAGGATGTTGCGGACGTGGTTCTTCACGGTGTTCTCCGAGATGAATAGCTCGGATCCGATGTCGCGGTTGTTCATCCCCTTCGCCACGAGCTTCAGAACCTCAAGCTCACGATCGGTCAGGCGGGGACCGGGCACCTGGGCCCGCTCGTCACGGCGTTTGACCATGCTCGCGAACTCGTTCAGAAGCTTCGCGGCCATCGACGGTGAGATCAGCGACTGGCCTGCGTGCACCTGTCGCACCGCGTCGGCGACCTCTTCGATGGAGATCTCTTTGAGGAGATAGCCACTGGCGCCGGCCTTGATGGCCTCATAGAGGTCGGCTTCCTCGTCGGAGATCGTGAGCATCAGGATCTTCGTCGAGGGCAGGATGTCCTTGATCGCCCGCGTCGCCTCGATCCCCGACCGCTTGGGCATCCGGACGTCCATCAGGACGACATCCGGCGTGGTCTGTTCGGCCCGCTCGATGGCTTCGTGACCGTCAGAGGCCTCACCAACAACCTCGATGTCGTCCTCGCCATCGAGAACCATCTCAAGCCCACGGCGGAAGAGAGCATGGTCGTCCACGACCAGCACTCGGATGGCGTCTTCGTTCAGCGATATCGCCTTCTCAGCCACGTGCTACCTCTGTCCCGTTAGGCAACGATTTGCAACTCTCTTCGTGGGATTGTGGCACACGGATAGTGGTCAATGCCCTAAGCAATACTGCCTAGCCATTTGTGATGCCCCCGCATTTAGACCCTGCAGGCGGTCACGCCCTCTACATGACCAGCCCCAGAGGCCTTTAGGGCCTGCGCGCAAGCGATCAAAGTCGCTCCCGTAGTCATCAGGTCGTCAATCAGGAGGATGGCCTTCGGACTAGTCGCCGCCGTGAAGGCGCCGACCAGGTTGCGCCGGCGTTGCAGCGCGTCGAGAGTCGTCTGGTCGGGTCGTTCCGACGTCCTGGTCAGAAGCGAGAGCGCGGGTAACCCGAGCAGCGAGGAGGCGACGCGCGCGATCGCCTCCGCGTGATCGAAGCCGCGTGCTCTCATATCTCGCTTCCGCCCGGGGACCCACGTGATCGCGGTCGCGCCCGTTCCGTGACGGTCGAGCCATCCTGCGATCGCGGCCCCGAGCGGCGCCGCCGCGACCCGGCGACCGCGTAACTTGAGGCCAAGGATCAGATCTCGTGGGTATCCCTCGTAGAACCACGGGCTACCGACCAACGCGAGGTGAGGAAGCCCTTGGCTCGACACCGGCGCAGGAAGATC
>JALZEA010000142.1 GCA_030862265.1 Actinomycetota bacterium | reverse complement strand
GATCTCGACCAGCTCGAGATGGGGACGCGCGTGTTCGCCGAGATGGGCGCCACCGTGGTCGCGCGCGACTACCTGGACGCGGTCGAGTCGGTCCACACATTGTCCCGGCAAGCCGCCCAGTGGTGGGACGACGGCTACGACTTGCTACTCACGCCGACGATCCCAGAGCCGCCGCCCGTGCTTGGGCAATTCGCGGCAACCGAGGAAAACCCGATGCAGGCGATGCTGCGCTCAGGGATGATCGTCCCGTTCGTCGCGCCCTTCAACCTCACGGGTCAACCGGCGATCTCGTTACCACTTCATTGGAACGCGGACGGTCTACCGATCGGCGTGCAACTCGTTGCCGCTTACGGCAAGGAAGACGTCCTCATCCGCATCGCGTCCCAGCTGGAAGAGGCGCGTCCCTGGAAGGACAAGCGCCCGCCCGTTAGTTAGGGGGACTCCCCGAATCCGTCGCGGGATCAGGATCGGACGCGCTCTAGATTTTCTTGACTCGGAAGTCGCCGGTCTCAAGCGGACCGTTTGCGAACAATTGCCAGAACCAATAGCCATCGTGGACGACGATGTGTAGCGTGTCGTGACTCTCGGCCACCCGATCTGTCACTACCCATTCGGCCCACGCCCGCTCCCCGTTTTCGAGGAAGCCCCAGCCGTCACCGGCGTACGTGTCGGCCGTTGATCTACGCCCGGTCGTGACACCGGGATTGTCGCCGCAGAACTCATCGTCGACTTCAGCGATCGTGAACGTCCTCTCGCCCCACGCGACGCTGAGAGCGTCGCCTCCTTTCGCGCAGTCGAGTTGGATCGCAACGTGCGCCTGCTCCCCTCCCCATCCGCGGTAGATCCCGATGCTGCCGCCGCCGACGATCCTTCCGGCGAGATGGTGGTCGCACACGTCCCCGACCTTGTCTTCGTCAGCATCATCCTGGCGAGGATTGAACGCGTTCTGACAGTTGTCGAACGAATCGTCGTACCCATCACCATCTCCGTCACCGTCGACGTTGTCGGGATCGCAGCGGAGATAGGCGTGGGCTCCGGGCGTACTCTCGAACGCGAGTGCGTAGGTCGCAGGGATGGGGTCCTCGCGGGAACCGTCGGAGACGAACCGAGCGCTCGCGGCGCGTCCCTGTAGGCGTCCGCACGCGGCACTGTCGAGCACGTCTCCGTAGCACGTTGCGACGACCCTCGAATCTTCGCTCTCGAGGATCACCTTGTAGTCGCTGAGCCCGATCGATCCCGACCCGGGTGTCGTTGCCGAGAAATCACCCGTCCCCTCCACCGAGCAGGCTTGCCGCCCCGCACCGGCAGGAGCGAGGGTGAGGCCGTGTCCGATGGCGGCTGCGAGCACTAGCAGCGAGAGGACCCGGCGCATCTGACTCCCTTCTGAAGGTTCAAGTCATTCAGCAGCAACCTGGAGCGCAGCACGCGGACCGCGATCTCAACGGGTGTGTAGGCCCCGCCAGAGACTCGTACTTCGGGGCGCTGGGGGCTGTCAGCCAGGCGACAGAAAAGCTGTCGCCAACCAGACCATTGGTGCTAACACGCTGGGGGCGCGTACTCCACGGTCGTAGTGTCGGAACCATTGGCCGCGAAGAATTGCGCTCGCAGCTGCTGATCGAGGTCGTATTGAGCGTCGGCTGCGGCGCGCGCCGGCATCTCCGTCTTGCCGCGTAGCACGTCGATCCCGAGCTTCACCGAGCGCTCGTTGATGCCCCCATAACCAACGAACTGGTACGCGGCACCGTCGGCTTGCGCCGGCATCGCGCTCCATGGCACCGGTGTCGTCGTACAGCCGAAGCAGTAAGGATTTCCGCCGGGGCCGTACTCAACCTGATCGGGAGGACGGAGGCCACCTGACCAGTGAACCGCTCCGTCGTCCTTTCCCTCTGCCGGGAACGCCTCGGCGGTATGGAAGTAAAGCTCGTTGAATTCCTCGAGGGTCAGATTGCCGTCGGCGAGAGGGCCGCTCTTCACCTTGTTCTTAGGACCGCACGCGAGTGCACTCCCCCGCACCCCGGTCAGGTTGTCACCCAGGATCTTGCGCGCTTCGAGGATGAGGACCGCGGCGCCACTCGCTCCATAGGGAGCGGCCGCGCTCGTACAACACGCCATGATCTCGGGATGCATCGGCTCGACCGAGCGCGTGGCGGCCGACATCGGCATGTACGCGTCGGCGACAACATGCGGTGGCGCGCCGGCCCAGATCGTGCTGAGACCATTGTCGTGTCCCCCGACGAGGATCACGCCGGGCGGTGCCGTCGATAGGACGTACGTCGGCGTCGGCACGAAGCCCGCGAGGTACGCGGCGCCGTTGCCCGACGCGGCGATCGTGACCATCTTCTCGGCTGCGGCCGCGAACGCTTCCGTCGTTCCGCTCGGGATCGGAGGCGGCACGAGACTGAGCCAGGAGTTCGTCTGGACGTCGATCCAGCCCTGATCGGCAGCCCATTTGACGGAACCCGCGCCGAGCCCCTCGATCGTGACGAGACGCGCTTCGGGAGCGAGCGAGTCGGGGATACCCGTCGAGCGCGACCCGGTCATCGTTCCATGACCGTGGTCGTCGAAGATGACGTGCTCGCTACACGTGTCGTCATTCGTGAACGCGTTGACGGTCGCGAGCTTCACAGTGGGACAGAACTCGCCGCCGGCGGACATCGAGATCGCGCCGATGATCTTCGTGCCGGGGAACCAGTACAGCTCGCCGCGCCGCAGCGACTTCCACTTGGCCTCATCGGCTTTCCACGCGTCCTCAAACGGTTTGTCCAGCGTCAGCTTTACCGCGGTCACGTCTTTCGGATAGCCGGGGATGTACGTGGAGGGGTGTTGGTACGCGATCGGCGAGCGGTCGCGGAAAGCCGGCGCGTAAGGGTTGACGCCGGTATCGATGTGAGCAACAACCACTAACGGGCCGGCCGGCCGTTTCGCGGCCGCAGGAGCGGGTGGAGTGAGGGCTGCGAGTACGGCCGCCAGGGTCAGAAGTCCAAGAGTGGAGCGCACCGCCCGCATACCGACAAGCTTCGCCGGTCTGCGGGCGGTGTCCTGCCTACAGAGCTATCAGCTAGAGCGCTCGAACACGGCGATCAGGTTCCCTTCGCTGTCCTTGAACCATGCGCCTCTGCCCTCGTCTCCCTCCATCTCGGCGAGCCCGTTCTCGTCGGTCTTGAGACCGGGAAAGTCGTACTGCTCGAACGTGACCCCGGACTTCTTGAGCTCCGCGACCTCGGCGGCTGCATCCGTCACATCGAACGCCACCTGGGTGTGATCACCCGACGCCTTGCCCGACGAGGGGAAGAGGAAGAACTCCGTGCCGCCGGCGGCCTTGTAATAAGCCCCGGCCGGGGTCTCCTCACTAGGCGACAGGCCCAGCTTCTCCTTGTACCAACCCTTGGCCCGCTCGAAGTCCTGACACGGTATTGCCGCACCAACACGTGCGTCGCTCAGCAACGACACCACCTCCTCGTAGTCCCGCGAATGTTGCCGCCACTGCATAGCGCAGTGGTCCCCCGAACGCTCGCGCCGATGTCGCCGCTGCGCAAGAGGAAAATCCAAAGGCCCCCTTTCGGGGCCCCTAATGACACGATGTCTTTGGCGGCGGTCCTAGCCGACGGAGCCTTCCATCTGGAGTTCGACGAGGCGCTGGAGCTCGACCGCATATTCGAGCGGCAGCTCCTTGGTGATCGGCTCGATGAAGCCACGGACGATCATCTGCATCGCTTCGGTCTCGCCGAGGCCGCGACTCATCAGATAGAAGAGCTGGTCGTCCGAGACCTTGGAGACGCTCGCCTCGTGGCTGACGGCCGCAGATTCCTCTTCGATCTCGATGTAGGGATAGGTGTCGGAGCGCGATTTCTCGTCGAGGATCAACGCATCGCAGATGACGTGACTCTTCGCGTGGGTGGCGCCCTCCTCGATACGAACGAGGCCCCGATAGCCACCGCGGCCCCCGTCCTTACTGATCGACTTGGACGTGATCGCGGATGACGTGTTGGGGGCGGCGTGGATCACCTTGCCGCCGGCATCCTGGTGCTGCCCGGCACCGGCGTAGGCGATCGAGAGGACCTCGCCGCGGGCGCGCTCTCCGAGAAGGTAGATGCTCGGGTACTTCATGGTGACCTTGGAGCCGAGGTTGCCGTCGACCCATTCCATGATGGCGTTCTCGTACGCCGCGGCGCGCTTGGTGACGAGGTTGTAGACGTTGTTGGACCAGTTCTGGATCGTCGTGTAACGCGCGCGGCCGTTGCGCTTAACGACGATCTCGACGACCGCCGAGTGAAGGGAATCGCTCGTGTAGATCGGCGCACTGCAACCTTCGACGTAATGCACCCACGAGTTCTCGTCGACGATGATCAGCGTGCGCTCGAACTGACCCATGTTCTCCTGGTTGATGCGGAAGTACGCCTGGAGAGGGATCTCGACCTCGGTGTTGGGCGGGACGTAGATGAACGAACCACCGGACCACACTGCAGAGTTGAGGGCCGAGAACTTGTTATCGGCCGGCGGGATGATCGTGCCGAAATACTGCTTGACGATGTCTTCGTGCTCACGGAGCGCGGTGTCCATGTCGCAAAAGATGATGCCGCGTCGCTCGAGCTCCTCTTTCGTCTTGTGGTACACGACTTCTGATTCGTACTGCGCGGAGACGCCGCCGAGGTAGTTCTTCTCCGCTTCGGGGATGCCGAGCTTGTCCCACGTCGCCTTGATGTCATCGGGCATGTCGTCCCACGACTTCACCGCGTTCATCGGCTTGATGTAGTAGTAGATGTCGTCGAAATCGATGCCAGAGAGATCCGCGCCCCACGTCGGCATCGGCTTGCGATAGAAGACGTCGAGCGACTTGTGGCGGAACTTGCGCATCCAGTCCGGCTCGCCCTTGCGGTCGCTCATCATGTCGATGACCTCGTGCGAGACACCCTTCTCGGGCTTGGTGTCGTAACTGGTCGCGTCGTGCCAGCCGTACTTGTAATCGCCCTTGAGGGCCCGTACGTCCTCTTGTTCCTGCTGGACCTTGATGTCCTGAGCGTCGGTAGCCACCGAGCGCATCCCTCCTAAAGGGGGTTGGGTACGACCCCAGAGTAGCAGTTAGGCATGCCTAACTCCACCCTCGATCGCTGAGCGTTTTCCCTGCTCACAAAGGGAAAAACGCATCGGAGAGCCGGTCTGTTCCCTCAGGTGGGGGCCCCTCCGGCCGATGCTTGCTTTTCTTAGTCAGGAGATTCACTGAGCGGATCTGCTGACTAAGAAAAACTGTCGCACCCGCTGACTACGGTCGGCGTGATGCCTGCACTGGAACCCAGACGCCTTGCGGACGCCCATACTTCGCTCGTTGCCCGAGCCTCGGACCGTTTGGGGATATTCACCCTCGACGACGCGTTAGATGCAGGTTTGAGCCGAGGAGCCCTCACGCGTGCATGCGCCCATGGCCGTTACCAGCGGATCCTGCCCCGGACCTTCCGTTTACCCGGGCCACCTCTTTCGTGGCGACAGAGAGTCATGGCCGTCACGGTCTGGTGCGAAGGGTTCGCCTCGCACGAAACGGCCGGAAACCTCTACGGTCTTGAAGGCTGCGGCAGGAGCGTCATCCACGTAACGGTGCCAGGTCCCCGTCGATCGCCCGGGAGCGGAGTCAAGCTCCACGTCTCGTCGCACTTGCCGCCGGCAGACATCACGTTCTTAGGCCCGATCCGTACAACGTCCGCGGCGCGCACCCTCGCCGATCTTGGCTCGATCCTCGATGAAGAGAGAGTTGAGATAGCGCTCGAGGACGCGCTTCGTCGTCGTCTGGTAACAGTTCCTCGCCTCCGTTGGCAGTTGCAGCAGTATGCAAGGTCCGGCCGGAACGGTGCTGGTTCGCTGGCACGGCTAGTCCAAAAACGCGCCGACGCCCGAGCAGCCGAAAGCGTCCTCGAAGTCAAGATGGCGCGTTGGTTCCGCAGAACCAAGCTTCCTCCGCCGGTGCGGCAGCACCCCATCCTCGAGCGAGGAAAGGAACTCCTTCGGATCGATTTCGCGTATCCGGACGCTCGGCTCGCTATCGAAGGGTTGAGCTATCGCTGGCACTCGGGGCGCAAGTCGTGGCTTCGGGACCGGGATCGCGAACGGATCCTCAAAAAGCGCCATTGGCGGTGGCTCTATGTGGTTGAAGAAGATGTCGATGAACGCCCTGCCGAACTCGAACGAGAGGTAGCGAGACTCCTAGGGATCGGCCTACCGTTCGCTTAGTCATGAGGTCCGCTATGGGGACCTGGTGACTAAGAAAAAGAGTGCTGGATCGTGGCTGCGGTCATGGGGTGGTGTCGGAGCCTTCCGGCGTGGGGGCCGAACGAGGGTCGCGCCGGAAACTCGTCGGCGGCTTGGTCGGCTCGAAGTCCTCGAGTTCCTCCTGCTCGTCGGGGTGGAAACCGGGGCCCTCGACGATCACCTGGAAGCTCTCGGCGTGCGCGTATCCATGCGCCTTACCGAGTTCCGCCGTGAAGCCCCGCACCCATCCCGCGACCTCGTGGCGGTTGTCGCCGATCTGGCTCCCGTGACACATGAGCGCGTCGATCTTCCGCTCGATCACCGCCGAGATATCGATGACGACGGGTTTCTCCCCCGGCCCCATGATCCAGGTCTCACGCAATCCGCGCCACGGTTCGAGCCCTTCGTCGAGCAGTTCGGGGAAGTGCCCGGGGGTCGTTCCTGCCGTCAGCGTGACATCGAGCGACACCTGACCGATCGCGCGGTGGTCGGGATGGTTGATGAAACGGTCCTCGATGGTCTCGCTCGGATCCATGACGAGGTATCTATGCGGGCGGTATCGCCGGAACAAGCGCGCGATCTCGCGGCGTAGCTCGAGCGAGTACTCGACATAACCATCCCGGTGTCCCAACCACTCGAAGTTCTGAATACCGACCACTTTCGCAGCGGCGGCCGACTCCTCACGACGGATCTCCGCGAGTGGCGCCCCCATAAGGGCGCGATCCTGCGTGCCGGTCGAACCGTCGGTGACGATGGCGAGGGTGACGTCGGCCCCCGCGTCGACCCACTGAGCGAGAGTCCCCGCGCATCCGAACTCCATATCGTCGGGGTGCGCGGCCACAACGAGCGCGCGCCAGGTCAAGACGTATGCAGGATCAGGATGTCGGTCGGCGCGTGGTGACTGATGCGGTGCGGGACGTTACCCAACATGAACCGTTGGGGGCCGCTCATGCCGACACTTCCGATCGCGATCAGATCGAAAGCCTCACCCTCGGCGAGGGAGATAAGCGTTTCGGCCGGATGTCCTTCGACGGCGCGGACCTCGGCATCGGCACCCTGTGCGGCCGCGTGTTCGGTGGCGCGATCGAGGATGTCTTCGGCTTGGGCCGCGCCGGCGATGCGCCAGCGGAATTCATCGGGCACATCGCGCTGTCCTCGGCTTGCGCTCCACTGCTCGACGGGATCCTGAGGCGATGCCATCCGCTTCAGCTCCTGCTCGGTAGGTGGCGTGTAAACACATACGACCGTCGGTTTGACCGCAAGCGTCGCGGCAAGCTTCGAAGCCATCTCGACGGCGCGCGTCGCGGTCGGCGAACCGTCCGTCCCCACGAGGATGCTCGCGTAATCGCCGACGTCCTTCGGCGGCGGGTCGGTCTTCACGATGAGCAGGTCGGTGCTCGAGTGGTGAGAGATCTTGTTCGGAACGCTCCCTAGCAAGAAGCGGCGCGCCCCGGTCATCCCTACGCTTCCCACAACAAGCAAGGTTGCTTCTGTAGACGACGCCTCGGCGAGGAGGACCTCAGCGGGGTTGCCGCTCTTGGCGACGGTCGCGGCCCCAACCTCGGTACCGAGTGCGGCCAACTCGTCCGAGTCGCTCCCTGCATGCACCAGGACGAGTTCGGCCTTGAGGCGTTTCGCGAGGCTCGACGCACGTTGGACCGCGATGCGCGCGGTCGCCGATAGGTCCGTTCCCGCCACGATCCTGTCGTACATGGGCCGCTACGGTATCGGGCGGATGGCCACCGTGCAGCGCGCCACCGCGATCAGCCGGCCGTCCTCGTCCGCGATCTCGATCCCCCACACGTGCACCGAACGACCCTTCCGGAAAGGAGTTGCAGTCGCGGTCACCGTGCCGTCGGATTTCCCTCGTAGGTGACTGATATTGAGATCGGTCCCCATCGAGGCTTCACCGGGTTGACAGTTGAGCCACGCCCCGATCGACGCTGCGCTCTCGGCCATCGTTGCGGATGCCCCGCCGTGCAACAGGCCAAAGGGTTGGTGAACTACAGGTCCCACGTCCATCTCGAGAACGACCCGGTCCGGTGTTGCTTCGAGTTGACGGATGTTGAGAGCTTCGTGGATCGTGTTCGGGAAGACCACTGGCATCTCTTGAGCGCCCATGAGGCCACGATGCTACCGGGCGCTTGCATCAGCGCCGTAGGCGCGCAAGCGGTCCGGAAGACGGCCGGGCCATCAGATGAGTTATCTCACCGGGCGCTTGCATCAGCGCCGTAGGCGCGCAAGCGGCCCGGGACGGCCGGGCCACCAGATGAGTTATCTCACCGGTCGGCGGGCTGGACTTCTCTCTTGCGAGCCCTCTTATCGGCGTACATCCCGCGGTCGGCAGCTTCGAGGAGATCCTCCGAGGTGACGCCGTCTTCTTCGAAGAGCGCCACTCCGATACTCACACTCAGCTCGTGGTCGGGCGCAGCCGTGAATTCCTCTTCGGCTATGACCTCACGCAGGCGATTGCGAACTATCTGAGCACCTGCCCGGTCCGCATCCTTCAGGATGACCACGAACTCGTCGCCACCGAATCGTGCGACACAATCGCTTCCTCTCACAACGCGGCGCAATGCGTTGGCAACATGTTGGATGGCAGCGGAACCAGCTGGGTGACCGTGACGATCGTTCAAGACCTTCAGATCGTCCACGTCCACGAGCATCACTGCGAATCCTGTAGTACCGCCTTCCATGATGCCGAGCTCGTCGTAGAAGCGAGCGACGTTTGACAGCTTGGTCAGCGGATCGAGAGTCGCGAGTTGACGAAGGTGCGCTTGGAGTGACTGGTGTGCTTCGGCGAACGCCCCGAGGACGCCAGCGATGATCCCGAAGAGCATCAGCCGCCCGATGGTGAGATTGACGATCAGCGACGCGTCGACCTGTCCACGCTGGGCCGTCGCGTACAGCGCGGAGATCAGCGCTGACAGTCCCGCCACTATCATCCCCTCGCGCAATCCTCCGGCGATCGCGGAGACGGCGACCGGCACGATGAACATCCATGCAACGTCGATCCCTTTCGGTGAGGGGACCAAAGAAGACAGAGATGCAACCAGGAGGAGGGCACCGACGACTACGAAGCGGGTGGAGCGTTCCTCGAGCATCGTCCGCAATTGCTCAACGACGATGTGGCGGAGGCTCCGCCTGGGAGAATCGGACAACACAGCGCCTTGGGCGGGCACGGGTCTCCTTAGAGAACAGTCGTTCCCTAGTCCAGATTGGCTAGTCAATGCTTCTATCGGCAGACCGGTCCGGGGTCTGAAGTAGGCCCAGACCCTCACGTGGGGCAAATCACCCAGCTGAAGTGCTAGCTCCTGCTCGACTCGATCTCGAGTACGAAGACCTCGTCGTGGCAGCTACGACGGTAGAACGTAAGGCGCCCGGTCGCGGCATCGCTGATCAAGAAACCAGGACCCCATACGTACGGCTCGACGTCGAACGCTATGGGGCCCCCTGCGGCCGCGTAAGCGGAGCCTTCAAGAACGTCTCCTTTGAGATGGACCTGCCGCACGACGTGACCCCTGGGGTTGAAGGCGACGACGCCGGCGCGCGAGTGGGCAACGTAGAGGAGTCCTTCGGAGAGCGTCATCCCCTGGACACGCGCCTTGTCGTCCGCCGGCGCGCCCAGTGACCAGCGATCGATCTCGTCAATGGCGACCGGATCGCTCGCGTCGAGGACGATGACCTCGGGGACCAGTTGCTTGTCGACCCAGTATTCCGTCGCCGCATAGATCGTGCGCTTGGTCTTCGACGCGTGCACCTCGATCTCGGCGAGACCGACCTCTCCCCACGAACCGAGAAGAACAGGATCCGCAGGATTGGAGATGTCGAACATCTCGACCCCCGTCCGCCCTGTAGAGACGTAGAGCATCGGCGCGCCCGTCATCGGGTCCTTGCTATCGATGAATAGACCTGCGGACGCGGGACCCCCCACCTTAAACGCCGGTAGTGGTGACGCGTGGACGGGTACGAGGACACCGGTCGCGGTCTCGAACCGGTTGGTGATCAGTCCGTGGATCGCGTCGAGAGAGAAGACCCACGAGTTCGCCCCGTCGTTGTAGTGCGCTATCCGGAGCGTTCCTCCCTGCGGTTGATAGAAGGCAAGACGCGGCGTACCGGGATCGGCGAGGTCCAGAACGTGGATGCCGTCCCTCGAGAATTGATGCGTCTGACGTGCATAGAGCAACCAGCGGTCGCCGACGAACGCGAGATCACCGTCGAAGGAATCGACGGCACCGTCGTCGTAACGGCCGATAACGCGCGGCGGATCGTGATAACCGCGCGGCTTAAGGATCGAGACGATTCCCTCATCACGCTGCAGGACGGCGCCCAGGTTCGTGGTCCATTCGATGCGACCGAGCCCCCCACTCTTCGACACCCGCACCGAGCTCTTGGTGAATGTGCACCGATCGGAGGAGGACGACGACGCGGCCGACGCCTCCATCGAGATCGAGAGGATCCCCACGAGCAAGAACAACGCGAGGGGCAGACGACGGATCCGGTGCATGGACCTAATGATTCGCCCGGGCGTGCGGCGTCCCTGCCCTGCCGGTGGGTGCTAGAGGCGAGTGATTGCGAACGAACCCGCGACCAGCGCCGCGCCCAGCACCAATGTCACCACCAGTGGGCCTCGTCGACCGCCCACCTGAGAGGGCCGGAACAGGAATGCGAGGAGTAAGAGGCCGATGCCGAACGACAGCATCTCGACATCGGCCCCGGAGGCACCGCCGACCGTGTGCGCTAGCTCATAAGACATCCCAACAGCGTAGCGAGCGTGCGATGACATCCACCGATATCCATCGCCGCATGACTACCCTGGCCCTCATGAGAACAGGGCGGGCCGATCTTCCCCTCCACACCGGGAGGGCACCAGCATGGTTATTCGAACGGATGACCGCGCTCGCCCGCGAGATGACCTTCGCGATCGTCACGGAAGAGGGGCCCCACGGGATGTTGCGTCGGCTGTCCGATCCCTTCTGGTTCCAGGCGTTCGGATGTGTGCTCGGGTTCGACTGGCATTCGAGTGGCGTGACGACGACTGCATGTGGCGCCCTGAAGGAAGGCCTTAGGGGACTCGAAGATGAGGTCGGTCTTTACGTTGCGGGTGGGAAGGGACGCGCGTCGCGGCGCACGCCTGCAGAGATCGAACGAGCCTGCGAGACGATCGGTCTTGATGCCGTTCCACTCGTCTCCGCGAGCAGGTTGTCGGCGAAGGTGGATTCATCGGCGGTGCAGGACGGCTACCAGGTCTATCAACACACGTTCTTGTTCACGTCCGATGGATCGTGGTCGGTCGTTCAACAAGGCATGAACGAGACGTCGGGCATGGCCCGCCGCTACCACTGGCTGACCCAGCCGCGCTTCGATCGCGATCCTCATGCCGGCGTTGCAGGTCCCGCTGTAGGAGACGTTCTGAATCTCGTTGCGGGCGAAGCAGAAGGCAATCGCAAGGTCGCCACGGTACTTGCCCGCGAACATCCTTCAAAGGTGACTTCGGAGATCGAACGGATGAGGGAGTTGTCGCTCCCCCGCCATCACGCGGTGCGCGTCGAGGATCTAGATCCCGGACGCATCGGACGCATCCTGCTCAAGTCCTACGAGGCGCAGCCGACCGACTACACGTCTTTATTGGGCGTATCGGGCGTTGGCGCGAAAGGACTGCGCGCGCTGTCCCTCGTTGCCGAATTGACGTTTGGAGAGCCGACATCGGTGCGCGACCCGGCCACGTTCTCGTTCGCGCACGGTGGAAAAGATGGGACGCCGTTCCCCGTTGATCGTGCTACCTACGACGCCACCATCGATTCTCTGCGGCGCGCGGTGGCAGACACGAAGGTCGGCCGCACAGAGAAGCGCGACGCCCTGAGGCGCCTCGCGGGAGTTGCTTCCAGGGACGGAGCCTAGTAACGAGCTATCGAGCGGATTCGTTGCCGAGGCGCGCGGCGTGGAGGCTGGTCGATGCCCGCCTCGATCAAGCGGATGGCCCGCCCTCGCTGCCCGGCGTAAGGCTCGAGCAGTTCCAGCATCCGCTCGTCGCTCCCGCGCGGGCGACCCTCGAGAGCCCACGAGACGAGATGCGGAAGATGGAAGTCACCGACGGAAACGGCATCTGGATCTCCAAAGGCCCGCGCGACGACCTCGGCGACCGTCCACGCGCCGACTCCGGTGAAAGAG
>JALZEA010000045.1 GCA_030862265.1 Actinomycetota bacterium | reverse complement strand
TTGGCGTCCAGGGAGCCCGGGGGCTCCATGGCGATGAAACTGAGCACCTGGAAGAGATGGGTCACGACCATGTCTTTGAGAGCGCCGGTTCGTTCGTAGAAACCTGCCCGTGTGCCTACCCCGAGTGTTTCGGGCACGTCGATCTGCACGTGGTCGATGTGGTCGCGGTTCCAGACGGGCTCGAACATGCCGTTCGCAAAGCGCAGTGCCAGGATGTTCTGAACCGTCTCCTTTCCGAGGAAATGGTCGATGCGGTAGACCTGGGACTCGTCGAGGACCTCGTGGACGAGTCGATCGAGGACGCGGAACGACTCGTCGTCGGTGCCGAACGGCTTTTCGTAGACGACGCGCCCGCTCTCGGCCAGATCGGCCGCACCGATGCCTCGAGTGATCGGAGCGAAGGCGGGCGGTGGAACCGCGAGATAGAAGAGTCGCCGCGTCTCGCCGCCGACCTCCGCCTCGGCCTTGCGGATCGCGTCGGCAACCGCATCGGTGGTGCCGGGTTAGAACTCATACGAGACGTACGACAGGCGTCGTGCGAAGTCGTTCCACACGTCCTCGCTCCTCGAA
Organism: Actinomycetota bacterium; assembly: GCA_030862265.1. Classification (GTDB taxonomy): domain Bacteria; phylum Actinomycetota; class CADDZG01; order CADDZG01; family WHSQ01; genus JALZEA01. Next base: position 14,815 of record JALZEA010000045.1, on the reverse strand, counting down.
CAGCGACAGAACTCGTCGACCGCATCATGAGCGAAGTCCCGGAAGCCCTCGTCGCTCATCTCAGACCGCGAGTTCCCGATGATCGCGTAGCGCTCGGGCATCAACCCTTCCGCCGCCAGGTGATACAGCGCCGGCAAGAGTTTGCGGCGCGCGAAATCGCCGTTGGCCCCGAACACGACTATCGCGTGGTTCTCGGGCGTCGGGACGGGTTTCATGCACGTTCCTTATCCGCAGCGCGCACGGAGTGGCCCCCGAACTCCTTGCGGAGGGCAGCAACCAGCTTTCCCGCGTACGAGACGTCTTGGCGCGAAGCGAACCGCGCAAACAAAGCGGTCGCGATCATCGGGACCGGGACGCCACGATCGATCGCGGTTTCGACCGTCCATCGCCCCTCGCCGGAGTCTTCGATGTAAGCCGCGATATCGCTGAGATCGGGATCGCCTTCGAGCGCGTTCGTCGCAAGTTCGAGCAACCACGATCGAATGACGCTGCCGTGCTGCCATACCCTGGCAACCCGCTCGATGTCGATGTCGTACTCACTGTCGTGAAGCAGCTCGAATCCCTCGCCGTATGACTGCATGAGGGCGTACTCGATACCGTTGTGCACCATCTTCGTGAAGTGCCCCGATCCCGGCGGTCCGACGCGCTCGTAGCCGTCGGGAGGAGCGAGCGTCTTGAAGATCGGCTCCAGCCGGGAGTAATCGTCGGGCTGGGCGCCGATCATCAGGCAATAACCCTCCTTGAGACCCCAGATGCCACCGGAAGTGCCCGCGTCGATGAACCCGATGCCCTGCTTGCCGAGAACCTCGGCGCGGGCCGCGCTGTCGCTGTAGCGCGAGTTACCACCGTCGACGATGACGTCGCCGAGTTCGAGCAGCGACGCGAGCTCATCGATGGTGTCGTCGGTGATCTTGCCGGCAGGAACCATCACCCACACGGCTCGCGGTGCGTCCAGTGCTGCGACCAATTCCTTGAGGCTTGACGTCCCTCGTGCGCCGTGGCCCTCGGCCGCCTTGACCGCGCTAGGGTCGATGTCGAAGACGACGATGTTGTGTCCGCCCTCCACGAGCCGGCGCGTCATGTTCGCGCCCATCTTGCCCAGACCCACCATCGCGATCTGCATCGCCTCGCCTCCCTCTAGATAAACCCCATGGAGTCGTCGTCGAGATCGGGCATGTCCGCGTGAGCCACGAGCCAGAGTTATCTATTGGCGCCCAAACAGCCGCCGTAGAAGCCCGCCGCTCGAATCATCCCTTCCCCCTACTCCCCTTCTTGTTAGCCGCAACTCGCTTTCCATCACGTGGGCAGCTTTCGCCCCCAGGCACCAGTTAGTGACCTCTCCGTTCTCGAAGCGAAGGACTGCGGGTATGGAAGAGATGTTGTAGCCACGCGCGATCTCGGGATGGGCATCGATGTCCACTTTGGCGAAGCGCACCATTCCGTCCCACTTCTCTGAAAGCGCTTCCATGGCGGGGGCGATCTGCTTGCAAGGCCCGCACCAATCGGCGTAGAAGTCGACGATCACCGGAAACTCACTCTGAAGAACCTCTTGCCGGAAGTTTGATGTGGTGAGAGTCACAACTGCCATGGCTGCCCTTTTCTCGTCTTCGAATCACTCTACGGGGGCGGTTGTTCACGGTTTTACCCGCACACCGTTCCAGAAGGCGACCCGGCCCTTGAACTTGCGCGCCAGCAACGAGGGCTTCGGGTAATACCAGGCAGCGTTCTCGTTACGTTCGCCTAAAGGCCCCTAATCTCGAAGACCATCAAGCCCTGATATTCGTCGCTGGCATAAAGCCTGTCGCGATGCCACGTCACCGCATAGGTCGCCGACGGATCGGCCTGGTAATAGGCAACTTCCTTCGGAGCCGAAGGGTTGCCGAAGTCCAGCACGCTCATCCCTCCCGTGAACCAGGGCACCGCCAGGATGTGTGTTTCTGGCTTCCACGCGATCAGGTGCGCCAGGCACCAGGAGGCAACCCAGCCGACGTAGTTGCCGATCCCCACCGCGTCGCCGCCGCGGGGTGGAGCAAAGCTACCGAGCGGTAGCGGAACGGCGGGATTGCTGATGTCGTAAACCCAGACCCGACCGAAGGGAGATTGGGTCGTCCTACATTCGTGAGCCGCGAATGCCTCGTCGTCGATCGCCAACAGCTTGCCGTCGGAGCTTGCGACCGCGTAGTGATGGAACTCGATCGCCGGGTTGACTATGTGCCCGACCACCTGCGGTGCGACCGGATCCGCGACGTCCCAGATCTGTGTCTCCCCTAGCCCGGAGCAAAAGGCCAGCTTTTTCTCCTTGGCGAAGAAGAAAGAGAGGTCATGACACCCCGCCTCGTTCGGCTTGAACGTGGCCGCGATCTTCGGTTTCAGGGGATTGGATATGTCGGCGATGTATTCGATCGCCGCCCCGTTCCGCAATCCACCCGGCGAGACATATAAGTAGTCGCCGCCCGGATAGGGCGAGATCGTGTGAGCGTTGGCGCCGCCTGGGAGATAGAGGTTGCTTACGATCCTCGGATTCTTGGCGTCGCGCACGTCGATGAGCATGAAACCGGTGCCGAGCGGCGCGCACGAATTCCTTTGATATCCGAGCGCAACGAGCCCTGGCTTGACGATCTCGACGTCGTTGTCGTTCCCGGGGCAATGAAGAAATGAGATCTCCTTCGGGGTCGTACCGGATACGTCGAAGACGTGCATGCCACCCTTTCCGGGTTTCTCGCCACGCTGCGTGATGCCATCGAGTTCACCGGTGTAAACGAAGTCACCACTCGCGGCGACCTCTGTGCTGCCCTTGTAGGAGAATTGCTTGACGAGCTTGACGTTCTCACTCTTGTTGGCGGGTCCGGAAGCGGTGGCGTCGACAGGGATCGCGATGAGTGCGACCGCTACCAGAAGGCCGAGCAAGCGCTGGTTCATCAATGCCTCTCTATCGATCCTTTCCAGATAATTCGCCCCTGTGACCGACAGGTCCTTTGCACCCATTAACAGAGTCATCACGCTGACAAACCCAACGTCGAGTGGGTATGAGGCTCGCTCCGATCGGGAACGTCAAGGAAAGCGCTCTTTATCGATGGCTCCGAAGGGAGGCGGTGCTCGATGTTGAGGCGACTTGCGTCCTCGATCGGCAAAGGGCTGTTCGCAGGCGCGGCAGGTACCGCGGCGATGACGATCTCCAGCACGATCGAGATGAAGATGCGGGGACGGAAGCCAAGCGATGCGCCGGCAAAGGCAGCCGGCAAGGTACTCGGCGTGTCGCCCGTCGGCGAAGACGAGAAGAAGCGGTTCTCAAACCTCGTTCACTGGGGTTACGGCACGGGTTGGGGTGCGGTGCGCGGCCTCATCGGAGCCACAGGGCTTAGCGGCCTACCCGCTGGTGCATTGTTCTTCGCCGCCATCTGGGGGAACGAGTTGGTCATGCTGCCTAGCCTCGACGTGGCACCCCCCGCGACGGAATGGGGACACGAAGAATTAGCCGTCGACGCCGGGCATCACTTGGTTTACGCGACGATCACATCCCTCGTATACGAAGCTCTCGATCCGTAGCCGGGAGCAAGTCGCGCTTCGTTACCCTTGGCGGCGAAGAATGCCGACAACCTTGCCAGCGCGCATAGCGGATTACGCAATCATCGGTGATACCCGCACGGGCGCGCTCTGCTCGCACACCGGATCCATCGACTGGATGTGTCTCCCGTGCTTTGATTCCGAGCCCGTGTTCGGGTCCCTCATCGACGCCGGACACGGTGGACGGTTCGCGCTCACACCCGTCGATGTACGTGAATCATCACGTCGCTACCGAGAATCCTCCGCGGTGCTCGAGACGACATGGCGAACCGCAACAGGAGAGCTGCAGCTCACCGAAGGCATGGTCACCGACGTCTCCGGCCGCCTTCTGCCGCAGGCGGTCTTGGTCCGACAGATCCGGTGCACCGACGGTACCGCGTCGATCCGCGTTCTCTTCGACCCGCGCCACGGCCTCCCCGGCAAACCGCCGCGCACTCACATGTGCGCAGGGGCCCTCGTCAGTGAGTGGGGTTCGCTTGCCCTGACGTTGCAAAGCTCATCCGATCTCGCTGTCAAACCGGGTCGCGAGCTGTCGGTTTCGCTCGACCAGGGAGAAGATCTCGTCTTCGTCATGACCGTCGCCGATCGCGGTCCGGCGGTATTCATCGCTCCTTCTGCGGCACTCGAACTGCTCGAAGACACGGACAGGTGGTGGCGCGAGTGGGCCGAAGGCTGCACGTTCGAGGGCGCTTTCAGAGCCGACGTCATCAGAAGCCTCATCACGTTGCGCCTCCTCACGTTTTCGCCTTCGGGCGCACCGGTTGCGGCGCTCACGACTTCGTTGCCGGAGCACATCGGCGGGACGCGGAACTGGGATTATCGCTATTCGTGGCCGCGCGACGCGAGCATCGGGCTGGGCGCGTTCCTCGCGCTCGGGAAAGAAGACGAAGCACACTCCTTCATGCACTGGTTGCTGCATGCCAGCAGGCTCAGCCGCCCTCAACTCCAGGTTCTTTACACGCTCTATGGAAAAACCTCCGGACGAGAAAACGAGATATCTAATGTCTCCGGATATGCCGACAGCCGACCGGTAAGGATCGGCAATGCGGCCAGCACCCAGCATCAGCTCGACGTCTACGGGTGGGTCCTCGACGCGGGATGGCTCCTAACGCGCAGCGGGCGGCGGTTGCATGCCGAGACGTGGAGGGCGCTCTCGAGTTTCGCCGACTTCGTTGCCAAGACCTGGGCGCGGCCGGATGCCGGCATCTGGGAGCTGCGCGGCGAACCGGCTCATTACGTGCACTCGAAGCTCATGGGTTGGGTCGCCCTCGACCGCGCGCTGCGTATCGCAAAGAGGCGCGGGGTCTCGCCACGACGTACTCGCTTCTGGGTTTATGAGCGCGCCAAGCTGGCAAGCGAGATTCGGGCGAAGGGCTTCGACGGGGACCGCGGTCGGTACCGGCGCAGCTACGGTTCCGATGATCTCGACGCCGCGCTGCTCATCCTTCCGATCCTCGATTTCGACGACATCACATCCGAGCGCGTGGTGGGCACGGTCGACGCGATCCATGACGAACTCTCCGCGGGGGACGGGCTTCTCTACCGGTACCTTCCGGGAAGCGACAATCTGCGCGGTGGTGAAGGCGCGTTCTTGCCGTGTTCGTTCTGGCTGGTCCAAGCGTTCGCGCGACTGGGGCGCAAGGACGACGCCGCACGCCTGCTCGAACGTCTGCTCGGATTGGCCAACGACGTCGGGCTCTTCGCCGAAGAGATCGACGCGGCCACCGACGAGCATCTCGGAAATTTCCCGCAGGCCTTCACGCACGCGACGCTGATCCAGGCCGCGCTCGCCCTATCTGAGGGCTAACTCGGATTGAGGAAGACGCCGAGCAGCGTCCCGTACACAACGTGTGCAACGAGAGCGACGGTCGGGGTCTGGTGGCCGTAATTGAGCCCTAGCAGGCCCGGCGGTTCCAGGGTCGCGTCCAGTCTCGGTCCCGAACGCTCCGATGCCATGCGCGGATGAATGCCGGGGAGTAGGGGCACGATCAACACCAGCGTAGCGATGCCATGGAGACCACCGAATATCGCGCCGAGCCACCACGTCGCACGCCCCAGCAGCGAGAACGCGGCCGCGTACAGAAGAGCAAAGACCTGTCCGTTCATGAGATGGATGACAAACCCCACAACGCGGGCGCGATCGGGATCTTCGACGAACATCGTCCCAAGCATCATCGGCATGTCCATCCGGGAACGTCCCGCGAGCTGTGCCGCGACCATGATCGTGGTTAGCGCGACCGTGGCAACGAAGCCGAACGTCGCCCACCCCGCCCAATCCATGTCAGCGACGATACGGCTTGCCGGATCTCACCTTTCTATCTTCCGACCGTCGATCTCGACATCGACTCGCTCGTTGTAGAAGGCGACGAAGCCTTTGACCTTTTCGGCTTCCGGTCGTGGATCCTCGTAGCACCACGCGATGTGCTTGCCGGAATCTCCGAGCTCCGGAGCCGAATAGTGCACTGGTCGCCCCTTGTAGGCACATTCGGTGACGTGACCGCTGACCTCGAGTAGGTCCATGCGCACGTCTTCCTTCGAGAAGTAGTAGCGCGTCGGCAGGCTGGTTTCGAATAACAGCACCGGTCGGTCGGTCTCGGCGAGGTCCTGACCTTCTAACGAGATGCGGACATGACGGGAACTGGCCAGGATGTCGATCCGGGAATAAGGGTCGCGAGGGTGGACGAATATCTCTTCGTCCTCCTCGAACCACGAATCCATACGATCGAAATAGAAGGCGGCGTGGTCCCGTAGAAACGAAGCTTCCTCGTTTGGGTTCTCGTACATCCACATCGCGTCCTGTGCGCGCTTATCGCGGACGACAACGGAACGGTAGGAAGCGTCGCCTTTGAAGGGACAGTGCGTCGCGTGATCGCTGGTCTCGAGGAACTCAGCGCGAACGTCTTCGGCCGGGAAGTAGTACACGGGAAGGTGGCCGGTCTCGTGGAGGAGTTTCGCCTGGATACTGTCGACGATCACCTCCCCGGCCAAGAACGCGCGCACGCGCTTCGGCGACGGGTCGAAGTGGAGGATGTGCTTGGGAGAATCGATCCGGTAGTTGCCCGTACCGAGGCGATCCTCTCCGAACGGTCCGCTTCCCTTTGACAGGCTCACTGCACCCTCCTTGTCTCACGCCACACGGGGCCTTTCACGCCTGTAGGCCTCCGGCCGATCTCATCGGAAGTTCCTTTCCCGGACCCACCCGAGGCGAACCAACCTCTGTCCGGGAGCTAACAGTTTTCGAGTAGAAGCGGGTCTAGCCGGGCAAGACATCTACGGCTAGGGAGGGGAGCTAACGGTGGCCAAGATCGCTTCGGAATTGCTCGTCGAGAGACTCATAGCGTGGGGCGTCGACAGGGTCTTCGGCCTCCCCGGCGACGGCATCAACGGGATCCTGGAAGGCCTTCGCCGGCACAAGGACCGCATCCGGTTCATCCTCGTCCACCACGAGGAGGCTGCGGCATTCATGGCGACCGCCCATGCCAAATCGACGGGGCGCATCGGCGTGTGCCTGGCGACGTCGGGCCCCGGCGGTTTGCATCTCATCAACGGGCTCTACGACGCCAAACTCGACCACGCTCCCGTCCTCGCGATTACGGGCGTCCAGGCAACCTCCCAGCTCGGCACCTTCTATCAGCAAGAGGTTCACCTGGACCGCGTGTTTCAAGATCTCGCCGAGTACAACGCGATGATCCACGTGCCGGTCAGCATCCCCACGATGGTCGACATCGCAGTGCGCACCGCAATCGCGCACAAGACTGTGTCGCATCTCACCTTCCCGGTCGACATCCAGGAGGCGGACGCGGAGTTCCAGCCCTACGAGGGGGGGATGGGCGTAGCGCGCGCGCCGGACACGGCTCCTACCTACAACCCGCCGCGGATCATCCCCGATGACGGCGACATCGATCGTGCCGCAAGCCTGCTCAACGAAGGAAAGAAGACCGTCATCCTCGCAGGTGTTGGCGCGGCCGGAGCGCGGGACCAGCTCTTGAAGATCGCGGAAAAGCTTGCGGCGCCCATCGTCAAGACCCTTCCCGCGAAGGCCGTGGCGCCCGACGATCACGATCTCGTCATCGGCGGCCTCGGCCTGCTCGGAACGCGTCCCTCCGAGGAGGCGATGGAGGAGGCCGACACGCTCCTCATGATCGGCACCAACTTCCCCTACACCAAGTACTTGCCGGAGAAGGCCCGAGTGGTCCAGATCGATATCGAAGCCATGCGCGTGGGCAACCGCGTGCCGGTGGAGGTCCCGCTGGTGGGTGATGCGGGACCGACGCTCGATGCTCTCATCGATAGGCTCGAACCGGCTACAGATCGAAGTTTTCTCGAGAAGGCCCAAGGCGATATGGCCGCGTGGCGTGATGACATGGCCGCCTTGGAAGCACCGGACCGCCATCCCATCCAGCCGCAGTACCTCATGCGCGTCATAGACAGGCTCGCGTCAGACGACGCCATCCTGTCGACGGACTCCGGAACCATCGCGACATGGGCCGCGCGCCACTTCGATATCCGTGGAGATCGCCGCTTCATGTTGTCGGCCAATCTCGCCACCATGGCTCCGGCGCTTCCCTACACCATCGCCGCGCAGCTCGCGTTTCCCAACCGTCAATGCATCGCGTTCGTCGGCGACGGTGGGTTCGCGATGCTCATGGCCGAATTCTTGACGGCGGTTCGCTATCAGTTGCCGATCAAGGTGTTCGTGGTGAACAACGCGGTGCTTGGACAGATCCTGTGGGAACAGATGGCCCTCGGCTTCCCCGAGCACGGTGTGCGATGGGAACGGAGTGCCGATTTCGCCGCGTGGGCCCAGGCGTGCGGAGCACTCGGGATCCACCTCGAGAAACCGGACGAGGTCGAGGACGCGGTGCGAGAGGCGTTTGATCACTCAGGTCCGGCACTGGTGGATACCGTCGTCAATCCCGACGAGCCTCCGATGCCCCCGAAGGTCCACTACGACCAGGCAAAAGGGTTCGCCGAAGCTTTCGTCAAGGGACAGCCTCGCCGAGCCTCGATCGCATCGACGCTATTTCGAGACAAGATCGATCGACTCAAGGAGTAACGACGGGCGATGCGCATCGACGCGCTCGACGTCTCGTTCTACGAGATTCCACTCGAGACACCGGAATCAGACGGCACGCTGACGTGGGATCGCACCGGCGTGGTCGTTGTTGAGCCTCACTGCGCCGACAGACGCGGCTTGGGCTTCATCTATGGGCCGCGCGCGTGCGCAACGTTGATCCTCGATGTCCTCAGCCGCGAGGTGGTGGGACGGGAGGCCTCCGACGTCTCCGGTGCGTGGCAAGCGATGGTGCGCTCGATACGAAACGCGGGTCGACCCGGGATCGCATCCATGGCCATCGCCGCGGTCGATATCGGGTTGTGGGATCTGAGAGCGCGGCTCGAGGGTGTCTCGCTTGCGGACCTTCTCGGTAACGGACGAGCAAACGTGCCCATCTATTGGAGCGGCGGATTTACCTCTTATTCGGACGAGGAACTCGCCGCCGAGCTGAGCCATGCTGTCTACGCACAAGGCTTCCCGAGGATCAAGATGAAGATCGCTTGTGATCGAGGACGTCGACCAGAAGCCGACATTGACCGCGTTTCGCTCGCGCGCAAAGTGATCGGCGACGAGACCGAGCTCTACGTCGACGCCAATGGTGGCTATACCCGTGACCAAGCGGTCAGGATGGCGTCGATCCTTCGAGACGGCGATGTCTCATGGTTCGAGGAGCCGGTTTCCTCCGATGATCTCGAAGGGCTGCAGGCGGTGCGCGACGCGACCGACATCGACGTCGCCGCCGGGGAGTACGGCTATGACTTCGCCTACTTCGAGCGCATGGTCCCGTTCGTCGATGTCTTACAGATCGACGCCTCCCGCTGCGCCGGTTTCACGGAATGGCTGAGGGTGGCGGAGATGGCACGCGCTCACGGCCTCGAGGTATCGGCGCACACCGCACAATCACTCCACGTACACGTCGCCGGCGCGGCGGCAAATCTGCGTCACATCGAGTATTTCGCCGACCACCATCGCGTCGACCGACTGTTGTTCGAAGGCGTGCCCGAACCCCGCGGCGGCTTCCTGAGGACCAATGACGGTTCAGACGGTATGGGGATGGAGCTCAAGCGCTCCGACGCCGATCGCTACCTCATCGAACGCGGAACGAAGGCCTTGCAGCGACAAGGAGCCTGAGTCGGATGCAGACATCGCACGACGTGCATCTGGCACGTGACCTGCGTAGCAAGGTGCGCGGCGAGGTGCGATTCGGATTCGGAAGCCGCGCGTTGTACTCGACTGCCGGAGGCAATTACCGCTATGTCCCTATAGGGGTCGTCGTCCCCCGCGACATCGAGGACGTAGTGGCTGCGGTATCGACGTGTCGTGACCACCAAGCACCGATCCTCGCGCGCGGGGGCGGGACGAGCCTGGCGGGACAGACGGCTAACGTCGCGGTGATCTTCGACTTCTCCAAGTACATGACGCAGATAATCGACGTCGACCCGGACGCGAGACGCGCGCGTGTTCAGCCGGGAGTAGTCTTGGATTCGCTGCGCGACGAGGCCGAGCGTTACGGACTCACTTTTGGTCCCGATCCCGCCACGCACGCATACTGCACGCTCGGGGGCATGATCGGCAACAACTCGTGCGGGATCCACTCCGTCATGGCCGGGCGTACTTCGGACAACGTCGAGGAGCTCCACGTCCTCACTTACTCGGGTCACGAGATGCACGTGGGAAGAACAAGGGACGGGGCCCTGCAACAGATCGTCTCCCAGAAGGACCCGAAAGCGCAGATCTACTCGGGGCTTCAAGACCTGCGAGATCGCTACGCCGACGAGATCCGCACGCGCTACCCGAAGATCCCCCGCCGCGTTTCCGGGTACAACCTCGACGAGCTCCTCCCCGAGAACGACTTCAACGTAGCGCGTGCATTGGTCGGCACCGAAGGCACATGCGCGCTGGTGCTCGACGCAACGGTTCGTCTCGTTCCCAGTCCCCCGGTCCGCGCGCTGCTGGTGCTGGGTTATCCGGACGTTTACTCCGCGGCCGATCACAGCGCGGAGATCTTGAAACATTCACCGATCGGGCTCGAGGGCATCGACGATCGCCTGGTGGGCTACATGCGGAAAAAGGGAGCCCATCCGCACGACATCGAGCTGTTGCCCGACGGTGGCGGATGGCTGTTGGTCGAGTTCGGGGGCGACACTCGACAAGAGGCCGATGACCGCGCGCGCAGTCTGATGAAAGAGCTGGACGGCGGCGGGCCCAATGTGAAACTCTTCGACGATCCCGACGAGGAAAAGAAAGTCTGGGAGATCCGGGAGTCGGGTCTCGGCGCGACCGCGTTCGTGCCGGGGGAGCGGGCGACGTGGGAGGGATGGGAGGACTCGGCCGTCCCTCCCGAACGACTCGGGCCGTATCTAAGGGATCTCCGCGCGCTACTCGATCGCTACGACTACGCATGTTCGTTCTACGGCCACTTCGGCGATGGTTGTCTGCATACGCGGATCGACTTCGATCTCAAGACCGAGCCGGGTATCCAGAAGTACCGCTCGTTCATCGAGGAGGCCGCCGACCTGGTGATCGGGTACGGCGGGTCGCTCTCCGGCGAACATGGAGACGGGCAGTCCCGTGCCGAGCTATTGCCGAGGATGTTCGGCGATGAGCTGGTTGAAGCGTTCCGGCGATTCAAAGCGATCTGGGATCCGGACGGGAAGATGAACCCTCACAAGGTCGTCGACCCCTATCGGTTGGACGAGAACCTCCGCCTCGGACCTACGTACCGCCCGCCCACCCTCAAGACTCACTTCAGTTTCGTTCACGAAGGCGGAAGCTTCGCCGACGCCGCTGCACGCTGCGTCGGTGTGGGCAAGTGCCGCAAGCTCGACGGGGGCACGATGTGTCCGAGCTACATGGTCACGAAAGAAGAGAAACACACGACCCGTGGCCGTGCGCGACTTCTGTTCGAGATGCTGAGGGGAGACCCCCTTCAAGGTGGCTGGCGGGACAAGGCGGTACATGAAGCGTTGGAGTTATGCCTCGCATGCAAGGGATGCAAAGGCGAGTGCCCGGTGGAGGTCGATATGGCCACCTACAAGTCCGAGTTCTACTCCCACTACTACCGAGGAAAGTTCCGACCGATCCAGGCCTACTCCCTAGGGCTCATCTACTGGTGGGCGCGCGCCGCGGCGCGCGTCCCGCGCTTCGTGAACGCGCTGACCCATGGTCGACGAACGGGAAGGATCGCAAAAGCCGTAGCAGGACTGGCCCCACAACGCACGTTGCCGGAGTTCGCAACGGAAACGTTTACCGACTGGTTCGCGAAACGACCGACGGCCGGTCCTCATCGGCAGCGCGAAGTGCTGTTGTGGCCCGATACGTTCAATAACTTCCTTAATCCCGACGTCGGCAGGGCAGCCGTCGAAGTACTCGAGGCGGGCGGCTGTGACGTCAAGGTGCCGCCGCGGCCTCTTTGTTGTGGGCGGCCCCTCTATGACTACGGGATGCTGTCCACCGCCAAGCGGCTGCTCCGACAAGCACTGAAGACGCTGCGACCACAGCTCGAGGCGGGAACACCGGTGGTCGGCATCGAGCCGAGTTGCGTGGCGGTGTTTAGGGATGAGCTCACCAACCTGTTGCCGCACGACGAGGATGCCGTTCGGTTGTCGAAGCAAGTGTTCACACTCGCCGAGTTCCTCGAGCAGATCGATTACGACCCTCCGAAACAGGAAGGCAAAGCCTTGGTTCACCGGCACTGTCACCACCAAGCGGTCATGGGCTTTGACGCCGACCGCCGCGTTCTCACCAAGACGGGCCTTGATTTCGACATCATCGATTCGGGTTGCTGTGGGCTTGCCGGATCATTTGGCTTCGAGCGAGGTGAGAAATACGACGTCTCGCTCAAGTGCGCCGAACGGGAGCTCGCCCCGGCCGTTCGAGCCCTCGGCGACGGAACCCTGGTGCTCGCGGACGGTTTCAGTTGCCAGACACAGATCGAGCACCTAACGGGCAGAAAGCCGCTGCATCTAGCGCAACTCCTTGAACGGGGTCTCCACGACCGCAGGACCGGCGTGGAGTAGGGCGCCGAAGGGATAGTCGCCAAAGTCTGTAAGCGAGGTGACATTCGGGGCGAAGCGCGCGGCTCCATGGGTAGGCCTTAAGTGAGTCGCGGCTCACTGCCGCGTTCGCCGGAAGGGGGACTCAAAGATGGAACCAACTACTTCCAGGCCGCAGGTAAGTCGTTCAGTCGGTCTAGGCGCGCTCGCGGGGATCGTCGCCGGCCTCGCCATGGCGATGTTCGCGATGATCGCGGCGGCCACTTACCAGAACACGGGCTTCTTCACGCCCATGTATCACATCGCCTCCACATTCATCCAACCGACGGCGATGGAAACTTCGATGAAACAGGCGATGGGCGGAGATCTTTACTACTTCTCCGCCGGTCCCGCGGCCCTAGGTATGGCGATCCACATGATGACCGCCATCACATTCGGCGTCATCTTCGCTCTCCTCGCGGCGTCATTGGGGCTACGCGGCGCAGTGGCACCCATCGCCGGCGTTGTTTACGGACTCGGCGTCTTCGCGCTGATGAGCTTCGCGGTCCTTCCGGTCATTGCGGACCTGTTCGGTGGAGGCAAGCCCATCGCCGACATGCCGAAGATGGTCGGTTACACGACGTTCGGACTCGAACACACGATCTACGGTCTCGTTCTCGGGTTGGTGCTGGCACCACAACGCGCGTACGCGAACGTCCGGCAGCCTGTCACCCGCTCCGCGCAGGGCCCCAGGATTCAGGCGGGTAGCCGATGACACGCTGAGGCTAGAGCTACCATTGAACGATGCGCAGGTTCTCGTTCCGACCCGGCCTTGAAATCCGAGGACGCAAGTTCAAGTGGTTCAGAGGGTTCGCGGGCAAGCCCTTCCATCCGCCGTTAACCGATGTCACGATCGGGGCGTACTTCATCGGGCCGCTTCTCGGTCTCGTCGCGTATCTCTTCAAGGACAGTTCGTGGGCGGAGGACGTTCACAAGGCTGCCGGTCACGTCATCCTGCTCGGTGCGATCAGTTCGGTCGCGACCATGGGCACCGGTTGGGCGGACTGGTTCAACACCACGAAGGGGACGCAGATGCGGCGCATGGCGAACGCGCACGCCTGGACAATGATCGTGACGGGGATCGTCGTGCTGGTCAGCCTCTGGTATCGACACTTCGCCGAGGGCGGCGAGTACTACGTCGAACCCGATGTGATCGGCGCCCTACTCAATCTCGTGATTCTCGGGCTCGTCACGATCGGTGGAACCCTCGGCGGCTCGCTGACGTACGACTGGGGATTCAACGTGGAGATCGCGACCGATAACCCCGTCTATCACCAGAGCGAACGCGACATCATCCATCCCCACGACGCGCCTCCCCCGGACATCGGCCCCTAGACGAGGCCTCTCGCAATCATTCGGCAACGACCGGGTCGGGGAACTGGGCCCCCACGCCCTCGGGCGTGGCCACGACGTCTGCGTTGTCTGCTGGATGCTCGTAGGTCTCCGTACCGGTACGGGCACGTTGCAACAACGCGAGCACGAACCCCGCCAGCGCGAGCGCGCCCACCACGCTGATCGCCGCGGCCACATGTAGTCCTTGCATGAACGCGTTGCGGGCGGTGTCGATCAGTGTGGGGCCGAGTGCATCCGATAGGTTCGACGCGACCTCAAGCGCACCTCCGAGAGTGTCGCGTGCCGCGTCGGCCGCTCGGACGGGAACCCCGCTCGGAACCGCGTCGACCATCGCGCCGCGATAGATCGCAACTCCGATGCTGCCGAAGATCGCGATCCCGAGCGCGCCGCCGAACTCGGCGGACGTCTCGGACAGACCTGCAGCTGCGCCTGCACGCTCCTGAGGAGCGGATCCGATGATGAGGTCGTTCGTGAGCGTAAACAACGGCGACGTACCGAGCGAGAACAGAACCGAGCCGATCAGGATCGCCGTGAACCCCGAGTTGCCGTCGATCTGAGTGAACACCGCGAAGCCGATGGCGGCGACAACGAGACCGAAAGCCATCAGGTAAGCGGGACGGACGCGGCGGGCGATCACCGGAGTGACGTTCGAACCGACGACGAACGCAAGCGCCCATGGCAGCGTCCACAGGCCAGCCTCGAGCGGCGATAGGCCGAGTACGAGTTGCAGGTACTGGGGGATGAAGAGGAAGCCGCCGAACACGAGCAGGATTCCGAACCCGTAGGTAGCGAGGGCGGCGCTGAAGGC
>JALZEA010000032.1 GCA_030862265.1 Actinomycetota bacterium | reverse complement strand
CCTCAGAGGAGGACGGTGACGCGAGTTCGCGCGGTTGCCCGCGGCGACCCCGCCGACGCGATCGCGAACGCCGCGGTTGCTCTCCCGCGCGCGCGCTCGGCTGGGCTTGCTGCTGTTGGTCGGGCTGGTGGCGTTGACCCTGACGCTGTTCGCCCCCGCCGCGACGGCGCCTACGGCGCCGCCCGCGTCCGCTCATCCACCTGCTCCCATTCGTCGGTGAAGTCGACCCTTGTGGCGTCTTTCCACAGCCGCTCCAGGTCGTAATACTCGCGGTCTTCTTTGTGGAACACATGCACGACGAAATCGACATAGTCGAGCAACACCCACCGACCCTCGCGCTCGCCTTCACGTCGGTACGGTTTGCGCTTGTGTGTCTCGACGAGCCGCCTCTCGACTTCATCGGCGATCGTGCGCACCTGGCGATCGGTATTACCGCTGCAGATCACGAAATGGTCGGTGATAACGAGCTGTTGGGAGACGTCGAGGATGACGATGCGCTCGGCCTTCTTCGACGACGCCGCTTCCGCCGCCGCTAGAACGATCTCGAGCGACGTTTCTTTATGCGTTAACGAGTTCGAAGGAAATCCCTCCCTACAACGATAGTGAGGTCCACGATACCTTGCTCCTGGACCGAAACTTGAAACTCACCAACACCCAACAGGCGGCGCGCACGCTGAGCGATCGCGACGTCCGCCTCGGTGTCGTCGTACGTGATGAGCAGAGTCTTTTCGTAATTGAGTCTTCGAGCATTGCCAGTCAAGACAACTCTGAATCCTGCCCCCACGAGCCGCTCGGCAACGTCTTGACCAATGCCCGGGACACCATTGCCGTTGAGAACCTGTACGCGCACCTGATCGGCTCCACCCGCGGCGACGTCGATCGTGTCGCTGATGAACGCGGCGACCTCTTCCGTATCGACGGAGTAGAGCTCATCCTCCCCGACGCTTACTTGGCTAACCGGGAGCCCCGCGATCGTGCGATCGAGCGAATCCAACTCCGTCAGCGCGGTGAGCAACCGAGCGATCTGTGCGGGATCGGTGTCAGATTCGGCCAGTGCGCCGCCGGCTGATCTCACCGCGGCACCAAGGTTCTGCGGTTCCGCCGCGAAAGCATCGAACAGCGCGTCCCAGAAAGCGGTATGGCGGAGCCCGAGCTCGACATCGTCTGAGTCTTGCCCGCGTACGAAGAGGAGCTGCGTCAAGAACCTCGGGGAGAGTCTCTGCAAACCCGTGGTGAACAGGATGCGTGCCCGCCCCTTCCCTGCCGAGACCCTGACCTCTTCGGGCACGTTCACGGACACCGGTCCGATGGCTTCGAAGAGCAGTTCGGCGTCGTTGTCGGAAAGCTCGAGATAGCTATCGATCTCGATCCCGAGAACGTTCTCCATAGTTACCAAGAGCAGCGGGCTACCGCCCGACGCTAGAGCGGTGCCGACACCCTGCAAGCCGCGCCCGGGTATGTCCACTGCGGCATGGGCGGGGATGTAGATGACCGCGCCACGCTGCTCGCGGCGGTCGTATGCGATCAACGTCAGCCAGAGAGCCTCTGAATCCGTCTCGGATTCACGTGTGCCGAAGACGAGAGTGGTCGTTACCGTGTCCCGTTCGGAAGGTGATGCGAGCGGGCGGACATCATCGTTGGTTCCGGAGTTGTTGGTGGCGAACAACGTCACGCCGGCGAGTGCCACCAGAATTCCGCCGATCGTCAATAGCGCGCCCGTAGATAGAAGGCGTTTCCGCGTCTGCGTTCGGCGTGCCTGGAGAGCTTCTCTTCGTGGGCCCAAGCGTCTAGCCACGGGGCCCTCCGACGTACAGCCCCAGACGCGAGATGTAGCGGGCCACCTCCACCGGAACGAGGTAATCGATCGGTTTTCCGTCGGCGACGCGCGCCCTGATCATGGTCGACGAAACGTCGAGTGCCGGGATATCCATCGTGTGGACCTTGGGCCATCCCGGCGCCATGTCGCTCGTATCGAGGGAGAAACCGGGCCGCGTGACGGCGATGAGCTCCGTCAGGTCCCCCAGCGCTTCGACGTTGTGCCAAGTTCCGAGTTCGGCGACAGTGTCGGCTCCCGCGATGAAAAACATCTGGGCATTAAAGAAGTCCTTCAGAGAAGCGAGCGTGTCCACGGTGTAGGTCGGTCCCCTTCGATCGAGCTCGATACGAGAGACCGAGAAGCGCTGGTGGGGGGCCGCCGCCAGAGTAGTCATCATGAAGCGGTCCTCAGGATCGGCGTGCGTCGACTTTTGCCACGGCCTTCCTGCCGGCACGAACATCACCCGGTCCAGTGAGAACGCGTTGAGCGCCTCGGACGCGGCAACGAGATGCCCGATGTGGATGGGGTCGAACGTGCCTCCGATGACTCCCATTCGCTGAACGGAGTCGACCCGATCGTTCGCCATCACGTTAGCTAACCTGATGGCGCCGCCCGGGCGCCGGATAAGCCAGAAACGACTCTTACATCCATTTTCACGTCTGTTCCCCCGTCTCGGGCTCAAAGGTGAAGGCAATCTCGCCTATCCGCACCTCGTCCCCCCGCTTCGCCCCCTGCTGAGAGAGCTGGCGTTCCACACCGAACGAGATCAATCTGCGTTGCAGGCGCGTGACAGCCTCCTCGCTGTCCATGTCGGTACGCTCCACAGCGGCCTCGGCGCGCCGCCCCCGGACGCGCCACGCGCCGCTCTCGCGAACGACGTGGATGGGCTCTTCACGCACGACATGCCGGACGTAGCCCTCGGCGCGCGGGGTAGACGCGCGGGCGACCCTCACGGCATCGCCGAGGACTGCCAGCAGAACATCGATTCCTTCTCCGGTGACAGCCGAGATTAGGTGAGCTTCGGGATAGCGAGCTTTAACCTCCGCGAACGCGCCGGCGGCGACATCGGCCTTCGTCCCAACAACGACGCGGGGACGCGCGGCGAGCGATGGGTCGAAGGCAGCGAGCTCTTTTTCCAAGACCATCACGTCATCGATCGGATCGCGGTCGGTGGCAGCGAGGTCCACGAGGAACGCGAGGACGGCCGACCGGCTCACATGGCGCAGGAATCGGTCGCCCAAACCCTTGCCCGCGTGCGCTCCGGGTAATAGTCCGGGGATGTCGGCCACCACGAAAGTATCGGCTTCGTGCTTCACCACTCCGAGGTTCGGCTCGAGGGTCGTGAACGGGTAGTCCGCGATCTTCGGGCGAGCAGCAGAGATCCGCGCGATCAAAGTTGACTTGCCCGCGTTGGGGAAACCAACGAGACCGACATCGGCAAGAAGGCGCAACTCCAGGCGCAACCAGCGCTCTTCGCCCGGCTCACCCTTCTCGGCGAACCCAGGAGCACGCCGCGTAGCCGTCGCGAAGGAGGCGTTCCCTCGGCCCCCCTTGCCCCCGCGGGCAGCGACAACCTCGTCACCGACTCCGGCGAGATCGGCCATCAGGACGTCGCCGTCGTAGACCATCGTGCCGGGTGGGACCAAGACGATGCGATCCGATGCGTCCGCGCCGTGCTTGCGGTTGCCCTCACCGCGGCCCCCGTTGTCGGCTTTCACGTGCGGATGGTCGCGAAGGTCGAGCAACGTCCCTACAGAGTCGTCGGCGCGAATCACGATGCTTCCCCCGCGGCCGCCGTTACCTCCGTCCGGGCCGCCTCGGGGTTTGTAAGGCTCGCGGTGGAAGGCGAGCGCGCCGTTGCCCCCGGCCCCCGCCATGACATTGATTTTGGCCTCATCAACAAAAGCCATAGATTCAGGGATGCGGCCAAAGGCCGCGGACTCCTACTCCGAGACGATGGAAACGACGCGGCGCCCGCGCAGCTGGTGGAACTTCACCGTGCCGGGGGCCTTCGCGAACAGGGTGTCATCTCCACCCTTGCCCACATTCAATCCCGGGTGGACCTTAGTGCCGCGCTGCCGGATGAGGATCATCCCGGCCGTGACCTCTTGTCCGCCGTAGGCCTTCACGCCCAAGCGCTTAGACTGCGAATCGCGACCGTTACGCGATGAGGCGGCGCCTTTCTTATGTGCCATCGGTCCCCTCTTCTTCTTCCTTGCTCGTTGTCTTCGAGCGCCCAGCCGTCAACTTGATTTCTGATATCTGAACGCTTGTATAACGCTGTCTATGCCCGGTGTTCCTGCGGTAACCGGTCTTGTTCCGGTATTTGGCAACCTCGACCTTAGGACCCTGCGAATCACCGAGGATCTTGGCCGTCACCCTCGCGTTCGCCAGATCGGACTTCGCAGAGCGCGTCTTCCCTTTGTCGTCGACGACCAGCAGGGGCGTGAACTCCAGCGTGTCTTTGGCGTCCTTGACGTGCTCGATCTCTATGACGTCGCCCTTAGCGACCTTGTGTTGCTTCCCGCCCGCGCGGATGATGGCGTACATCTCACTCCTTGGGTCGATTGCCCCGAACGAGGCTTGTAAACGATATCAGTCCACGTCGTGGAGCAGGATGCCCCGGCCTTCACACGTGGGACATGGGTCCGAGAACGCCTCCACGATGCCCGACGAGACGTTCTTACGAGTCATCTGGACCAAGCCCAACGCGGAGATATCGAATACCTGTGTGCGGGTGCGGTCGCGATCGAGCTCCTTGCGGAAGACCTTGATCACCTCGTCGCGGTTACCCACGTCCTCCATATCGATGAAGTCGATCACGATGATGCCTCCGATGTCGCGCAGCCTCAGTTGGCGCGCCACTTCGATGGCCGCTTCCTTATTGGTACGGAAGACGGTGTCCTCCAACGTCGACTTCCCCACGAACTTCCCGGTGTTGACGTCGATGACCGTCATCGCCTCGGTCCTGTCGACGACGATGTGACCGCCCGACGGTAGCCAGACCCGTCGATCGAGCGACTTGCGGATCTGTTCCAGCACGCGATGCTCTTCGAAGATTGGAAGCGCTCCGTCGAAAAGCTCAAGACGATGATCGAGATCCGGGGTCGTAACGCGGATGTATTTCCGTAGCTTCGACTCGAGGTCTCGGTCGTCGACGATGCAGCGAAGGACTTCGCGATTGAACAGGTCTCGGATGATTCGTAGCTCGAGTTCCGGTTCCTCGTATAGCAACGCCGGTGCCTTGGCTCCCTTCTTACGAGATTCGACCTCGGCCCACGTTTCGAGGACGCGTTCCAGATCGCGCTCCAGATCGCGTCGCGATGCACCTTCGGCGGCCGTCCGGATGATCACACCGTGTTCGGCTGGACGTAGTTCTTGCGCGATGTCTCGCAAGCGCGACCTCTCCTTGTCCGGAAGCCGCCGCGATACGCCGATCGAATCGCCATTCGGTACGAGAACGAGATGCCGGCCCGCCACCGACACGAGCGCGCTCAAGCGAGCACCCTTAGCTTTCATCGGATCCTTCGTGACCTGTACAAGGATGGGCTGGCCCGGCTTGAGAACCGTTTCGATGCGAGGAACCTCGGCACCGTCGTCGCCGGCGATCCCAACCTCGCCTGCGTAGAGGACGCCGTTGCGAGCTTCGCCGACATCCACGAAGGAAGCCTCCATCCCCGGCAGCACGTTTTGGACCTTGCCGAGGTAGATGTTGCCGACGATCGAACGATCTTCGTGCCTCGTCACGTAGTGCTCCACCGCGACACCTTCTTCGACGACGGCAATTTGGGTCCCCTGGGGGTCGGCATGAACGAGCATCACGCGCTCGGGTGAGATCGTGGGTGCACTAGGACGGCGACGCGGCCGGCGACCACGTTGTCGCCCTCGCCCTCCGCTTTGACTCGGCGCATCCTTGGACACGTCCTTACGGGTCTCGCGGCGCGGTTCGACGGAGCCCTTCGTGCGCGCGGGTTCGGCTGCCTTGGTCGCGCCGTCCTCGAACTTCGCGAGATCGACCGCCCGCTCTCGTTTCCTTGGTACTGGATCGCTCACAAGTAGCGCCTCATGTGGATGTTCAGCAATAGGCCCACTGCTATGAAGTTAGTGATCAAACTCGAACCTCCATAAGACATGAATGGCAACGGGATACCCGTGATCGGCATGATCCCCATCGTCATTCCAACGTTTACGAATAACTGGAAGGACCACAAAGCAACGATCCCTGTGGCCATCAACGTTCCGAATAGATCGCGAGACATCGTCGCGATCCTCAGTGCACGCCATAAGAGGAAAGCGAACAGGCCCAGGAGGGTTGCAGACCCAACGAATCCAAGCTGCTCGCCTACCGCCGTGAAGATGAAGTCGGTGTGTTGCTCGGGGACGAAGTCCAGCGCGGTTTGGGTGTTCGTGCCACCGAGCCCCTTCCCGCGCATCCCTCCCGAACCGATCGCGATCTTCGATTGCGTGAGGTTGTATCCCACCGACTGAACATCAGGCGTCGGATCGAGGAACGAGGTGAGGCGCTGCACCTGATAGTCCTTGAGCAACCCGGCCTGTAGAACGAAGACGATAGCGACGAGACCCATCAACCCCAGCACGACGAAATGACGGAGGCGCGCGCCACCGACGAGAAGCAAGGCAGCGAGTAGTCCCACGAACACCATCATCGTGCCGAGGTCGGGCTGCAGGTAGATCAAACCGGCGGGTACGGCCACGAGGCCCAGACAGATCGCGACGTCGATCCCGCGCACTTCACCCTTCCGCTGAGCGAGGAAGGCCGCGATCGCCACGATCACTGCTACCTTGGCAAGCTCGGAGGGTTGGGCCTGGAATGCTCCCAGGCTGATCCATCGGGTCGCGCCCTTCGTACTGTCGCCGATCAAGAGCACCAGAACGAGAGCCACGATGGTGGCTCCATACAGAGGCGCCGCCAGTCCTCCGACATAGCGATAATCGAAGAGCGCGACCGCCAATAGGACGACGACGCCGGCGACGAGGTACGCGAGTTGTCGCTTCACAAATGAATTCGGATCTGCCAGGAAGATAGCTTCACTGGAGGACGTCGTGGATTGCACCATGATCGCTCCGTAACCCGCTAGCAGAAGCGTCACGAGCAACAACGACGGATCGAGGTGACGTACCGGCGCCCGCCGCGCCATGCGGGCGCTGATGGGTTCGCCGCCGATACGATCGACGGCTTCGCCGAACACTCCTTCGTAAGCCACTAGTTCTCTCTCATCCGGAGGAATCCGATCCGAGCTGGACGTCAGCCTTGTTGTCGAGCCCGAAGATGCCCTCCCATATCTGGCGCGCGATCGGCCCCGCGCTCGTCCCACCATGACCGGCTTGCTCGACGTAGACCGCGATGACGTAGTCGGGCGAATCCTTGGGCGCGTAGGAGATGAACCACGCGTCGTTAAGTTCGGTGACCCCGCTGACGAGCTGCGCGGTACCCGTTTTGCCCGCCACGGGGTACCGGTCGAGAGGGAAGCCGGCGAATACTCCGCGCGCCGTACCCGATGACCCGGTCGTGACGCGCCACAGTCCCTCGCGGATGACGCCGAGCTCGGCATCGTCGAGGGGGAGCTTGGCTGCGACGCTCGGCTCGTACTCGCGCTCGACATCGGTGCCCTCCTCGCCGGGGATGGGGGTCGCAAGCTTCCAGCCGATGCGAGGCTCGACGACATTCCCCCCGTTCGCGATCGCGGCGTACGTCACGGCCATCTGCAAGGGAGTGACGAGCAGGTCGCCTTGTCCGATCGACATGTTCACGGTGAAACCCGGGAGCCACCCGAAGTTGCACGTCGGAGTGGTGAAGTGTTGCGTGGCCTTCTTCTGTGCCTCGCACCACGCTTGATCCGGCACGAGACCATCGGCCTCGTAACGGAGGTCGATTCCCGTATCGTGACCGAGCCCGGCGCGGCGGGCGTACTTCTGGAAGCGTTCGGTCTTATCTCCGAAGAGAACCCCGTATTCCGATTCCATCCGCCAGCCGAGCTCGTAGTAGAACGTGTTGCACGAGTGCTCGAGCGATTCCGGGAACCCGATGTAACCCCGGTAAGCCGAAGTCCAGTTGTGGAAGACGACGCTCCCGGAACCGCCTTGAGGCGGATACACCTTCGAGCCGGGACATTCGAACGAGGAGTACGGCGTCGCGACGTCCGTCGCAAGCGCGGCTCCACCCGTCACCACCTTGAAAGTCGATCCCGGCTTCCTCATCGCCTGGGTTGCTCGGTTGAGTAGGGCGTCGTCGTTCGGGTTTCCGGGGGTGGCCCCGCCGAGCGAGTCGTATTCCTTCGTGGTGATCCCATCGGCAAGCATCGACGGGTCATATTCAGGAAAGCTCGCCATCGCGACGATGCCGCCGGTGTTCGGATCCATGACAACGGCGGCCCCCGCCGGTGCATTGAACGTTCCTGCACGCGCCGCAAGGATGCCGGCGTGGAGGGCTTTCTCCGTAATCGTCTGGATGTCGATGTCGAGCGACGTGATGAGGTCACGACCCGGTTCCCCTAGTTGCTGGACACGGGTTGCGACGACGTCGCTCGCAGAGTTCACGATCTTCTTCTCGATCTGAGGGCGCCCGCGCAGGTACCGGTCGTAGGCATACTCGAGGCCGTCCTTTCCGACGAGATCACCCGCGAGATAAGGGCGACGCGCGTTCTCAAAGTGCTCCAGCTTGAGGTCTTGCGGCGAGATCTCGCCGACGTAGCCGAGCATGTGCGCGGCCAACGCGCTGTGTGGGTAATAGCGAACCGGCAGAACCTCGGCATCAACCCCCGGGAAGTCCTCGGGGTTCTCGGCGATGTAGGTCGCGTGTCGTTCCTTGACGTCGTAAGCCACCGCGACCGGCTTATACGGAGACACCGTCACGTCGTTGAGACGCTCGCGGAGATCACTGAGCGGAACCTTCAACAGGTCGGACAACCGATGGACAACGACGAACTGTCGGCGCGAACCTGGTTCGACCACTTGTCGGTCGATCGTTACCGAAAGCGACTTGCGGTTGCGCACGAGCACGCGGCCATTGCGATCGAGGATGCGACCCCTCGACGGCTCGGAGTGCACGAAGCGGACCCGGTTCTCCTGCGCCAGTCCCTCGTACGTAGTCGATGCCAGAACCTGTAGGAACCAGAGGCGCGAGAACAACGCCACGAATGCCGCCACGACCAGGATCGCCAGCACCGCGAGACGCAGTTTCGTGCGGTCGATTCCGCCCTGGTGACCCTGCGCGGTCACCATCGATAGATCCTTTCCGGGCGATAGCGGTCGGCGACTCGCCGGATCAGCGGGAACACGAGAGGAGTAAGGAGCACGTTGTAGAGAACGACCAGGCCGACGACCTTCGTCGTGAAGGCGATGCCTACCCATTGCTGGCCCAAGAGGATCGCAAGCAGCGCGTACGAGAACTCCACCACCGCGGTCGCGATCCCGACCCCGATAACAGGTGTCCAGACCGATTCGGGCGGGGTGTACTCACGCAGCATCCCGACGCCGTAACCCACAAGCGTGTAGACGAATGCATATAGGCCCACGATCGAGCCCTCCGGTAACTGAAGGTCTTGAAGGAGCCCTCCGAAGAAGCCCGCTACGAGACCCACTCGTTCGCCGTCCGTGAATGCCAGGCAAAGCACCACGACAAGAACGAGCTGGGGGATGACCCCCAGGACGGTTGCATAGGAGAGCAGGGTCGATTGCAGGGCGACCGCCAGGACCACCACGGCTCCGACGGCGGCTATCCGAGGGATCCCCACCTCGGACAGGGCAGACGTCGGCCGTGGCTCCTTCGCTACGACGCTCATCCCTCCCCATTCCCCGCAGTCGCGACAGACCGACCGCTATCGAGGAGGACGAACACGAAATCAAGCTGCGTGAAGTTCACGAAGGGTTCGACGACGATCGAGTGATCCGGGGCGCGGACGTCCCCGATGACTTCTTCGACGAGTCCGATGGGGATCCCCGGAGGATAGATGCCGCCGTCGTAGCCGGACGTGATCACAAGATCGTTCACAGCCACGTCGGCGTTCGAACCGATCAATTCGAGCGACAGACCTTCACTCTCGCCGTTGCCCTGGATCTTGCCGGTATCGCGCCGATCGGAGATGCGCGCTCCGGCGGCGCCGCGCGGATCGATGAGTAGAAGGACGGTCGCGCTGTGGTCGGTGATCGGCCGCACGATCTTTCCGACGAGGCCTTCTGAGTTCACGACTGCCATGTCCGCCTTGATCCCATCCGCGCGACCTTTATCTATGGTGCGCGCCCAGCGGTAGTTCGAAGGCGCGTAGGCGAAGACCGAAGCGGCAACCTTGTCCATAGCCGTCCAGGGTTCCTTGAGATCGTTTAGCCGCGTGAGCGCCGCAAACTCCTCTTCAAGTGCTTCCGCTTGATCGATCTGGGCCTGAGCTGCCTCGAGCGAAGCCTCCAAACGTTCGTTCTCACTACGCAAACCGCCGAGTTCCCCGATCGAGGCGAAGAAATCTCCTACCGGTCGGAACACGGCCGTCAGCCCGCGCTGGATCGGCGCCACGATCGTGACGGAGATGTCCTTGGCCCTCTGAAGTGGTCCGCCTTCGTTTTGACGGAAATCGAGGGTGATGACGATTATGGAAAGGGCGATGAAGACGAGCAGCAGCAGCCGTCCCCGCCCGCTTCGGCGGTACATCCGTATAAGACCCTTTACTTCAAAACTTGGGGGCCCAGCTCTGTGGACCCGGCATCACGAGGATAGCTGACGGTTAATGCGAGGCGTCCGTCGGCTCCCGTAGGGGCCATGTCGGATTGCCGGGTGGCCGTCAACGCCAGGGCGCCGGCATCTCCCGTGGTGCTTATGAGCTGCGAGAAAGAGGTAGGCGCCCTCGCGTGGCCGCCCGGCACGACGAGCGGAGCGTGCCCCGTAGGGAGCCGGCGAGCGCCGAGCGTCTGTCTTCGGCTGTGCGCTAGTGGCGGGTCGAGGAGATCAGCACACGCCGGAGGGCCTCGAACTCCTCGAGGCACTTGCCGGAGCCCACGGCGACCGAGAACAGCGGGTCCTCGGCGATGTGGATCGCCATGCCGGTCTCATGCTTTAGACGCTCGTCGAGCCCCTTCAGTAAGGAGCCACCTCCCGCGAGGACGATCCCCTTATCCATGATGTCGGCTGCGAGCTCGGGTGGGGTCTTGTCGAGCGTGTTTTTGACGGCATCCACAATGGCGTTGACCGGTTCCTCGATGGCGCGGCGGATCTCCTCAGCGGCCACAACGATCGTCTTGGGAAGTCCGGTGACGAGATCGCGGCCACGGATCTCGGCCGACTGTTCGTCGGGCATCGGGAATGCGGAGGCGATCGCGATCTTGATCTCTTCTGCGGTGCGCTCGCCGAGCATCAGCGAGTACTCCTTCTTGATGTAGTTGATGATTGCCTCGTCGAGCTCGTCGCCGCCGATGCGGATCGACTGACTAGTGACGATGCCACCCAGGGACACGACGGCGACCTCCGTCGTACCGCCACCGATGTCGACGATCATGTTGCCGGTCGGCTCATGTACGGGCAGACCCGCACCGATCGCTGCCGCCATCGGTTCTTCGATGATGTAGGCGCTGCGTGCGCCGGCCGAGATAGTCGCCTCTTCGACGGCGCGCTGTTCGACGCCGGTGATGCCGGAAGGAACGCACACAACTACCCGAGGCTTGGCGAGGAACGCTCTTTTGTGCACCTTCTGGATGAAATAGCGGAGCATCTTCTCCGTCACGTCGAAGTCGGCGATGACGCCGTCCTTGAGGGGTCGGATGGCAACGATGTGCGCGGGCGTGCGGCCGATCATGCGTTTCGCTTCGGAGCCCACGGCCAGGATCGCGCCGGTCTTCGTGTTGATCGCAACGACCGAAGGCTCGTTAAGGACGATCCCGCGACCGCGTACGTAAACGAGGGTGTTCGCCGTGCCGAGGTCGACCGCCATGTCGCGGCCAATGAATTGGAAGAAACTATCCATCTAAGAACTCACACCTTTTCGCGTCTTAAGGAATTTTGACGCGAAGGTTAGCCGAAGAAGAGCTTCACCTCTCTCTCCGCAGATTCAAGGGAATCCGAGCGGTGCACGATGTTCTCAGTCAGGACGTTTGCGAGATCGCCGCGGATCGATCCCGGGGCCGCGTCGAGCGGATCCGTCGCTCCGACGAGCTGATCCATGCCCTTGATCGCGTCCGAACCCTCGACGATCATCGCGACGACGGGGCCCGAAGTGATGAATGAGATGAGTTCCCCGAAGAACGGTTTGTCGACATGCTCGCCGTAATGTTCTCTCGCGAGGCTCTCGTCGATGGTGAACATCTTCATGTCGGTGATGCCATATCCCTTCGCTTCGATCCTCCTGATCACCTCGCCGATGAGACGTCGCTTGACTCCATCCGGCTTGATCATGATGAGGGTGCGTTGCATCTCCGGCATTCGATATCCCTTCCTAGATCGCGGCAGACGGTAGCAGTAAGGCTCTCGCTTCTCCCACGACGTAATGGGAACCGGTGATGCAGATGAGATCGCGCTCGTGCGTGTTCGCGATCGCGTGTTTGACCGCATCCGCGACGTCCTCCACTACCTCGCTGGCGAGCCCTAGTTCCTCGGCATCCCTGGACAGATCCTCGAGTGGCGCGGACCTAATGGACTTCGGCGTTGTGAGGATCAACGCGCAAGGCACGCGGGACATCTCCGCGAGCATGCCTTTGTGATCCTTGTCCGCAAGTATCCCTACGACGAATAGAACACGATCGAACGCGAATGCTTCGACGAGACTCGTGATCATCGCGGACATGCCATCCGGGTTGTGCGCAACGTCGAGCACGATCGGCACGGCCGTGTCGTCGGAACGAACCGTTTCCAGGCGACCGGGCGCGGTTGTCGCGGCGAGCCCTTCGGCCACCACCGCGTGGTCGAGCTTCTGCGCGGGGATGAAGCGGGTCACGGCTTCCAGGGCAAGGGCGGCGTTCGCCGCCTGGTGGGCGCCATGGAGGGGGAGGAAAAGGCCCTCGTAGGTGCCTCCGCTGCCATCGACGGAGAGGTAGCGGCCCCCGAACGCCACCCGGTTTTCGAGGAGGTCGAATTCCTTCCCTATTCGGGCGATCCCGCCGTCCACGCTGCGGGCCGCGGCCTCGATGACGGCCAGCACCTCGGGCGAGCGCTCCCCCGTGACCACGACCGCTCCCGACTTGATGATCCCCGCTTTCTCCTTGGCGATCGTCACTCGATCGCTTCCCAGGTGCGTCGTGTGATCGAGCGCAACTTGGGTCAAGACGGGGACGGAGGACGGGAGGACGTTGGTCGCATCCCAGCGTCCCCCGAGCCCGACTTCGACGACGAGCGCGTCGACAGGTGTCTCTGCCGCCCACAGGAAGAACATCGCGGTAAGCAGTTCGAAGTAGCTGATGCGTTCGTCAATCTCCTTCTCGACGACTTCCACGTACGGCAGCAAGTGGTCGAAGATCTGGCCGAACGCGCTCGCACCGATCGGTTCTCCCGATAGCGCGATGCGCTCGCGCACGGACACGAGATGCGGTGACGTGTAGGTGCCGACCGAAAGCCCTGCGGATGACAGTAGAGCTGTTGCGATCCGGGCAGTCGATGTTTTTCCGTTCGTTCCGGTTATGTGGATCGCCGGCACCTGCCGCTCCGGATGGTTCAGAAGATCGAGGAGCGCCTCGATGCGGTGTGTCGATGGCGACAGGTTCTTCATCGTGTCGACACCGAGCGCGTCGAGGTGTGCAAGCGCGTCGTGGTAACTCATCGTCACTTCGAGGTCGGCGTGCCGAGCTCGATCGTCACCGTCAGCTCGGATGACCCGTTCGAGACGAACTCGTGTTGTAGAACATTTCCCGCGGCAAGCACGTCGTCTTTCACGCGCTCCAACGAGGCGATGAGATCCTCAGAAGCTTCGACCCGCAACATCTCGACGGGCGTCTTGATAGATACCTTCGATTCAGACTTCGTCTTCCTGATCTGCGTGAGCACATCGACGGCGACATCGAAGACGTCATCATCGGTTCCTTCGACCTCCTGCACGGTCGGCCAAGGCGCGATGTGGATCGAGGCCTCCATAGGACCGGCCGCGTTCCACAATTCCTCCGTGGTGAAGGGCAAGTAAGGGGCGAATAAGCGCAGCACGACATCGAGCGCTTTGCGCAAAGTGCCGAGAGCCGAAGGATCGCGGTCGTAAGCTCGTGCCTTGGACAACTCGAGGTAGTTGTCGCAGAAATCGTCCCAGAACCACCTCTCGACCGTCTCGAGTGCACCGGCGTGATCCCACGCTTCCCAGTGATCGGTCGCCGACGTGATGACGTCTCTCAAGCGGCCGAGAAGAGCAAGGTCGAGAGGATGCGTCGGCGCGCCGCCCTCGCCCTCGAAGCCACCTATGAGGCGCGCCGCGTTCCTGAGCTTGGTGACGAGCCGTTTCCCTTCCCGGAACACGTTCGGGTCGGCAGCCGTGTCGACGCCGAGGCGGGCCGACCCTGCCCAGTAGCGCACCGCGTCGGACCCGTATTCGTCGAGCGAGTCCGTAGGAAGGACGACGTTGCCCTTGGACTTCGACATCTTCTTCCTGTCGGGATCGAGCACCCACCCGCTGATGGCGACGTGCCACCACGGCACGGATCCGTCCTTGAGTAACGAACGCACGATCGTGTAGAAGGCCCACGTCCGGATGATCTCGTGCGCCTGGGGCCGGAGATCGGTCGGATAAAGGTTCTCGAAGCGTGCCGCGTCGGGCCATCCGGTTGGGATCAAGGGAGTGAGTGACGATGTCGCCCACGTATCCAAGACATCGGGATCCCCCACGAACCCGCCGGCGATCCCCCGCTGGTCCTCGGTAAACCCCGGAGGCGCCTCGGCG
>JALZEA010000026.1 GCA_030862265.1 Actinomycetota bacterium | reverse complement strand
CCCGCAGCGACGCCAGGCTGTCGACGGGCGCGGTCAGGCGTAGCGGGTGCCCGAGCAGGCAGAATCCGCCGACGTCCTCGACGTCGGTCCGGCACCGTGGGCAATGACGCAAGCTCATGACTGGATTGTCGGTATCCAGAGGGCCCTAGTTGAGGCCTGGGCCGGGGAAATCCGGCCTCTAGGGACCGACCGCTAGGGGCCGATCAGTAGCGGCGGGTGGACTCGAACCACCGACACAGCGATTATGAGCCGCTTGCTCTGCCCCTGAGCTACGCCGCCAAGCGCATCGAGGACCGCTGCGGGCGGCCCCGGGCGAGCCCCCTCACGGAATCGAACCGTGGACCTTCTCCTTACCATGGAGACGCTCTGCCGTCTGAGCTAAGGGGGCAATGGCGAAGAAGGATAACTGCCTTGGCTTGATGCTAGGGAGGCAGTCTTCCTTATCCAAGATCCCGCCCAACATAAGAAACTTGCCGGTTTCTTATCTTAGGCACGTTGATATCCACGCCGGTGAAACTGACGTCGGTCTGGCTAGACGAGCTCGACATCTAGATACACTTGCGTCGCGCGCCGCAAACTCTCGTCGACGGTAGCTAATCGTGCCGAAAGTCTCTCGGCCAGCACGACATACGTGGCGTCGTAGGCCGAGAAGTTCTCACGCAGTTGTAGCATCCGCTCGAGAAGTGATTCGTGACCGTGGCGTGTCAGGGGAAGATCGAGATAATCGCCCAGGGCTTCCGCGGCACGCTCTTCGGACAACTCAGCCTGTCTCAGGAGCCGACGCAATGCCGCCGCGACTTCGACGTCGCACAGCGCGGGCACATGAAGAAGCGAACCAGCCGAAATGAATACGTTCCGGATCGGACTGAATCGCCCCCGGATGAGATAGTCGACGACTGCAGAGGCATCGACGACTATCAGGAGGTCTCGCGCTCCTCGCGGATAGCGCGAATAACCTCATCGGCTCTGAGATCGAGCATTGGCGTCCTCGTCTCGATCCGAGCGAAGACCTCATCGGCCGGCGGCCGCGCGACCTCACTCTCGAGCAGGCTCTGCACGTACTCGGTGAGGCTCTGGCCTCGGGCTTTCGCCCTTTTGGTCAGTTCGCGATGGAGCCGGTCGGGGATGTTTCGCACCTGAAGCATCTTGGCCATGGAAAGAGTATCGAGCATGTGCAGCGCATGTGCAAGCGGAGCATCTAATTATCGAGCCTGTTAGGCCCCCTCGGCCTCTGGTACCGCGATCGGATGCGCCAGTGGGATCTGGACGTGGAACGTCGCACCTTTGCCGGGCTCGCCCTCGACCCAGATATGGCCCTCCATGGCATCCACCGCGCTCTTGGCGATGAACAACCCGACGCCCGCGCCTTGCGTCTCGCGCGTCAGCATGTCCCCCAAACGGATGAAGCGCTCGAAGATCCGCTCGTGATCTGCCGACGGGATCCCCGGTCCCTCGTCTGTAACCGACAGATGCGCATATCCGCTCGAGCTGCTAAGAGAAATAGTGATCTTGCCTTCTGGCCCGCCGAACTTGAGCGCGTTATCCAGGACATGCTCGACGACCTGGGAGAGGCGCTCCCTGTCGGCCCGCACCTGCATCTCTTTCGCCTCGACCTGCAGATCGACCTTCGCGTGGTCACGAAGGATCGAATCGACCCGCTCTGTCACGATCTCAGGCATCGAGATTTCCTCGGTGAAGACCGGCATCACG
Organism: Actinomycetota bacterium; assembly: GCA_030862265.1. GTDB lineage: Bacteria > Actinomycetota > CADDZG01 > CADDZG01 > WHSQ01 > JALZEA01. The sequence goes on along the minus strand of JALZEA010000026.1, from coordinate 12,151 downwards.
CCGCTTTCGATCTGGGACACCATCAACAGGTTCATGACGAGGCGCTCAAGGCGTTCGGCTCCCCGCGTCGTGACGCCGATCATCTGATCGGTCAGATCCGGCGGGAGGTTCCCCGTGCCCCGACCCAGCACCTGAAGAGATCCTTTGATAGTCGTTAGCGGGGTCCGCAACTCGTGACTGATCGTGGACAGGAAGTCAGACTTCGCCCGCTCGACTTCGTGCTCGGCGCTGACGTCACGCACCAAGACGACCCAGCCGCCGGCATCTCCCTCCGACTGCACCGGCCCTGCGACGACCGACACCCACCGCGTTGGACCGCCACGAGTCACGACTTCGACGACCTCATCGGAAGACAGCGTCACCAAGTTGGGCCCTTCGACACGATTCTGATCCGAGTCTCGGATCATGACGCGGTCTGACCAACGGATCCCCATGACAGCGGTTGCGGGGTATCCCGTGATCCGCTCGAGGGCGGGGTTCCAAGCCCGGACGACGCCGTCGGCGTCGATCAGGCAGATGCCTTCTTTGGATCCATTGAAGATCCGTGCGAAACGCTCGCGCTCTTCGGCGACCTGCGCGAACAGGCGATGGGATTCAAGCGCTACCTCGAGTTCGTTTGCCAATGCCTGCAACAACCTCGCGTCGGCGTCGGTGAATTCATCGGTGCCCACGCGATCGATCACCACAAGAGCGCCGACAACATGATCTTCTGCGGCTACCGGTACCGCCAGCAACGTGACCACGCCGAACTCACGCGCAAGTTCCTGCCCCGGACCGTACTCGGTAGCGATGATTGGATCGCCTGCGCGCCAAATGTTCTCAAAGAGCTTCAACATCTTGGACCGATCAAGGGCCCCGCTATCAGATACAAGCATGCCGTTGCGGACCCGCCACCACCGCAAAGATTCCTCGGCTGGCGCCTCTTCGGCGAGCAACAATCTCGCTTCGCTTGTCGACGCAATCTCAGCCGTCGCCTGAAGGAATCCCGTAATAGCCTCAATGAGATTCGGAGTTGAGGCCAGAACTCTCGTCGCGGAATGAAGACTCTCGACCCGTTGGCGTTCTTGCTGCTGACGCAACATCGCGCGGTAGCCGAGGACGATCACCCCCAGTAAGAAAGGAAACAGAACGATCGTCCAGGCACTCGAGAGATAAGCGATGGAGAACAGCAACCCCAAAGCCAGACTGCCTGGCAAACTGATAAGGATGGCTGGAATGGCGCCCACAAATAGCTGGATGAAATTCCTTCCCTCAGCGAGGCTGATAGCCAACGAGGTCAGGAACTGAGTCAGGAGTGGGAATAGCAGTATCGCAAGAGCTGCGCCCGCGGCGTTAGCGACGTTCAACGAGTCGACACTGGCGTTACCGACTTGCCGCCAGACATAGCCGGCCGCTGCGATAGCTAGCGTGTATTGGGCAACGTTGAAAAGACCCTTCAAAGAGAAGAGCCTTCTGATCTCACGGCCGAAGGCCATCGCGAGAGCCACTCCCCAAACCAGAGCAACGAACGGGAATGACACAAGCATCGGCATCAGGATCGCTTCGGACATGCTGAGGCCGATGCGACCCTTCTCATCATGAAAATTAAGGTCGAGGTGTTCCGTGAGCCCGAAGAGCACCACAAGCGCGAGCCATGGCGCCAAGATCCCGTCGAGCGATCCCCAAACGGTTGTTGCCGTTCCCAGAAGTAGAAGGGCCGCGCCGATAGACAGCGTTATCACATAGGCCTGAACAATCGACGTTCGCTTCATCCCAAGAGAAATGTACGCGAGCAGAGCGCCCTAAGGGCGCTCCGCTTCAAAGATTCCCAGTCAAGTTGAGGGACGAGACGTCAATCCCAGGCGACGGCATACCATGCGGTGTTCCACTTGCTGGCGTTCCACTTGCTGGCATCCCAGTCGAGACCGTTCCACTTGCTAGCGTCCCAGTCTTCGTTATTCCACTTGCTCCCGTTCCACTTGCTCCCGTTCCACTTGGAGGCCTCGAACTCAGCGCCATTCCACTTACTCGCTGCCCAGGTTTCGGTGTTCCATTTCGATGCATTCCACTTCGAGGCGTCCCATTCGCCGGTCGTGTAGGTCGCGGCATCGAACGTGATCAGACCGAGCGGGTTGTTGACATTGACTGCCTTTGGGTTCGTCTGTGCGGTTAGCTCGCCCGTCAACTGCACGGAGCCTGCTGGCGTTTCTGCCCAGACGTCGAGTGACCCACGGGTCAATCCAACGAACCCGAGGCCCGTCGAGGTCTCGATATTCTGGTTGGCCTCACCCGTTAGATCGGAGGTCGCCGCCGCGACGACGTTGACCTGTCCGTGACCGACCGACATCGGATCGGTCGTCGCGATCGGCCGCGCGGTTTCCGTTAGGCGGTACTTGACCTGGTTCGGCGTCAGGCCCGGGTTCGCTTGCAGCATCTGGGCGATCTGTCCCGCCACCGATGCCGTAGCCATCGAGGTCCCCGTGCCCTTGAAGTAGCCCGAGCCGACTGCGGATCTGGGGAACATGTTGTCGATCGCGCTGCCGGGTGAGCGCAGTGACACGGTGTGGGTTCCGGGTGACACGACGTCGGGTTTGGCGAGCCCGTTGGAAGCGGTCGGACCGCGACCCGAGTACACCGGAACAGTGTCGTCGTTGGTGCCGACATTGCCCTGGTGACTCGATGCCCCGACCGTGATCACGTAGGGATCGTCGGCCGGCGACGTGATCGTGCCTGGCCCAGGCCCGCGGTTACCCGCGGACACGACGACCGTGATCCCCGCTTGCCACGCACGTTCGACCGCGAAGTTCAACGGATTGAGGCGGTAGTCCATGGCCGTGTCAGTGCCGAGCGAGAGGCTGAGCACGTCGATCCCGTAAATGTCCTTGAACGAGACGACCCACTGGATCGCAGCCAGGATGTGGGTGACATCGGTTGACCCGTCGTAACCCGCGACCTTCACCGAGACGACGTTCGTTCCCGGAGCTGATCCCTTCCACTTGCCTCCCGAAGCCGCTCCGTTTCCGGCGATCAGTCCGGCCATGAAAGTGCCGTGGCCGAACGTATCGGCGCACTCTGCTTCGGTACCGGCCTCGTGAGAAAGGTCAATCCCGCAGGTAACGCGGCCGGCAAGATCGGGATGGTCGTACACGCCGGTGTCGATCAGCGCGACGGTTGCACCGCTTCCATCCACGCCTTGATTCCAGAGCGCGGCCGATCCGGTAACGGACGGGATCTGGTGCGCGGTCTTAACCGCGTCGAAGACGCCTTGGAACTCGACCTTCGTATCGCGTGTGACGTTCACGATCCCCGGCGCCCGACGCAGGCCCTTCACCGCGCTCTGCGGCACGGTCGCGGACGCTCCCCCGATGATCTCTAGGGGACGCGTGATTTCTCCGCCAGAACCCGAGATCGCCTTCTCTACTGCTGAAGGGGAGACGCCTTGCACGATGACGGAGACGAAACGTTCTGCCTGCTGTGCCGTCGCAGGAGAGAGTCCGGTGAGGAGCAGACAGAGGATCGCGAGCCCCGCCGCGCTGCGCTTCAGGTCCAGCGGGGCTGCAAGAGTTCTTTGCACGTCGCTACCTCCGAGCTATCAAGTAGGCCTTCGTAAGTATCGGCATCCAGGTATTTCCGTGTATGGCCCGGAGAGGTCAAATAGCGCGTACCCGAGAAGGACTAGTCCGCCCCAAGGCCGCCCCTTGAACGATGACTAGAGAGCGCCCGAAGCGCGGCCTTTGCGAGGGATGGGTGGACTCAGGACAACCGCGCAGCGCGTTCGTCGAGCGCCGCGACGACGGCGGCATAGAGGTCGTCCGCGGCTTCACGCCCGTGCGAGATGCAGAGCACTCCGAGCTTCCCGTAACGCTCCAACGCCCCCAGGAGGTGCAATACCGCGCCCGCGCCGCGGGATGGATCGAAGTCGAGACCTGCGTCCGTCAAGGTCGCGATGGCGTCCGCGGGTGACATCTGCTTGTAGGCCTCCGACTTCAAGTTGTCCGTCGCTATATAGGTAGTCGGCCGGCCGTGCACGAGTAGCTCGCCGCGTTTCTCGTCGTACATGCCGTTGGTCACGCCTTTGGCCATCAGGAACGGGTGCGTCGTGCCACCGAGTCGCAGGTTGATCTCGCTCAGGAAGATGTCGTGGCTGCCGTCGATCGGAACGACGATGAAATCCATCCCGAAGGAACCGATGACGTCGCGCTCCGATAGTTCTTCGGCGATCGAACGTGCGTGCGCAACGATCGCGTCGCGGTATTCAGGGCGCGCCGGGAAGCGGCAGCCGAGATACACCTGGTTATCGGGCCCCCCGAGGATCTGATCGTGCGTCGAGACGATCTCGTACGACCCGTTGGGAGCGATGCGCACCTGGACGCTCGGCGAGACCATGGCGGGGTCCCTCACGACCTCCTCGAGGATCGCTCCGTCGGCCTCGATCTTTCCGAGGAACGAAGGCCAGGACTCCTCCGCGGCGCAGAAGGTCGTGGGTGACCTGTCGAGTCGCGGCCGAAGAGTCGCGAGATCGACGATCGCGTTGCCCTGACCAGAGAAGCCGTTATTGAGCTTGATCACGATCTGCTCCGCCGACGGTCGCTGAGAACGCAACCGTTGCAACGCGCGCTCGACGTCGCGCAGTGAATAGAGGTCCTCTGATCCAGGCAGAACCGGAACCCCCGCGTCGCGCGCAAGCTGCCGCCCCCCGCTCTTGCTTCCCCACGCTACGAGTTCGGGCAGTGGGCCGAACAGGGGCACGCCGAGGATCTCGGCGATCTCTCTCTCCAACGGGGTGACGTTGAAAGGAAGGATGTACGCCTTCTGTGGATCGACGATCGCGCCGCGCACCCGGTCGAGGGCATCGGGGGCGCCGAGCAACTTCTCCGTGAGAGCGCGCGGCTCCTCGTCGTCGATGTCGACGAGGGTGAGGCGCGCCCGCGCGCCCTTGGGGTCGGGGAGGAACGACAGGTAGTAGTCCACCACGACCTCTGAGATGGGCGCCGACGTGGCATAGACCATGTCGACTTCGGGATGCTCGAGGAACAGCGTGAGGCACAGCAACCGCTCCTCGTAGCGTTCGATCCCGACGATCTTGCGCAGCTCGGTGGTCGGGAAGCTGATGGAGGGCAGCACGACGATGGTGCCGGTAGCAAGATCCGCGATGCCGCCGGAGCCGAGGGCGCGCAGGCGTCGCTGCAAGACGTCGAAAGGGGTGCGCGCGATGGTCGGTTCCATGCGACAAGTTAATCCATCCACGGACCGGTGCGGTCAGGCCGAGGGCCTAGCCGTTCGTGAACGACACGGGGAATCCTTTGGCGGCAACTTCACCATTGCGGCCACCCATGAACGCATTCCCATAGGGATTGTGCTCGATGAGTAGGAGCTCGTTGCCGACCGCGTCCAATGCTTGGAGCCAGCTCAGCTTCCACTCGCCGAGCTCGGCATACTGCGGCAACGTCACGGTTGAGCGATAGACGCCGTCGGTCGACGATCCCTCGACGAGATCCGTCGGATAGAACGTGACCCTGATGCTCTGCCGGCCCTCCTCGCACGAGCTCAGCGTGCAGCTCTCGCCGGGCGCCGAGAACAGGACGCTGGCGTGATTGAGACCGCTCATGTCGGTGAAGCGCGCGGTAACGGTGATCAGATGCGAGCTCTCGCGCGTATCGAACGCCTTGGGATCGAAGTCGAAGCCGACGAGCTCGGGTGCCACGGGATCGCCTACGCCGGTCTGTTCGAAGGACCGAGCGAATCCGGCGGGGACCAGTTGGTCTCCCCAGATCACCAGGCGGTTGTCGGCGTGGTCGATCGCGACGATCTCGTCCAGCGTCCACGTTCCCTGCATGGAATATCGCACCAGAGTCCCTGTTCCCGAGAGCACATCGGGCGTGCTCGTCGGTTCGAGGGGGACGTGCAAGCGCTGCCTGCGCTCCGGGCTGAGAAACACGAGGAACGCGCGTTGAACGCCGGCGATGTCGTCGCTAATGGCCGCGGTGGCGGTGATCGTTTGGGGCCCGGCGGAAGTGTCGACGCTGGTCGGTCCGACCTCAAGTGACGAGATCTGCGGAGGGTTGCTGTCCCCGACCCCCGCCTGGGTGAACGTGGTCGACAGCCCGAGTTGCTCGAGGTGCTCGCGGAAGTAGTAGCGCCCGTTTCCCGCTTCGTCCTCCACCCGTACGTTTTGGACGCGCCAATCACCCTGCGGCGAGTAGCGGGGCAGAGTGACCTGCACTTCGTAGACGCCGTCCTTGGGATCCCCGGACACCAGGTTCCCATCACGGCCATCGACGTCGGCCGGCAGGAAGTCGGCGAAGACCTCGACCGATGTTCCTTCCGGGCTGCGCAGGAAGATCCTGCTGACGCGGAAATACGAATCGCCCATCCCGTCAGACACCCCCGAGAGGTCGTCGGTGATCCGCGCCCTGACGATGAATGTCTGGGGGCCCTGCGAGGTGTCGATCGTGGCCGGATCGAAGCCGAGCTCCTTCAGGCGCGGGGCGGTGACGTCCTCGCACCCATGCAGGATCTCGTCCGGCGATCCGGGGAAGCAGCCGTCGAGCCCGATCCCCCCGATCAACTCATCGAGGCCCGAACCTCCGTTGAGCAGGTCGTCGCCGGGACCACCCTTCAAAAGATCACCGGCGGGTCCGCCCTTCAGGAGGTCGTCGCCGGCGCCACCGAGGAGCTTGTCGGCCGCGTCGCCCCCGATGATGGTGTCGTCACCTCCGAGCCCGCAGATCACGTCCTTGGCGGGTGTCCCCTTCAAGACATCGGCGGCGGGAGTTCCGAGGATCGTGCACGTCGACGTAGCGCTCGCCATGCCCGGGACCAGAGCTCCCAGGCATGCGATGACCGCGGCCAGCGCCACGATTGTTCTTCTCATAAGGGATCCTCACTCGTCGACGCCCGCCTCGGCACGCGCCCGCGGCGCGTAAGCCTTTTCCTTCTCAACGTCGGCGCGCAGAGAAAGTTCTTTAGGAAAGCGATCAGCTCTTGTACTTACCGGAGCAGTGTGGTCAGGCCGAAGGCCCTACCGGTGCGGTGGCGGAGCGAAGCGGAGCACCGCATCCGATGAAATGTCGTCTAGCGCCGCCTTTTGGCGCTTACGACATTTCTGGTGGCGGGACCAGGATTCGAACCTGGGAAGGCATGCGCCGGCGACTTTACAGGCCGCTCCCTTTGGCCACTCGGGCATCCCGCCTCGATGACGCAGCGAGGATAGCTGAGGAGTTGGTTCCTCAGTCTCCCGATTCTTCGTGCGCGTAACGCCGCTCGAGCAACCTAGCGAGCGTCGAATCGGGATCCAGGAGAACGTCGCCCCCCGCCCCTCGCCGGAAGCAGGCACCGCGACCGCGGACTGCGCGTCGATCTGTTCGGAGAGCGCGGCCTGGAGCGCTGCTTCTGCAAGTCCGAACGTTCCCGCCTCCGGAACGCTTCCCGAAGCCCACAGCGACTCCCCGGCGGCCACCGAGAACACGGACCGGTCCGGCGCGAAGGCATCTCCGAAGCGGCGAGCGGACGTCAGCGTCGGCAACTTCTTCTGACGAGCTCGCTCGACCGCGGCGATCAAGCCCGCGGCACGCTGCTCGGCCTCGTCGAGCCAGGAGATGAGTCTGCGCATGGGATCACGCGACTTTCCGTTCGGTAGATACCAGCCGAAGTGAACATGAGGTGGGGTCGTTTCCGCGTTACCGGAGTTCCCGCAATAGCCGATGACATCACCTTCTTGGACGCGCGCGCCGTTCGAGAACTCCTCGGTGTTCCAGTCGGAGAGGTGAGTCAGATACCAGTAACTGCCGTCGGCAAGGTGCACTCGGGAAGTGATGCCGCCGAGGCCGCCGGCGCTCATGCTGAGGACGCCGGCTTCCGGCGCCAGGATCGGATCACCGTAATCGCAGAAGACGTCCTGACCCTCGTGGGTGCGAACGATGGGGCCGGGTCCGTAACGCGGTACTCCCCACGTGTCGATCCATGTCGCTTCCCCCGCGATGATGAACGGCGGGAAGACGCGCTCGATCACTTCTTCGGCCGACCACCCGAGTGAACGCAGGTGGGCGGCGATCGTCATCAGCTCGTCGGTTGTGTAAGAGCCGGGGATCCGAGGGGTGCCCGAGGGCGGGATGACGTTCGCGCCGCGGCCACGGGGGCCCTTTCCGCCTCTGCCGCGTGCACCACGACGGTCACCCGAAGGCGAGCCATCGCGCTTGCGACCGTCACGACCATCGCGGTCACCGTCGCGATCGCCGTCTCCGTCACGATCATCGGGATCCTCGCCACCACCACCACCACCAGAGCCTCCGCCGCCACCACCGCCGGGATCCTCGCTAGGTTCCTGGGAAGGTTTCGGCTTGGGCTCTCCCACGAGGTCCGACAGCAACGGCGTGGGGACCGGGGCGCCTTGTGCCAGCGCGATGTCGGTGCCGAGGCGCGGCAGAAGGCCCACTGCACCAAGCAGTAGAACGATCGCCAATGAAACCCTCGCCGCCTTCTTCATGCTGACTACGTCAACCTCCCTGGGGCGCGTAACGTTCCGCTGATGTTTCTCACCTATAAGAACGGTCTATCCACCCTGCGGGTTGAACCCTATTTGTCCCGGTTCGCTACGGGTATGGCCCATCTGGGTGGTTGTTGAAGTGGCCGGAACGCTTGCGGTCCTGCTGGCGGCCGGTCGAGGCGTACGTCTCGCGCCGGTCACGGACCGCATCCCCAAGGCAGCCCTGCCCGTCCTCGACGTTCCCTTGGCCGCGTGGGGTCTGGCCGACCTCGCCTCGTTGGGCGCACCCATCGTCGTCAACGTGGCGCGCAACGGCGACTTCGTACAAGCCGCGCTCGCGCCATTCGACTTCGCCGGTGTGGAGTTCATCTCGGAGGCACCGGATCCCCCGGGCGGGGCAGGAACTATCGCGAGCTTGGCCGCGCGCGACTTCCACGTCGTGGTGACGCGCAACGCAGATCACCTCGTGAGAGGGCTCGACCTTCCGGGTTTGGTGGAGGCTCACAACGCGAACGGCGCCGCCATGACGATCGTGGTGCGCGCCGTTCCCGAGGGCGCCGACGTCGACATGTCGGATGGACGCGCGGTGTCGTTGATTGATCGGCGCCGCGACCGTGGTCGGCCTGGAGGCCTGTGGATAGGGACGTCGGTGATCTCTCGTTCGGCGCTCGAGCTGATTCCCGCGCGCCGGCCCATCGACCTCACCGCCGGATTGCTGGCGCCGCTCATCGACCGCGGTGAGGTCGCGGTTCACATCCATCGCGGATACGAACTCGACGTCGGCACGCCCGCGCGTTACCTGCGGGCATGCGTGGATCTGATGCGTCAACGCGCGCCGGCTCCGCCACGTCGTATCCGCGGCACCTTGCTGGAGGCTGCCGGCACGCTGGCATTCGTGGGGGCGGATGCTGAGATCGACGAGACGTCGGTCGGAGGCGACGCGATCATCCTCGCCGCCGCGCGCGTGCCCGCGGGGTGCTACGTCGCGCGCGCCATCGTCATGCCCGGCGAGCGCGTTCCGACAGACGTGCGCGTCGAGGACGCGATCTTCTTCGATGGAAAGGCGATCCCTCTCTAGAGGAACGCCTGCGAGGGCGCCGAAGGCGCGCGGGCGTTTCTCAAGACGGTCGGGCACATAAGCGGGTACTTCTAGAGGAATGCTTGCAGGGAATGCTCGGCGAGGTTGGTGATCAGCGGTGGATAGATGAACCCGGCGAACAAGGCCAGCGCGGCGACGCCCATCGACGCCTTCAGGAGATAGGGCACCTCGATGGGTTCGGTGTCCTCCGGAGCATCGAAGAACATCCGCTTGACGACCGCGAGGTAGTACCACGCGGCGATCGCGGCATTGACGCCCATGACCACCGCGAGCCAGTAGACCTGCGAGTTGATCGCGGCGAGGAACACGAACAGCTTCGCCCATGCGCCTGCCATAGGCGGGACGCCGGCCAACGACACGAGGAAACCGGCGAGGAGCGTCGCGAGTACGGGGCTACGTTGCCACAGCCCCCGGTAGTCGTCGATGAAGTAGGTCCCCTCGCGCCGCGCGAAGGCGATGGCGGCCCCGAACGCGCCGAGATCCATCACACCGTAGATGGCGAGATAGATCAGCGCCGACTGGAACGCCTGTTCGTTCGCGGCGGGGTTGGAGGGGTCGATCAATGCCAGCGCGACGAGGACATAACCGGATTGAGCTATCCCGGAATAGGCCAACAGCCGGATGATGTGACGCTGTCGCAGAGCGATGAGGTTGCCGACGCTCATCGTCAGCGCCGCGAGAAGCCCGAACGCCGGACGCCAGTTGTCGGCAACGTCCGGGAACGCCACGAACAGCAACACGATCAACCCCACGAAGCCGCCGATCTTCGACGCGGTGGAGAGGAAGGCCGCGACTGGGGATGGAGCGCCCTCGTAGGTGTCGGGGGCCCAGAAGTGGAACGGAACGGCCGAGATCTTGAACGCGAACCCCACGACGATGAAGAACACCGACAACACGACCAGCGGTTCGTTGCCCGCGGCGCTGAGTGCCTCTCGGATCGCGTCGAGTTGCGTCGCGCCGGTCTGTCCGTAAACGAGGGACATCCCGTAGAGCATCACCGCCGACGACAGGACTGAGAAGAGAAAGAACTTCAGCGCGGATTCGTTCGACTTCGCGTCGCCCTTGCGCAGTCCCGTCATGATGATGCCGGGGATGCTGATCAGTTCGATCGCGATGAAGATCGAGATGAGATCGCGCGAACTCGCCATGACGATGCCGCCGAGGAGGGCGCACAGCAATAGGAAGTAGTACTCGCCCTGGTAGTAGCGCCCGGCTCGGAAGAAGTTGAAGGAAAGGCCCAGGATGATCAGCCCCAGCACGCAGAACAGCGCCTTGAAGGACAGCGCGAAGGCATCGATCTCGAACGACCCGGCTAGCGTCTGACGCTCGTCGCCGATCAGCGAGACGACCGCCGCCAGCGTCCCGAACAACCCCGCGGCGGACAGAGGCATGGCCACCCACTTCGCATCCTTCGGTAAGAAGAGATCGGCCACCAAGACGATGCACGCGGCCGCCGTGAGGACGAGTTCGGGCGCGATCGCATGCCAGTCGACCGCGGCTTGAGTGACGCCTTGCGCTAAGTCCACGTTGTTCGTCTGCGCCCTAACCGGCCCCGAACGCGCGCGCCAGGGTTTCGACGGCGTCGTCCGTCACGCCGAGCACGATCTTCGGGAACACACCGGCAACGAGGATCAACGCCAGCAACGGCGCCCACGCCATCCATTCGAGCGGAACGACATCGTGGATGCCGCGGCCGTCGGCGAACTGGTCGGGCACCTTGCCGAGGTTGATGCGCTGGACCGTCCACAGCAGGTAGCCGGCGGTGAGGACGGTGCCCACGCCGCCGCCGACCATGAGCACCCGGAACAGCGTCGGATCGAGGGCCGGTGCGGGGTTGTATGACCCGAGCAAGGCCAACATCTCACCCCAGAACCCGGCGAGACCCGGTAGGCCCAAGGACGCGATCGCCGCGTACGTGAACAACGTTCCGAACCGTGGGATCTGTTTGAGGATGCCGCCGAGAGCGGCGATCTCGCGCGTGTGGTAGCGCTCGTGGATCGAACCCGCGAGGAAGAAGAGCATCCCTGTGATCAGACCGTGCGCGACCATGCCGAAGATTGCACCGTTGATGCCCGCGTCGGTAAGCGTGGCGATGCCCAGCATCACGAAACCCATGTGCCCGACCGAAGAGAACGCGATGAGCCGTTTGAGATCGGTCTGCGCGAGACAGCACAACGCGCCGTAGATGATCGCGATCACCGCGAGGATCCCGATGATCGGCGCGTACGTGACGGCCGCGTCCGGAAGGATCGGCAACGCGATCCTGATGAAGCCGTAGGTGCCCATCTTCAGGAGGATGGCCGCCAGCAACACGGAGCCAACCGTGGGCGCCTCCGTATGGGCGTCCGGCAACCAGGTATGGAACGGCCACATCGGGACCTTGATGGCAAAGCCCAGGAACAGACCCAGGAACACGAGATTGTGGAAGAGCTCCGAGCCGGGGACTCCCTGTTCGGCCAGCGCGATCATGTCGAACGTCCCTGCCTTGAGGAAGATCGCGAGGAACCCCAGCAACATGAAGATGGATCCGAACAACGTGTAAAGGAAGAACTTCACCGCCGCGTACTCGCGGTTCGGTCCGCCCCAGA
>JALZEA010000020.1 GCA_030862265.1 Actinomycetota bacterium | reverse complement strand
TCTTTGTCCCTGCGCTCGCGGATGCCGCGGTACTTCGGCTCTCGCTCTTTCAGCAACGAAAGGAAGGGGGTCGCGATGTAGATGGACGAGTACGACCCCAGCAACAGACCCACGAAGAGCGCGAGGGCAAGATCCTCCAACGTCTCCGCGCCGAACAGACCCGAACCCACGAACAGCAGCGCCGCCACCGGAAGCAAGGTCGAGAGCGAAGTATTGAACGAGCGCATGAACACCTGGTTGAGGGCGCGGTTCGCTCCGCTCTCGTACGTCACTCGGCCACTTGCCGCAAGCAGGTCGATGTTCTCCTCGACCTTGTCGAACACGACCACGGTGTCGTATAGCGAATAACCCAAGATCGTGAGGATCGCGATAACCGTCGACGGCGTCACCTCGAAGCCGAGAAGCGAATAGACGCCCGCGGTCAGCATCAGGTCGTGCACGAGCGCCACCACCGCGGCCGCGGCCATCTTCCATTCGAAACGGAACGAGATGAACGCAAAGACGACGATGATGAAGACGACGAGCGCCTGGAAAGCTTTCCGGGTGATCTCGCCGCCCCACTTGGACCCGATCCGCTGGCTGTCGGTGGACGCGACATCGGTCCCCACGGCCTCCGCGACACTGCTCACGATCTCCGACTGGGTCTCGGGATCGCCCTCTTCCGTTTGGACGAGGACGCTCCGCCCGTCGTCGTCGGTCACGATCTGGACCTGCGCGTCCTGCGCACCCACAGGGGTTAACGCGGCGCGCACCGCGGACTCGATCTCGGCGACGGATGCGTCGGCGAGTTCAGCATCCTCGATGGGGGCCTGGGTCGATACGCCGCCACGGAACTCGATACCGAACTCGAGGCCTCGGAGACCCAGCAGCAGCGCGAATGTGACCATCAGCACACCTGACAACGCGAACCAGAGCTTGCGCTTGCCGATGAAGTCGATGTTCGTGTCGCCCGCGTAGATACGAGCCAGTTGGGCTCTCACGCTTCCGCTCCCACCGCCTGGGGCACGCCGAGCGACTTGCCGGTGCCGAAGATCTTGGTGCGAGATAACAGCGTCACGGCCGAGCGGGTGAAGAAGTAGAAGACGAAGACGTCGATCATCGTCGCGAGCCCGAGAGTTAAGGCGAACCCTCGGACGGGCCCGACCGCGAGGAAGAACAGGATGACCGCGGCCGACGCGGTGACGAAGTCCGCGACAAGGATCGTCTTGAACGCGCGCGATAGCCCGCGATCCACCGACGCTCGCAGGCTCTTGCCCGCGTGCGCCTCGTCTTTGATCCGCTCGAACGCCACGATGTAGGAGTCCGCGGTCACGCCCACGGAGATGATGAAACCGGCGATGCCGGCGAGGCTCAGGGATAGGCCCGCGGTTGATCCGAGCCATGCGATCGTCGTGTAGTTCAGCGCCGCGAAGACGAGGAGCCCGAACCAGATAACGAGGCCGAGCGCGCGGTAATAGAGAAGGACGTACAGCATCACGAGGGCGAGCCCGAACAGACCGGCTTTCACGCCGGCATCGAGAGAATCGCGGCCGAGCGAAGGCGACACCTTCTGCACCTCTGATTGTTCGAGGGTGAGCGGCAACGCTCCGGTCCGTAGGACGAGCGCGAGCTCACGCGCCTCGGCGCGGTTCGCCGTGTCTATCTGCGTCTGCCCCCCACGGATGCCGGTGCCGCATTCGACTCCCTCGCCGGGTGACGTCGCGGGGTCCTGCATCCCGGCGGCGGATTCCACCCGCCCGTCGAGCACGATCGCTACCTGACTCTTGATCTGCTCGCCTTCGTCCCGGAGGCACGCGAGACGGGATGTGAAGTCGGCCCACTGCGCCGATCCCGACTCATTCATGTCGATCGAAACCGACCAGTTCGTGCCGGTCGTGGGATCCGGGACGGCTTCGGCGTCTTCGACCACTTCACCGGTGAGCTCCGCCGGTTTCAACACGTACAACGTCGAATCGTCCTCGGCACCCGGGTATACGACCTCCTCGTCGTTCACTTCGGGGCCCGCCTCCTCGGTTACCTCGGGGCGTCTTCCCTCCGGTGCGGTCGCGGGGACGATGTCCTCGACCTGACGGAACGTCAGCTGCGCGGTGCTGCCGATCACCTCCAGCGCTTGTTCCTCATCTTCGACGCCGGGGAGCTGGATCAAGATGTTCTCGGTCCCGGCGATGCTGACCTCGGGTTCGGCCACTCCCAGCGCGTCGATCCGTTGCCGGATGATCTCGACTGTTTGCTGGAGGACGTCTTCACGGATCTCCTCGCCCCGGGCGGTGAGGATCACGCTCGTGCCGCCTTCGAGATCGAGACCGAGGCGTGGTGACGTGTTCGTCAGGACGACGGCCGCGAGCCCTCCGAACGCGACGAGCAGGGCGAACACCAGGCTGATCTTGAAGCGGCGCGTGCTCCTTTTCGGCATATCTACGAGTTAGGCGTCCTGGTCGAGGTCCTCGGTGACCCGCCGGCCGATGGCGTTCTTCATGAAACGCACGGTCGTACCAGGCGCGATCTCGAGTTCGACCTCCTCCTCGCCGATCGACTTCACCGTCCCGTACATGCCGCTCATCGTCACGACGGTGTCTCCGGTTTCCACGCTCTCGACGAGCTGCCGGTGCTCATTCATCCGCCGCTTCTGAGGACGGATCAACATGAAATAGAAGATCGCGATAAGCAAACCTAAAAAGATCAGGCTCGATAGTCCTTGGTCCACTTTTGGGCTCCCGCCTATTGGATCGGATTACGCGAATGGGAGCCGCGTACGCGGCTCCATAAATCCCGATCCTAAACGAGTGCTAGGGGTCGAAGATCGGGGCCGCGGTGGCCGGCGGGGTCAGGCCGATGTGGCCCCAGGCTGCGGCCGTGGCGACCCGGCCCCGGGGGGTCCTCCGCAGGAAGCCCAGCTGCATCAAGTACGGCTCGTAGACGTCCTCGATCGTGTCGGGTTCCTCTCCGACCGCGACGGCGAGCGTCGAGAGGCCTACCGGGCCCCCGGCGAAGCGCCTCACGAGGGCGTCGAGGATCGCGCCGTCGACCTTGTCGAGGCCCTTGTCGTCGACCTGGAAGAAGGACAGAGCTTCGCTCGCGGTCGGGCCATCCAGGATCCCGTCCGCCTTGACCTCGGCATAATCCCGCACGCGTCGCAGCAAGCGGTTCGCGATACGCGGCGTCCCCCGAGCGCGCCGTGCGATCTCTACGGCGGCGTCTGGCTCCACGACGATCTTCAGAATCGATGCCGAGCGCGCGACGATCCGTTCGAGGTCGGTCGCCGGGTAGTAGTCGAGCCGCTCCGACAATTCGAAACGGCTACGCAAGGGTCCGGTGATCAGGCCGGCGCGCGTCGTCGCGCAGACGAGGGTGAAGCGCGGCAGGTCCAAACGGATCGTGTGGGCGCTGGGGCCTTTGCCGATGACGAGGTCGAGCTGCCCGTCTTCCATCGCGGGATAGAGCACCTCCTCGACGGTGCGCGGCAGGCGATGGATCTCGTCGATGAAGAGGACGTCGGAATCCTCGAGGTTCGTGAGGATCGCCGCGAGATCGCCGGCGCGCTCGAGCGCGGGGCCCGACGTCGGCCGGATGCCGGCACCCATCTCGTGCGCGATGACGTATGCGAGGCTGGTCTTGCCGAGTCCGGGCGGGCCGGACAGCAAGATGTGGCCGACGGGCTCATCGCGGCTGCGCGCGGCGGTGACGACGACGTTCAGATGCTCCTTCAGCTGGATCTGTCCCACGAACTCGTCGAGCGTCTTCGGGCGCAGCGAGACCT
>JALZEA010000003.1 GCA_030862265.1 Actinomycetota bacterium | reverse complement strand
TCGCCCAGACGGCCGACCGCTTCGACGACGAGATCAAGTCCCGCTTCGGGGGCCGCCTCTACGTCGAGACCCCGGAGAACGCCGTCCCGTCGCCCACATCTCCGGGTTATCTGTGAGTCCAGCCATTAGGGTGAACGAACTTCCCCCGTCCTGTTCGCCGCGTCCTCGGGAGTGCAGCTAGTGAGAGAGACCCAGCCGGGGGTTGAGCTGATCGCTCGCCCCTCCATCGACTTCGAAGCGCTCGAGCGGTTCTTAAAGACCCAAGGAGGGGAGACCTGGCTGGCGCGGCGGGTCGACGCCGAGGAGACGAACCCGGGCCAGCTCCTGATCGAGGCGAGCGGCCGGGCGTGTTATCGCAGCTGGGAACCCGGCCTCAATCCGAACGTGTCTAAGGTGCGCACCGACCAGGCGGACTACTTCCTCAACCTCATGCGTTCGGGGCACGGCTCCGTCCTGGAGCACGCGAACTATTCGTTCGTTCTCTACGACGTGAGCCGCGTATTCACCCATGAGCTGGTAAGACATCGTGCCGGCAGCGCCTTCAGCCAGGAGAGTTTGCGCTTCGTGCGATTGCAGGACCTGCCCTTCCGCATCCCGGATTCGATGGAGTCCATGCGTCCCCAGATCCTGGCGCTGCTCGAGGACATGGAGAACTTCCAGATCGAGGCTGCCGAGCACTTCGAGCTCGACAAGGAGGGCAAAGCCTTCCACGAGAAGAAGGAGATCACCTCCGCTATGCGTCGCTTGGCGCCGGAGGGCCTTTCCACCGTGATTTTCTGGACCGCCAATGTGCGCACCCTGCGCCACGTCATCCAGATGAGAACCGATCCGGGGGCCGAGGAAGAGCTCCGCACCGTGTTTGACAGGGTCGGACGCATCATGGTCGAGGAGGCGCCGTTGCTGTTCGGTGACTTCACGGTGACCGACGACGGCGCCTGGGTGACGGAACACCGTAAGGTTTGATCCTCGCCGCGTTCAAGTTCGGGATAGACCCCCTCGCGTGGGACATCTTCTCGCGCATAGAGCTCGGGCCTCTGTCCATCTCGCCGCATGGCATCGGGATAGCGGTCGGCTACCTCGTCGGCGCGCAGCTGATGGTCCGGCGCGCGCGCCGCTTCGGCGGCCCCGACGAGAACGACATCTGGAACGTCCTGTTCTGGGCGTTGCTCGGCGCGCTCGTCGGCGCGCGCGTCGGCTACGTGCTCGGTCACATCCCCGAGGTCACCGATTCCGGCAACGACCTCCTCGGCATCTTCAGGGTGTGGGAGGGCGGCATCTCGCTCATCGGCGGGATCACGGGCGCGGTCTTGTTTGCGCTGCCTTACATGTTCAAGAAGAACATGGGCTTCTGGCGCACGATGGACCTCGCCGCGCCCGGACTCGCCCTCGGGATCATCATCGGCCGCCTCGGCGATCTCGCGATCGGCGACCACCTCGGCAAGCCCACAAGCTGGCCGCTCGGGTGGCGTTGCCTCGGCGACATCACGGGCAACCAAGCGCCAACCGATCCCGCGGTTTACCTCGACGCGTTGCAACAGGGGAGCCCTCCGTCGCTCGGGTGCTTCGGTCTCGTACTGCACCAGACCGCGCTTTACGACTTTTTCTCCACTGCGCTGCTCCTCGGGGTGTTGTTGTGGCTCGGGCGGCGGCCGCGAAACCTAGGCTTCCTCATCCTCGTTTTCGCCACGTGGTACGGCACGATGCGCGTGATCACCGACTTCCTGCGTGTCGACCGGCGCTACCTAGGCCTCACCGGCAGCCAGCTCATGTCACTCGCGGCGGTCGCGATCGGCCTCTATCTACTGGCCCGCTACCGGGGTGCGCCCCCTAAGTGGGGCGGACGCGGGCCCGGAGATCTGAGCGGCGATCGCTCTCCGTCACCGACACCTGTGCCGGCAGGCGCTCCGGGGACATTCGCCGACGACGCTACGTAGTCACAAATCCCCCGCCCAGGCGGTGAAGGTGGCACCATTACCGTCACAGGCCCTTGACGGCATCAGCCAGCGAGGCGTCAGAGAGGAGTTGGGGACCATGGCCGAGACCTACAACGGCTACTGCGTGAAGTGTCGCGAGAAGCGGGACTTCGAGGGCGAGGTCAAAGAGCTCGCCAACGGCTCGAAGGCAGCACAGGGTTCGTGCCCCGTGTGTGGCACGAAGATGACCCGGATGCTTCCGAAGAACGCTACTTAAGCGCTTCGAAAGAGTCATCGTGAGGGCCTCCCGCAGGGAGGCCCTCTTTTCGTGCCGCCTTAGGCTGCTGCAGTGACTGACACCGTTCGGATCGCCCGTGACGGGAACGTCACGACTCTTACTATCGCCCGTCCGGAGCGACGCAACGCCCTCGATGCGGCCACTGCCGAAGCGCTGGCGCTCGCTATCGAGGAGGCGGGCGCCAGCGCTCGCGCCGTGATCGTTACAGGGGACGGCGACGCGTTCTGCGCAGGCGGCGACCTCGAGGAGCTCGAGCGCTGGAGCGAGCTCGATCCCGAGGCGATCGCCTCCGCCCTCTACGGCTCCTTCCAACGCATGATCCGTGGCATCCGCTCGGCCGGAGCGGTATTCATCGCCGCCGTCAACGGTGCCGCGGTCGGAGCCGGCATGGATCTCGCGCTCGCGTGTGATCTGCGGGTCGCCGCGGAGAAGGCGCGTTTCGGACAGGTGTGGGTGCGCCTAGGCGTGATCCCCGGCACGGGCGGAGCGTGGCTCACGCAAGAACTCGTGGGGCGCACGAAGGCGGCCGAGTTACTCCTGACCGGCGATCTCATCACCGCGAGCGAGGCACTCGATATCGGTCTCGTGAACGCGGTCGTGCCTGGCGAGCGCGTGATCGACGAGGCGCGTGCGCTCGCGGCACGGATCCTGCGTAATCCCCGAGAGGGGGTGGCGGCCAACAAGCGTGCGATCAGCGCCGCGGGGGCGGCCGCCCTCGAGGCTGCTCTGGCCCACGCTGCCGAGGTCCAGCCCGGACGCTTCACCTCCGAGGAGTTCAAGGCCGCCGTGCGCACCGCCCGCGAATCCTCCTAGCCGCAAGACGAATTCGCCGGATATGTCCCGGTTTGGCCACTCTATGTAGCCAACCAACCGCAGAAAGCGAGAAATCTTTCGCGTTCTTGCAGGAACTTCCATGAGGGTCACGAAATGTAGCCGTACGACAGCAAGCAGTGACCTACAAGGAGGAACAAGATGGCCCGTCAGACCAGGAAGACCCGCAGAACCGCCCGCACCGCTCGCATGACCAGCATCCTCTCGCTGCTGGGGATCATCGCCCTTCTGGTGTTCAGCGCGACCCCTGCGCTCGCCCACCACAAGGCCGATCACAGCCACGGCGGCGGCAACGGCAACGCCGCAGCGGCCTCGGACCACGACGGCGACGCCGGCTCCGAGTCCACCGCATACACGGAGGGCAGCGACGACGACGGTACCGCTCGCCCGGGTGGCGACTCCGAGAGCCTGCACCCCTCCGGCAACGACCGCCGCACGGAAGCCGGAGCGTCTGGCAACCAGGGGAAGTCCGAGTCAGATCCCGATGACAACGTCGGCCCGATGCGTAGGGAGTGCAGCTCCGACGGTCCGGTTGACCCCCGCGGTGGCTGCACCGACAAGCCGAACGGAGCCGGTGGCGTCTATGACACCGATCAGGATGGGAACAACGGTTGTGGCAACGACCAGGACTTCGACGACGACAACAACGGTTGGTGCGGCAAGCCGAAAGCACCTGCTCCGACGACCGAGGTCCGCGACGAGGTCAAGGCCGACGACGAGGTCAAGGCGCACATCGACTTTGCGAAGCCGAAGCCTCCGGTTCCCAGCGACGTGCTCGACAAGCTGATCCGCAGAGCAGCGCCGGTGGTCCGCAACGCCGAGGTGCTCGGAGCGGTGCTTCCCTTCACCGGTGGCAGCGTTTCCTACTTCGCCGCTGCGGCCCTCGGGCTCATCGCCCTCGGGACGCTCGCGCTGAGGTTCCGCACCAACGAGTAAACGTCAGCGTCACCAAACAGCTTCCCAATCAGAGAGGGGCCGGGAAACCGGCCCCTCTCTTCATTGCGATACTCGCTCTGCCCCCGTCCAAGGGTGGGTGGGACTAGGTATCGATCCGATCCACGCGCGACTCGGCCCACGCGGGGCAGAGGCCCTGGAAGGAACAACTCATGCAGTAAGGGGAAGGGCGTTGGCGCCAGTCGTTGCGCTCAACGGCGCGCTTGATCGCACGCGCCAGCTCTTTCATCTGGCGTTCGAACGCGACCAGCATGCGCTCGTTCGGATTCAGGGTGAGCACGGCGGGATCCGCGAGGTAAA
>JALZEA010000163.1 GCA_030862265.1 Actinomycetota bacterium | reverse complement strand
GATCGGCACCGTCGAGGCCGCGGAAGCGCTCCTGAACAACACGCTGGACACATTCGGAGGCGTCGACGTCTGGGTCAACAACGCCGGGATATTGCGCGATCGAATGCTCCACAAGATGTCGGAGGAGGAGTTCGATCAGGTGATCGAGGTTCACCTCAAGGGGACGTGGGCGTGCGGGCGCGCGGTGGTGCAGCACTGGCGCCCGATCGCGAAAAAAGAGTCCGAGTCCAGTTCGCCACCGGTGCGAAAGATCATCAACGTGACGTCGGCGTCGGGTTTGCGAGGCTCGGTCGGACAGTCGAACTATGCCGCGGCCAAGATGGGGATCGTGGGGTTGACGAAGACCTGGGCCAAAGAGTTGGGGCGCCTCAACATCACCGTCAACGCGATCGCTCCGGCCGCGTTGACCGCGATGACCGAGCCTCTTCTGACCGACGAAGAAACCACGAAGCAACGCCTGTCGCGATTCGCGTTGGGTCGTTACGGCGAACCAGAAGAGATCGCGCCCGCCTTCACGTTCCTCGCCTCGGCCGATTCCGACTACATCACCGGCCAAGTGCTGTGCGTCGACGGAGGGCTCGTTATCTGATGGCGACCACTCCGGAGCGAGCGTGGCCGTTCGAGAACGTGCCCGAAGGCGGGCGGCGCAAAGCGCGTACGCCCGAAGACTTCATCGCCGGACGGACCGGGGTCGACGCCATGGTGATCCGCATCGGCCTGAACGACGCGCAGCTCGTCCTCGTTGATCCCGATGGTGCTTGGGACCGCTGGGTCTATCACTCCGAAGACGAGGCCACAGCGGTTGCCGAGTCGCTGGACGTCGAGGTGCACTCCGGCGAGTACCCCGAAGCGGTGCGTGTGCGCATGAATGCTCGCCGTCGACCGCCTGCCGAGTTCGATAAGGGCGCGTACCCGGAACAGGGTCGCGTCGGTCCCGCGATCAGCTACCCGGAGAACCGTCCCCGTCGCGACGACGTGCTTGCTCCTCCAGCGCAGAAGACCGACCGTTAGGTCGGTCCTCCGACTGAGCAAGCTTCGGCGCAGCCGATGCGTCGCGTCCCTGAGGAATAACAGCGGGATCGCCGACCGGACGGGCCCGAGTCACGCGCGTGTCGTAGATCCGCGTACCGGCACCTGCGGCGGTCGCGGCGGGACCGAAACGTCGCAACGCTATCCAACGGGTGACCTTCCTCCCCCACCTGCGGGCGATCAGCCGCGTCACCGGAAACAAGAACAGCAGGCCTACGAGATCGGTGACGAAGCCGGGCGTAAGCAACAGCGCGCCCCCAATCACTACGAGAACGCCATCGATCGCCTCGTTCGTGGGGATCTCGCCGCGCGCCAAAGCGGCCTGGAGGCGACGCCAGGCGGCGGTCCCCTCGCGCCGGACGAGCCATGCGCCGGCAACCGAGATCAGGATGAGGACGCCGATCGTCTCGAAGAAACCGATACGAGTCGCGACCTCCACGATGACGATGAGCTCGACGACGGGGACGACCAGGATGAGCAGCGCGATCAGACCCATGCGGCAAGTATGCGTCTGGTATCACTGGCGTCGTGCAGACGTTGACGACACTCAAGGATCTCGATCTCGAAGCCGCCGCCGCGGCCGTCGCCGCGGGAGGCGCGTTCGTCGATCTACGTCCCGTCGATGAGTACCTGGACGTCCACATCCCCGCGTCGCTCGCGCTCGTGTACGAGTTCGGACCGGGTCTGCCGTCGCGGGCACGCGATTGCCTCCCGCTGGACCTGCCGATCGTGCTGCTCCCCGACACCGCGTCGGATCTCGGCAATGCAGCAGCCTCGTTGCGAGGGAAGGGGTTTTCCGTGCTTGGGGCTCTGCGGGACGGGTTACGCGCCTGGGCCGATCGTTTCGGACACCCGGCATCGACCGAGCTCGCGACCGCGCCACCGAAGGACGCGTTCATCCTCGACGTCGGCGACCCTGGGGCGACCCCTCCCGATGACGCAACGACGATCCCGGCCGAGCAACTGTGGAACCGCATCGACGAGGTCGATGCGCCGCGGGTCGCGATCGTGGCGGGTTATGGGATCCGCGCGGCGCTCGCGATCGGCATCCTCGAGCGCGCCGGGATACGCGACATCTCTTTCATCCGATCAAGGGCCTAGTCCAAACCCTCCTCCATGCCTTTGGCGATGAGAAACCCGCGCGCCCGCTCCGTCAGCGGGAAGCGGTCCACGATCTGCCAGAAGGCATCGGAGTGATCCGGAACGATCAAGTGAGCGAGTTCGTGCACGATCACGTAGTCACGGACCCACGTCGGGTAATTCGCAAGCTCGAGGGACAGACGAATCGCCCGATCGTCGTGGGAGCAAGAGCCCCAGCGCGACTTCTGATTCGTCACCCAGGTGATCTCGCTCGGCATGACGCCCTCGACGTAGCGGTCCGACAACTCGCGCGCTCGTCGGGTTAGCGACCCATCCTCGTTCAGACGATCCCGGCGCTTGCGCTCCGACATCCGAGCGGCCATCTTGCTCACCCATTCGTGCTCCTCGGCACGGGACAGGCGATGAGGGATCGAGACGACCAAGACGTCGCCGACGATCTCAGCCGAGATCGTCTTCTTGCGGCGGGTGGAACGCAGTACCTCGATGCGCCCGAACTCGTGCTCGGTCCCCGGAGCGGCGACGGGTAGGCGGTTCTGCATGTGCGGTCATCGTAGGGGGCAGGGGGGCCCAAGCCCCGGTTTGTACCGCGCGGACAAGGTAGGCGGACTATCTCTGCCTCGCCCCGCCTTGAGCACTGAGGCGGGCAGCGCGACGATGTGGTCCAGACACAACAAACCGCCCGGCCCCCTCAGATCCGTCCCCCCGCCTGAGGGGGCCGCCTTATTTCCTTACGAACCGAGGCGGCTCTCCAGGAAGCTGAGCGCCCCGCCCGCCGCGGTCCCGATCCCGTCCCAGCGCGACGAACAGATCGGCGCGCCATCCCTGAGGAAGCGATGCGCCGCGGCGAGAGCCACGGGCGAGGACACGATCGCCTCGTGCCCGCCCCACGGCAGACCCGCCCAGGGCACCGTCACGTTGGAGGCTCCGTCCATGCGCGCCGCTTGCGCGGGAACGACCGGGTCGTTCGGGATCCCGAGCGCGAGCACCCTCGTCCCGAAGACGACGTCCTCGCGCGCGAGCGCGGTCAGCAGCGGGGAGCCGGGCGCGAGTTGAGCGACGGCCGGCGCGTAGGGATCGGGGATCGGCCCGCCGGCGCGGGCCCATCGGGACAGCGCGGCCATCGCGACTCCCCCAAGGCGCGGGTCGGTCGTGAACCTGCGCGCGACTTTAGCCAGTGGCGCGCCGGAATGAGGCGTCGCGAACGTAACGAGATGCTCGATCCTCGGGAGTTCGGGATCCCACGAACGAGCTACCTTCGTGAGATAGGTACGCGCGACGATGCCGCCCTGCGAATGCGCGACGAGGTCGACCCCACGTCCCGGGTGGCGGCGCGCAACGGCTCGCAGTAGCGATTCGAGGCGGCGCGCGGCGGCCCCAAGGTCTCCGAACGTCGCGAGCGATCGGTAAGGCTCGTGAAGCTCAGGTCCGCGCGCACCTTCGTACGAGAAACGGAACACTCGCTCCTCCGGGTAACCCAAGGATGACGGTCCGTGCTCGTAGATCTCTGCGTCGACGTCCGGACTCGTACGGCTTCCGATGCCGGCGACCGCAACGACCAGGTTGTCGTTCGGAGCCCGCTTCAAGGGCCGCGCGGCGATCGGCGCGCACGAACCCGCGTGTGTCCCTGCCGCGCGGAACGGTCGCGCGAACGCGTCCGGGAAGACGTCGGGTGGTACCCATGCGACCGGCGCGAGGTGAACCGCGGCCGAGATGTCGAGCGGACCGAGAAAAAGGGATGGATCGACGTACTCACCGTTCAACTTGACGCCGAAGTGCAGGCCGGGAACCCCGCGATGCGCAGTTCCGACCGCGCCCACGAAATGACCTGCGTCGATGACTTCGCCGACGGACACGGTGACATTCGAGAGGTCCGAGTAGGTCGTCTGGAGACCGTTACCGTGATCCACGGTGACGGCCGCGACGTCGGCCACGTCTCCTGCGAACACCACGACGCCCGCAGCAGCCGCGCGTACCGATGTGCCATGAGAAGCGGCAAGATCGATGCCACGGTGACCCGGCCCCCACGCGGATGTCGGCGCCTCGAACGCGCGCACCAGGGCACCCGACAGGGGATATTCGAGAAGAGGGGCACCCGACAGCGAGCCCAACGCAACTATCGAAGCCAGAGCATGTCGCATCCCCGGCAGCGTCGGCCATCCGGACCGCTCACGCAGTGACGCGCATCACCTCAGACGACGATCGTGGTGCCGGCCGACCCTTCCAGCGCGGCAAGCCCATCGGCGATGGCGGCGATCGCCGCCGGCCGGCCCGCCGTCTGCGCGAAGCGCGCACAGGCATCGACCTTCGGTCCCATGGACCCGGCAGGGAACTGTCCGGCCGAAATGTAGGAGCGCGCCTCCGCCACCGTCATCCGTTCCACCGGACGCGCGGCAGACGTTCCATGGTCGAGTTCGACCGCGGCAACGTCGGTAAGGATCAGGAGCCTTGCCGCATCGAGATCGGCGGCGAGCAGCGCGGCGGCGAGGTCCTTATCGACCACCGCGCCGACTCCCGAAAGACCGTCGGCGGTCGCCACTACCGGGATCCCTCCGCCCCCGGCGGCGACAACGATCACGCCCTCGTCGACCAACGTCTTGATCGCCGACGCCTCCACGATCTCGCGCGGCTCCGGCGATGCGACGACACGGCGGAACCCCTCTCCGTCCTGCTCCTCGACGAGCGACCAGCCCATCGCCTCTACTTCACGCGCCCGCCCCGCAGCGATCACCTCGCCCACTGGTTTGGAGGGCGTCGCGAACGCGGGATCGTTGCCGTCGACGACGACCTGCGTCACGAGCGAAACGACCACCGCGGGGATCTCGGCCCCCGCGAAGGCATTCTCGAGACACTGCTGGAGCATGTAGCCCATCCCTCCCTGCGTATCCGCAACGCAGACGTCCAGAGGAAGCACAGGAAGGTTGCCCTCGCGGTTCGCGACCTCGCTGCGGAAGAGGTGATTGCCGACCTGTGGCCCATTCCCATGCGTGATGATGAGGCGCCACCCTGCACGTGCCAGCTCCACGAGGTGGCCCGCCGTGGTCGCGGTGCGGGCGAAGTCCGACTCGACGGAATCGTCGCCGCGCGGGTCTTGCATCGCGTTGCCGCCCAACGCAACGACGAGAAGACCCTGATCGGCCACCGCTACAGGCTTATCAGATTCCTAGGTCAACAGATCCCGCACGTAGAAGATCCCGAAGTAGATTAGGAACGCGGCCGACGACAGCCACATCATCGGGTGGATCTCCGACGACTTGCCCCGTGCCGCCTTGATGAAGACGTACGACACGAAGCCGGCGCCTATCCCGTTCGTGATCGAGAACGTGAACGGCATCAGCACGATCGTGAGGAATGCCGGGATCGCGACCTCGGGATCGTCCCAGGGGACCTCGCGCACCGCGGTCATCATCAAGAAGCCGACGATGACGAGCGCGGGGGCCGCGGCCTGCAGCGGGATGATCCCCGCGATCGGCGAGAACAGGATCGAGAGCAAGAACAGCCCCCCCACCACCACCGCCGTCAATCCCGTCCTGCCGCCCTCGGCGATGCCGGACGCGCTCTCGATATAAGTCGTGTTCGAGGAGGCCGAGACTGCGCCGCCGACCGCGGCGGCCGCGGAGTCGACGAGAAGGACGCGATCGATGTCGGGGAGGCGACCTTGTTCATCCAGGAGATCCGCTTCGCGACCGAGTCCGACCGCCGTGCCCATGGTGTCGAAGAAGTCGGCCAGCATGAGTGTGAAGACGGCGAGGATCGCCGCGATCGCGCCCATCTCCGCGAAGTAACCGAAACTGAAATCGCCGATCAACGCGAAGTTGTCGGCGCCGGGGAACTCGGCGATCCTGCCGTAATTGGCCTTCGTTCCGAAACCCTGGCCTTCAAGGAATGCTTCGTTGACGATCACGGCGAGGGCGGTCGTCGACAGGATGCCGATCAACAACGCACCGCGCACGCGCCGCGCGTAGAGGTAGACCATGAGGAGCAGCCCGATCACGAAGACCGCGATCGGCCAGCCTTGCAACTCGCCACCGGTACCGAGTCCGACGGGAGGCAGCTGCGGTTCGCCCGCGGGTGGCAGCGCGTCGGCGGGGAAGCCCGTGTCGGTGACGAAGCGGGCATCCACGAAACCGATCAGCGCGATGAACAACCCGATGCCTACCGCGATCGAATGCTTGATCGGAAGCGGCACCGAGTCCATCACCGCCTGACGGAACTTCGTCAGCACGAGGATGAAGATGATGATGCCTTCGGTGACGACGACCCCCATCGCCTCCGGCCACGTGAGCTGATTGCCCGCCACCAGCTGGAATGCAACGACGCCGTTCAGTCCCAACCCGGCGGCGATGGCAAACGGATACTTGGCGTAGGCCCCCATCGCGATCGTCGTGAGGCCGGCGGCCAGCGCGGTGACCGTGAGGACCGCGGCGGGATCGAGGATGTAACCGTTGCGGTCCGGTACCGACAGGATCGCGGGGTTCAGGAACAAGATGTAGGCCATCGTCATGAACGTTGTGACGCCCGCGATGACCTCGGTGCGCACCGTCGAACCTCGCTCCGTGATGCCGAAGTACCCGTCCAGCCCGCGCCCGCGCGTTGAGACCGACTGAGCCACTGGAGCCTCCCCTATGAGATTTCCTTGCGCGCGCATTTCACCGCGTAACAGAGCGGGCAAGCAAGCACCGGAAGCCCCTCGCGGCCATAGGGTGGAGGCGTGACGACGGTGACGTTTATCCCCGGCGATGGGATCGGCCCCGAGGTGGCGGCCGCCACCCGCCGGGTCGTCGACGAACTGGATGCCGGGATCGAATGGGACGTCCAGGAGGCCGGCGCGGACGTCATCGCTCGCTTCGGAACGCCCTTGCCCGATCACGTCCTCGAGTCGATCCGAAGCAACAAGGTTGCCCTGAAAGGTCCCGTCACGACGCCCGTAGGGACGGGGTTCCGGTCGATCAACGTCGCCCTTCGCCAGGAGCTCGATCTCTACGCCAGTGTGCGGCCATGCAAGTCCTACCCGGGGGCGCCCTCCCGCTTCGATGACATCGACCTGATCGTCGTCAGGGAGAACACCGAAGACCTCTACGAAGGCATCGAGTTCGAGTACGGCACGAAGAACGCCACGAAACTACGCGGCTACCTCCAGTACATGCACAACTTCCGCATGCGTCCGGACTCGGGAATCTCGGTCAAGCCGATCTCGGTCACGGCCACGCGCGCCATCGTCGAGTACGCGTTCGAGTACGCCAAGCGCTACCGGCGGAGGAAGGTGACGCTTGGACACAAGGCGAACATCATGAAGTTCTCGGACGGTCTATGGCTCAAGACCGGAGAAGAAGTGCAAGGCGACTACCGCGACGTCGGGTTCGACGCGATGCACGTAGACGAGATGGCGATGTCACTCGTGTGGGTGCCGCACGACCTCGATGTCATCGTCTTGCCGAACCTGTACGGCGACATCATCTCGGACCTTTGTGCGGGGCTGGTCGGTGGGCTCGGTGTGGCGCCGGGGATGAATATCGGGCGCGAATACGCGGTGTTCGAACCGACACATGGATCGGCGCCGGACATCGCGGGGCGGGGACTCTCCAACCCCATCGCGATGATCCTGTCGGCGGGTCTAATGCTGCACCACCTCGGGAAAACGCCGGCAGCACGCCGCCTGGAGACCGCGGTCGCCGCGGTGTTGGGCTCGGGTAAGGCGCGCACCGCCGACCTCGAACCCCAGGACGAGCCTGCGACGACGGATCAGGTCGCCGATGCGATCGTGGAGATGCTAGGGAGCTAAGAAGTGAGATGTGCCCGAAGGCCTACCGGAAGATTCCCTCGTAGTGCGCGAGGACCTCGGGTTCACCGGCCCAGTTGCACGCGATCAGAACGACCTCCTGGCCCTTCGTCATCGAGAGGTTGAGCTCTTCCTCGGGCGGAGCGCCCTCGGTCTGGTCGTTGATCGATTCGGCGAGCTTCACTTCACCGTCGTAGACGTAGAGGTCGTGATCACCGGTGAAGTCCTCCATCCAGAGCCTCAGCGTGCCGTTCCCGGGCGCCTTGAAAGGAGCGCCGACCCAGTGGACGTCTTCCTGACCGGCGGAGCACCCCGAGCGGGCGGTACCGGTGTGACTCGATAGGTTCGGGAATGGAAGGAGGTTCGCGCCGAACGTCTCGTGCACTCTCTTTTTCTTACCGGCGATGGCGGGCGCGCTCGTGAGAGACACCAACAGGGCACCGGCGGCGAGGACGGTGATCATCTTGCGCATACGAGGGAGGTTCGCCGCTTTCCGGCTCGCCCCTGCTAGACGAAATCGACGGTTCGGGACGAGGGCTCGAGGTTGATGGGGTTCGTGAGCGCCTCGATCGCCGAGCCTCGCTGGAGCTGGAGACGGTAGTCGCCGGGCTCGGTGAATGTCGTTGAGAACGAGAAATCGCTCCCCTGGACGGGAACCGCATGGACGGGCGACCCGTCCCGGAGGAACACGAGCGTCCGTGGAGGTCCGTCGGCGGGCACACCGATCACGCGTGCGGTGAAGACCGCGCCCGTCGCCTTCAGCTCGTCGCCCATGATGGCCACCCGCGTTCGGTCACCAGCGTCCGGTGTGTCGTTCCGTCGCGCTTGGAAGCGAAGATCGGGCCCATCGGACGAGAAGAACTTCACGTACGCATGTCCCTCGAGGATCGCTTCTCGGATCCCCCGTTCCGAGAGGTCGCTCGCGTAAACGACGGTCGTCGCCTCTCCGATCGGAGACTGCGTGATGCCTCCCGGCGTTTCACCGGCGTGATGAGAGTCGCTTGAGCCGACGGCGGTGATGTCGTAGCCCTCGCGTTGGAGGCGATCCCACCATTCGATCGCCAGCGGTGTGAACGGGTTCGGCCCGAGTTCGTTCCCCTCCGGCTGCGGCGAACCTGAGGGACCTGTTTGCACCTCCATCGCGTCGACCAGCTCCCAGTTCGTTTCGGCGTCGCTGTATTCATACGAGCAGCCGCGACATAGGTTGCCGAACAGGGGCACTTTCGACGGGAACGTGGTCGGGTGATTCACCTGCGTCCACCCCCCGGCCGCGCGGACGGCGTCCAAGATCCGCGACGCGCCACGGGCGTCGCGAACAGTCCGTAGCTCACCATCGTCCAGCTCGTAGATCGGCCCGGTGCGGTAATCGACGAAACGCGCACTCGCGTGGTTGTTGATGTGCCCGCGGTAGGTGATGACCTCCGCGCTGCGAACGATCAGTTTCCCTGGATAGTCGGCCTGGAAACGACCGATCTCGTCCCAGTGACGCCTCGTCACGTAATCGGACAGGGTCACGAAGTCCAACCCCGCGCCCTTCGGTCTCGAGCCGAAGGCGTAATCGAAGGTTTCGCGCATCGACGCGTCGCGAGGGCCCGAGTGCCTCGCATGGACGTGGAAATCACCTTTGTACCAATCCCGCTGGGTTCGCGCGGGAGTGTCGTCGTAGGGAGTGGGCGCCCACGGTGCGTTCGCGTCGCCCGCGTCGATAGTTATCACGATCTCGAGACGCCACGCGACGGAGCCATCGGGATCGCCCTCCGCTTCCCCCGCGACCGCGGCGACGCCGATCTCCGCGGCCCACGTCCCCGGGGGGATGTCGCCCGGAAGGAAGCCGACGGTCGCCCCATCGGGGCTTACGAAAACGTTCGGTCTACTCGAGCCACCCCAGCCTCGGAACTCCTCGACGTCGAAGGCTCCGTCGTTCGTAGGCTCATAGAGGCCGAGATCGAGCGTGTGCTTAACCTGGGACGACGTTGGGCTGGGTGGCTGGTCGTAGCAGATCTTCACGCGCACCTTCGTGGCAGCGGGCGGGGTCTCGAAGGGCACCAGGACATAGGCGCCTTCAACCGATTCGTCGAACGTCCCCGTGAAGACGCGATCGGGGACACCGGGGCCGGGGCAGGGTTGCTCGGCATCCGCCCCGGGGAGCATCGAAGCGACGAGCGCCACCGCGCAGATGAGAGCCGCTTTCACCTCTTCAAGATTCGCCGCGCCAATGCGGCCTTCCTACGGGCGAAGCTTCAGATGGAAGGTGTAATCGGCATCGCCGCCCCCGCCACGGCCGTCTTCGTACCGGAAGATCTCGTCCCACGTCGTGAACAGATCGAGATACATGTGGCCGCGGTGGTCGGGTAGATGGAATAACAGCCGGCAGGCGACCACTTCGCCGTCGCGTCGCATCGGCTTCTTGCGGGCGTCGAGGCTCTGGCCGTCGCCCACAGGGAAGTTGTTCTCGTCGATGTCCTCCCACCACGTGAGGGTGGCCTCGGTAGGGCAGCCGGGGACGCGAAAGCGGATGCGCGTGCGGGCCTCAGAACGTGCGCTCTTTGCGCGCGGCCAGCTCGGAAGCGCGTCGACGCACTGCCCGGTGCCGCCGCTCTCGCCCTCGTCGAACCAGCTCCAGCAATAGGTACCGAGGCGGCCCCATTGCGTCGTGTCGCCGGATACGAGCTTCGCCGCGGGTGGGCGGCGATGGCGCGCCTCCGCGGCGACCGGGGCCAGAACGATCAGCAAGGCCACACAGATGGCCGGGATGCGTTTCACGCCTGTTGGAGTTCGCCGCTCGGCAAAAAGTTCCTCATGGGTCCTAAGTGCGGGGATCCCAGCGGGTCTTGGGGGCGATTGTCTCGAGCAGGATGCGGTCCTTGTAGCGCGAGATCGTCTCGATGACGTGGGCGATGACGTCATCGGTCAACAGGTGCGGCTGGAGGCCGAGGTCCAGAAGCTTCGTGTTGGCCGCGTTGTAGTAGTGCTCCTCAGCCTCGATGCGCGGGTCGAGGACAGGATCGATGACGACGTTGATACCTATGGCCCCCCCGACGCGCGCGACCCGCTCGGCGAGATCGGTGACCGAGAACTGCTCCGTGAATTGGTTGAAGACGCGGAACT
>JALZEA010000141.1 GCA_030862265.1 Actinomycetota bacterium | reverse complement strand
CTCTTGGCCAAGTGTCCACCGACGAAACCAGTCGCGCCGGTGAGGAAGGCCTTCATCGCGTGTCGGTCAGGCGGCGTCCGATCACGTAACGCTGGATCTGGTTGGTGCCCTCGACGATCTGCAGGCCCTTGGCCTCGCGCATGTATCTCTCCACCGGGTACTCCGTGATGTAGCCGTAACCACCGTCCAGCTGAACGGCATCGGTCGTGACCCTCATCGCGACGTCGGAGCAGAAGAGCTTCGCTTCGGCAGCTTGTAGGGAGTAATCGTGTCCTGCATCCCGGAGGCGAGCGGCCTTCTGATAGAGGGCGCGGCCCGCGTCGATGGACGTCGCCATGTCGGCGAGCATGAATTGGACACCCTGGTTGTGAGCCACCGGTTTACCGAACTGTTCCCGATCGAGAGTGAAGCTCAACGCGGCATCGAAGGCCGCCTGCGCGACGCCGATCGAGCACGCCGCGATGCCGAGCCGACCGGAGTCGAGTGACGCGAGAGCGATCTTGAAACCCTCGCCTTCGGCCCCCACGCGCCGGGACTCGGGGACGTAGGCGTCGTCGAAGGTCAACATCCAGGTCGGCGAGCTGCGCCACCCCATCTTGTCTTCCTTCTTCGTGCCTTCGAAGCCTTCCGTTCCGTTCTCCACGATGAACGCGCTGACGCCCTTGGCACCCTCCCCTCCGGTGCGGGCCATAACCAACACGCAATCTGCTTCGTTGCCGCGCGTACAGAAGACCTTCGAGCCGCTGAGGCGATAAGACCCGTCATCTCGGATCGCTTTGGTAGATAGGGCGACCGCGTCTGAACCCGAGTGCGGTTCCGACAGCGAATAGGCCCCGAACCACTCCCCGGAACAGAGTCGTGTGAGCACGTCGGTCTTGAGTTCCTCGGAGCCGAACGAGTTGATCGCGAATGCGCACAGGGTGTGCACCGAGAGCCCGATCGCGAACCCCAGATAAGCCCGGGCTAGTTCCTCGACCACGAGCAGGTACGTTTCGTAAGGCTGCCCGCCACCGCCGAATTCTTCGGGATACGAGATGCCTGTCAGTTCAAGCTCGGCGAGTTGCTTGTAAAGGCCGGTCGGGTCCTCGGATCGTTCCTCGTACTCTGGAGCCGCGGGCGCAACCACTTCGTCCGCGAACTCTCTGACCATGCCGACGAGCGCGCGCTGGTCGTCATCGAGAAGCCTGATGTCGGCCGGCATGTACGGGAGAATAGCTGTCATGAAGATCGAGGACCGCAGCGGACGATCCCTGCCGGAAGCGACGGTGACCGTCGATAACGGTGAACTCATCGATCTCCTCGAAGGCATCGCCGACGTCGTGGAAGGTAAGCGCGCGCACCTGCACTTCAAGCAGATGGGCGGAGCTCAACTGGTCGTGCGGAAGGTCGCCGAGGGTGACGATGACCCTCTGGGTCGACAGCTCGACTGGTGGCTCGGTCCCCTCGTCCTATTCGGGATCCTGTTCGTGATCGTCGGTTTCGTGACCGTGATCCGCTGGGCCGCGGGACTCATATGACAGGTCTGGGCCGACGCGAGGACGCGCTCGAGAAGCTCGCCGCGACGGCCGACGGTGTCGATCCCCTCGATCTCCTAGTGGTCGGCGGAGGGATAACGGGCGCCGGAATCGCGCTCGATGCCGCCGCCCGAGGCATGAAGGTCGGACTCGTCGAGCGCCTCGATTTCGCATCCGGGACCTCGAGCAAGTCATCCAAGTTGATCCATGGCGGCCTCCGCTACCTCGAACAGCGCGAGTTCGCTCTCATGCGTGAGGCATGTACCGAACGTGACCTCCTGAGGCGCTTGGCCCCGCACCTCGTCGAAGCGGTTCCGATGGCCTTGCCGGTCTCGGATCGGAAGCGGCGCGTACAGTTCGGTGTCGGGCTGTGGGCCTACGACGCGCTGGCCAGCTTCAAGAATATGAAGATCCACAAGCACCTCAACGGGCCGGAAACCGACGCTCTGGTCCCCGCACTGCCTCCGGGCAAGATGCGCGGCGGTTTCCTGTTCTACGACGCGAAAACCGACGACGTTCGGCTCGTCATGGCCAATCTGGTCGAGGCGGTGAACTACGGCGCGACCGTCGTGAACCACGCGATCGTCCGCGATCTCTCGGGTGGCCGCAGGGCGTGCAGCGCGCAGATCGAAGATTCGTTGTCCGGCTCCGTCTTCGACGTGCGCGCGCGCCGCATCGTGGTTGCGGCCGGGGTGTGGGCCGATCGCGTCGAAGCTCTTGCGAAGGAAGGTTCGGCGCCTCGCCTGAGACCGTCCAAGGGCATCCACCTCGTCTTCCGGCGCGACGCCATCCCTGTCGGTGAGACCGCCGCCTTCATCCCCGACAGCGAACGACGCCGCATGCTGTTCGTGATCCCGTGGCTCGGCGAGGTGCTGGTCGGCACCACCGATTCCGACTACACAGGAGCTCTTGACCACCCCGATGTAACGGCGGAGGAACGCGATTACATCCTGGACTCTTTGAACGCGGTCTTCGGTCTGGGTCTCGATGCCGAGGATGTCGCCGGTGCTTACGCCGGACTGCGACCTTTGATCCAAGGGAAAGCCGGCACAACGGCCGACCTTTCCCGCCGGCATTCTGTCTACGACATCGCTCAGGGCATCATCGGGATCACCGGTGGCAAGATGACGACCTACCGGCGGATGGCCAAGGACGCGACCGATCGGGTGGCCGCCGAACTCGGGAATTCCATCAAGTGCAAGACCAAGTGGATCAGGCTCGGTTGTGCGGATCTCGAGCGGTTGCAAGCCGACATCGCCCCTCGCTTGCGAACCCTGGGCCTCGACGACTCCGTGGGGCGCCGCCTCGTCCGCGCGTACGGCGATCGTGCTCTCGACGTCCTCGACATCGCGACTGCTGAGGATCTCAGAGCCCCTCTCGCGCCCGACTACTCCCCCATCGCCGCCGAGGCCATCTACTGCGTCCGCAACGAGATGGCCGTCCATCTCAACGATCTCCTCGCGCGCAGGACGCGCCTTGCCCTGCTCGACCGCAACGCCGGGATCGGCATATCGGCACGGGGTGCCGACCTCATGGGAGACGAGCTCGGGTGGCGACGCTCCGAACGCAAACGGCAGCTCGAGGCACATCGTCTCGAGGTCGAGCGTGAGCGGGGACTCGGGATCGCTCCACCGGTCGTTGCCAGACGCGGTTTTCCGATCAAGGCCCTAAGGCGGCAGAAGACCGGATGACCCTGCCGGGTCTCGAACCTGACCTCGCCGAGGTCGAGTCCTTCGACGGAACCCTCCTTGCGGCCCGTCGCATGGGAGCGGACGACGGGCTACCGCTCCTCCTGGTCAACGCGATCGGCGCCGCGTTCGTGTCGTGGGCGCGCACCGCCGTCGACCTGGTGAGAGAACGCCCCGTCGTGGCGTGGGACCACCGCGGTCTGCTTGCCTCCGGTCCTGCGGTGACCGATCGTTTCGACGCACGGGCGCAAGCAGAAGACGCGTTGGCGGTGATGGATCACTTCGGCTTCGAGGAGTTCTTCGTCGCGGCGTGGAGCTCCGGAACACGCATCGCTCTGGAACTCGCCGCCTCGGAACACGAGCGCGTGAAAGGTCTTGCCCTCGTGAGCGGCACCTACGGTCACCCGGCGAGCCGGCTCTTGCGCCTGGATGTTGCCGCGGCGTTGCCGGTGATGGCATCGGTGGGCAAGTACTTCGCGCGCCCTCTGGGTGGCCTAATGCAGCGTTTCGTGGCGCGCCCCGAGATCGCGGGGATGGTGAGACAGTCCGGGATGGTGGGTGCGACCGCCGACACGCTGGCGATCGTCGAACTCCTCAGAGGAGCGGCGTCGTGCGACATGAAAGTGCTCCTCGAGACCTATCAGGCCGTCGACGGCGATTCCGGTCGCCCCCTGCTCGAGGACATCACCTGCCCCACGCTCGTCGTGGTCGGTGACCGCGATCCGTTCACGTCGGCGTCGAACGTCACCGATGTGGCGTCCGCGATCGGTTCAACTCAGGTCATCACCTACGAGGGAGCGACCCACTACCTGCCGTTCGAGTTTCCCGGGCGGCTATCGCACGACCTGCGCTCGTTCATGGCGGAGGTGGCTCCTCAGCCGGCGTGACGTCGGAAGAAATCCCGGAGCGCCTCGGTAACGACGCCGGGATGGCTAAGGTTCGCCGCGTGGCCTGCCTCCGGGATGCGGACCAGGCCCTCGCAGCGAGGCAGCCCCGTGCATAATGCTTCGGCCTTATCCATGCTGATGGCGGGATCGGCTTCGCCGTGGATGACCAGCGCCGGGCACTCGATCTCGGGGAGTCGATCGTGGATATCTTCGCGCGACGTCAGCGTCGCGTACGGCTCTCGCATCGCCTCCGGATCGCGCGCCAGCCATTTCTCGATCCACGGCTCGTGCGGAGCCGGTCCGAGGATGATGGCGGCGACCGTTTCGGCGAGGTCGTGTGTCGGCTCAGTCGTCCATGCCGCCAGGAACGCGTCGTAGGAGGGGGTCACGGCGGGGTCTTCGGGACCGGCCTGGGTGTCGATCAGAGCCAGGCCGTCGACCCGGTCCGGAGCCGTCAACGCGGCGCGCAATGACAGGAACCCGCCTTGCGACATCCCCGTGAAGAACGCGTGCTCTATGTCGAGGTGCTCGAGCAGACGTAACGCGTCGTTCGCCGAATTCCAGTAGCTCCACGACCCCTCGGTCGTGGTCTCTCCGTGGCCGCGTTGATCCCATGTGATGCATCGGAACTCGTTAGCCAGTGCCTCGATCTGCGGATCGAACATCTCGTGATCCATGAGGATGCCGTGACTGAATAGCACAGGGGCACCGTCGCCGCCGGTGTCCTCGTAATAGATCGTCGTGGCATCTCCGACGAACGACGGCATCAGACCTTGATCCTGATGATCTCGGGGAGGACCTCGAACGTCGCGGGCGTCGTTCCGAGCACCTCTCCGTCGGCCTCGATCGGCAGGGGACGGTCGGCCGTGATCGCGCAGCGCACGCGCTTCGCCTCCAGGATGTCGGGATGCGGGAGATGCTGGCCTTTGAAAACCTTGGGCATCATCGCGATCGCGTCCTTCTTACGCGCGTGTTCGATCTGCACATCGAGCAGCCCGTCGGTCGGCGCCGCCTTGGGAGCGATGCGCATGCCCCCGCCGAAGAACTGACAGTTCGCCACGACGAGGTTATTCATCTTCCCTTCGTAGGTGCGATCTACAAGATCGACCGCCACGGTGGCCGGCTTGTGCTTGCGCATCGTGAGCCAGAACGCGACAAGGTAGACAGTCGGACCGAGCCAGCGGGGCAACCTCGCGGCTTTCGCGACGGTCGCGGCACCGAGTCCGACTTCAGCGATGTTGGGGAAGTATCTCGTGACCGTTTGCCCGTCTTGTTCGTAGGTCACCTTGCCGATATCGATGGCGAAGCTACCGTCACCGTCGAGATGCCTTACCGCCGCCCGCGGCGCGGCGGGTATCCCGAACGTCTTGATGAAGTCACAGCCGGTACCGGCCCCCACTACTCCGAGCACGGCGTCGGGGTTGACTGGCTTGTCGTCGACCAGCATCCCGTTAACGACTTCGTGGACGGTGCCGTCGCCACCCATGGCCACGACGAAACGGTTGCCGTCGGCGAGGAAGGAGCGCGCGATCTCGGCAGCATGCCCGGGGCCCTCGGTGCGATGGATCGCGTACTCGAGGCCGCGATCGCGGAGCTCGGCCTCGACGTCCGGCAACGTCTTGCCGACCCCACCCCGCCCTGCCCGCACGTTGCAGATCAAGGCAAGAGGCCCGAACGGCGAGCTCATAAGCCGAGCACCCCGGGATTCATGATGTTGTTCGGATCGAGCGCCCGCTTCACCGCGACGAGGACGTCGAAGAATCCACCGAGTTCGTCCGGCAGCCACGGAGCCTTCACGCGGCCGATCCCGTGATGGTGGGTAATGCTTCCACCCGCATTCAGACACGAAGCCATCGCGGTTTCCCACCAGCGCTCGTGCACCTTGGCCGCCGTCTCATCGTCGGCACAGGCCGACGCAAGGGTGAAGTACAGGCACGCCCCATCCGGATATACGTGCGACAGGTGGCACCCGACGAGGTCGGCCTCACCCGCCAGCGACGCCTTCATGTCGTGATACAGGACGCGGAGCACCGACCACGTCCCCGCAACCTCGATCGTGTCCACCAACGCGGATGGCCCGAGGAGGCCGTCGCCGGCCATCAACCTCACGTACTCGTCAACAGCTGCATTGCGGTGCTGCCACCAGTGTTCGACCAGTCCGTCATTACCCCGGCGTCCCTCCGTGAGAGCGACGGCGTCACTCGCCCTTCGCGACGCGTCGGACCCATCGAAGGACAGAAGTAGCACGGGGCCCGGGGCCTCGTCAGGATGAGCGCGCAGGAAGATCGTCGCATCGTCGGCGTCATACAGACGAACGAGCGTCGGTCGGACATCGGATTGCGCGAGAGCCCGGCACGCGGCAACACCGTCGGCCATGTGATCGAAGCGCAGACACACATCGACCCGATCTGCAGCGTCGGGGATGGGGTTCACTTTGAGACTGACCTCGGTGACGATCCCGAGGCTTCCTTCGGCTCCGATGAGGAGACCCGCGACATCGGGGCCGG
>JALZEA010000110.1 GCA_030862265.1 Actinomycetota bacterium | reverse complement strand
CGACCTTCTCGGCCAGTTCGATGGCGAGGTCCCCAACGGTTGTCTGGAGCTCGGACAACGTCCGCGTGCGCTCGCCCTCGAGCTGTTCCTGGGCGCGGGTCACGATCTGTTCGGCCTCCGCTTCGGCCTTGGTGATCAGGTCCTTGCGCACCTGCTCGGCCGACTGGCGCGCTTCTTCGATGATGCGGTTGGCCTCGCCGCGCGCGTCGGCGATCTGCTGCTGGTACTGCCGGCGTTCGCTCTCGGCGTCCTGCTTGGCCTTCTCGGCGGCTTCGAGGTCGCTCTGGATCTGCTGTTCGCGCGCCTCGACCACCTCACGGAGCTTCGGAAAAGCGAACTTGTTGAGGATGAAGAGCACGAATGCGAACGCCACCGCTCCCCACAACAACTCGTCGATCGCAGGAAGGATCAGGTCCGTGCCGGAAGGCTCCTCCGTCCCCGTCTCGGCCCCATGTTCTTGAGCCCAGACCAAGATGCTTGCAAGGGTTCCCATGTCTGTCTCCTAGAGGATGAAGGCGAGGACGAAACCGAACAGGGCGAGGGCCTCGATCAGCGCGAAGCCAAGGAACATCGTGGTGCGCGTTTCGCCGGCGGTCTCGGGCTGGCGCGCCATCGCCTCGATCGCGCTGGCGAAGACGAGACCGATACCGACCCCGGGGCCGATTGCGCCGAGGCCGTACACGAGACCGTGCGCGATGGCGCGGGCTCCCTCGTCGGTAACACCCGTCGTCTCGGCTTCCTGTGCGAGTTGAAGTGCTAGGTCGAGCATCTATCTCTCCTCCTGATCTAGGCCGCTACGCCTTCGGTTACCGGTCGTCTTTCGTGCTTGTGGTCGTCGTGTGTCTCTTCTCCCGAAACGAGGTGTTCCTCAGCGCCGTGTCCGTGGACCGCCTCGGAGATGTAGAAAGCGGTAAGCATCGTGAAAATGTAGGCCTGCATCCCCACGACCAACAGCTCGAGCATCATCAACGCGACGGCCACCAGCAACGTGACGATGCCTAGCGGGGCCGTCGGGCCGATATTCGTGACGAGGAACTCGTGCGTGAACAGGAAGAAGATCGTTAGCAGAACGTGGCCCGCCATCATGTTGGCGAGAAGTCGGACCATCAGGGTCAGGGGACGTACGACGAACACCGAGAAGAATTCGATCGGCGTCAACAGGATGTAAACGGCCTTGGGCACACCGGGCGGGAACAGGATCCCCTTGAAGTAGCCGATCGGGCCCTGCTTGATGAGCCCTACGACGTTGAAGATGATCCACGTCAGGATCGCCAGCATGAACGGGATGGCCATCCGTGAGGTCGGAGCGAAATGGATGCCCGGGATCACGGCGAGCAGGTTCATGAACAGGATGAAGAAGAAGACACCCGCGAGGTAGCCCGCGTACTTAGGTCCATCTTTGGGACCGATGACGTCGATCGCGATCTTTTCTCGCACGAAGAGGTACGCGGTCTCAGCCAGGTTCTGACTGCCCTTGGGCACGAGCGCCTTCTTCGCGGCACCGTAGAGGAAAAAGGCGATGCACGCGACCGCCGCGACGAGCATCAACAGAGCAACGCGGTTGATCTGGAACGGCGTGTCCTCGAACAGGATCGGATCCCAGAAGAACAGATGATTGATGTCCAGTTCGATCGCAAGAACCATCGTCGCTCCTTAGCTCTCTGCTTGTAGATGTGCGGTCGTCTGTGTGTTTCTGCCGGCGAACGCCTCCCACAAAACCAACAGGAGGTGCGAACCGATGAGGGTGAAACCTGTGACGGGAAAATAGACGGCGCCGGTCGTCTTCAGCACGAATGAGATCCCCGTGACGATCGCGAGGCCGATCGTGAAAGCGACCATAGCGGCCACGAGCAACATCCGCGGCGCCGTTTCGGCGACCTTTCCGATGACGGCCGCCGCGAAGAAGAGATTGAGTAGCGTTAGGGCGAGTCCCGCGGCGCCGGAGATCGCGTATTCGGAGCCGTTCCAGAGCCAGAGCCCGAGCAGGAGTGCGGGGGCAAGGTATAGGCCGCGGATGATCATCCGGCGGACCATCTGCAGCTCGATCATCGAATGCCCGCTCCTCTAGTCCTGCTGGTTCTTCGCCATGTAGACCACTGTCACGATGCCCAGTACCCACCCGATCAGGGCGCCTGCGACCTGAGCCCACGGATCGCTGCCGAGTTGGTCGTCGATCCACCTGCCGGCGAACCAGAAAACGACCACCACGAAGACGAATCCGAAGGCCACCGAGAGACCCCGCGACGCCTGGGACATGCCCTTGGCCATGTCGGAGCCCGAGCCCCTGGAAGGCGAGCTACCCGGCGTCCTCGGCGGTTGGCTCACGTGGCGTGACCCTAACGTAGGTGGACTTTGTGAAACTTTTCACAAGCTACCTCATGGGCCCGCAACGCGCAAATGGGTAAACGGTGGCCTCAGGCCTCGCAGCTCTCGGCGCCGCCGGCCGAAGAGGGCCGCCGGCAGGTATCGGTTCCGGGCCCGCCGTCGTTGTCGTTGTTACCGGATCCGCCGTCCAGGGTGTCGTCGCCGTCGGCACCTCGCAAGCGATCGCTTCCTCCCCTGCCCTCCAGCGTGTCGTTGCCGGGACTACCCCACAGGAAGTTGGGGCCCCAGTCTCCCGAGATCGTGTCGTTGTCCCACGATCCCCGCACCTTCTCGAACCCGCGGATCACGTCGGTGCCCTGCCCGGAGGCCGTTCCTTCGGCGAGGTCCACGACGACCGCACCCTCCGCCGAGCC
The DNA here is from genome assembly GCA_030862265.1 of Actinomycetota bacterium. Lineage (GTDB taxonomy): Bacteria > Actinomycetota > CADDZG01 > CADDZG01 > WHSQ01 > JALZEA01. Next base: position 9,286 of record JALZEA010000110.1, on the reverse strand, counting down.
GCTGGCCCCGCAGTCCCAGCTGCTGTCGAACGCCACCATGTCGTTCCCTCTGCCACCCGCGGCCTGGTCATCTCCGAGATCGGGTGTCATGACGTCGTTTCCCTTGCCGCCAAAGAGGGTGTCGTTGCCGACCCCGGGATGGATGAAGTCGTCGCCCGGTCCCGCGTAGCCGGTGTCGTCGCCCTCGCAGTCGAGCAACGTGTCCCGGCCCCGAGCTCCTTTTGCCGTGTCGTTGCCGAGGTCGCCGGTCACCGTGTCCCATCCCAACTGCCCATTCATCCAGTCGTCATCGTCGCCGCCGCCGAGGTGATCGCCGCCCTTCCCTCCGTACATCCTGTCGGCCCCCTCGTCCCCAGACAGGACGTCGTCTCCAGGGCCTCCATCCAGACGGTCGTCACCCGCGCCTCCGAAAAGCCATTCCTTGGGGGCGCCACGGTCGGTACGCAGGTTGTTCGTCCCCCCGCAGATAAAATCGTCTCCGCCCAACCCGGAGATGCTGTCGCGGCCGCCCATCCCGTGGATAACGTCCCTCCCCTCGGTGCCCTGCAGCCTGTCGCGGCCCTCAGTACCCACGATGGTGGCGGAACGTCCGAAACATGTCGGCCGCCCTGCCTCGGCCGGAGGTGCCGACAACAGGGTCATCATCAACGCGGTGCAGGCAAACGCGGCCTGGATACGAGTACTCATGACATTCACTCCTTGTGGTTACCCACAAGACGCTTACGACATGGCCGGTGGTTGCTTGCCCTGCGGATCCGGCGATCACCTTTCGGTGACGTTAGGGCGTGAGGCGGTCCTGGAGGGCTTTCGTGAGGACCGGGAAGAGCGTGTAAAGCACGATCGCGGCGACCGCAATGGGGAGAGCGAAGACGATCTGCGATTGATCGAGGAAAGCGAACGCGAGGCCGGCGCCGGCCGCGAGGGCCGCCCACACGTACATGACGATGACGGCCTGACGATGACCATGCCCGAGATCCATGAGCCTGTGATGGAGATGCTCTTTGTCCGCGTGGAAGACGTTTCGCTTGCCCCGCACGCGCCGTACGACCGCGAACACCGAGTCGATGATCGGGATCGCAACCACGAGTAGAGGGATCCAGAGAGGCGAGTACGCGAGCAGAACGTTGGCGGGATCGGCTGCATTACCGGGTGCGCTTCCGATCCCCACGATCGTGGTTGCGCCGAGTACCAGACCCAGCAGCATGCTGCCCGAGTCGCCCATGAAGATGCGCGCGGGGTGGAAGTTATGGCGCAGGAAGCCGAGGGTCGATCCGACGATGATCATCGAGATCAATGGAGCCGATGCCGAATCCGCGAACAACAGATCGTCTTGAGCGAGGTTGAACGAGTAGACGAAGAACGCCGCGGCAGAGATCGCAACGATTCCTGCGGCGAGACCGTCCAGTCCATCGATGAGGTTGACCGCGTTCATCATCGCTACCAGCCAGAGAACCGTAACGATGACGGAGATGTCGTCGCTGAGAACGAATACCTGTCCGCCCGGCCACAGGACGCTCTGCATCTTCACACCGAAAAGGAACAGAACCCCGGCCGCGAAGGTCTGGCCCGACAGCTTCACCGGGGCCGGCAGGGGCCGGAAATCATCGATGACGCCGAGCGCGCAGATGATGATCGCACCGAGGGCGATGCCCAACGGTTGCGACGATTGCGTGTAGAGGTCGGCGAAATCCTCGAGATTTGCGGCCGCGATGCCGGCTACGAGGATCCCCAGGAAGATCGCAAGACCTCCGAGGGTCGGCGTGGGATGGGCGTGGACCTTGCGGTCGCTCGGCTTATCGATAGCGCCGATGCGCTCCGAGAACCGCACCACAAGTGGAGTGAGGACGAACGTGACGACGCCGGCCACGAGACCGATGAGGAGGTATCCGGTCATCGGGTGTCTCGTTGAAATGTCATGGGCTTTCGGCGATCACGCGACGTCGGGATAAGGCCGGAAGCGATCGGTTAGTTCCGTTACTTCCTTACGCACGCGCTCCTTCGTAGCGTTCGAATCGTCCTTCAACGTCGTTGCGATCAAGCGCGCGACCTGCACGACCTGCTCTTCCTTCATGCCGCACGTGGTAATCGCAGGCGTACCGAGCCTTAGGCCGGAGGCGATGAAAGGTTTCTCCGGGTCGTACGGGATCGCGTTCTTGTTCACCGTGATCCCGACATCATCGAGGCGAGCCTCCGCGTCTTTCCCGGTGAGGCCCACCGGACGGAGATCCACGAGCATCAGGTGGTTGTCGGTCCCGTCGCTCACGATCCTCAAGCCTTCCTCGGTCAACGTTGTCGCCATCTGCTGCGCGTTCGCGACGATCTGACGCGCATAATCGCGGAACTCCTCGGTGGCTGCCTCCGCGAAGGCGACCGCCTTCGCCGCGATCGAATGCATCATTGGGCCTCCCTGCCACCCCGGGAAGACCGACTTGTCGATCGCTTTGGCGTGCTCCTCTTTGCACATGATCATCGCCCCGCGCGGACCACGGAGGGTTTTGTGCGTCGTACACGTGACGACGTCGGCGTATTCCACGGGATTCGGATGCGCGCCGCCTGCCACCAACCCGATGAAGTGCGCCGCGTCAACGAGGAAGATCGCGCCGACCTCGTCGGCGATCTCGCGAAAGGCGATGAAGTCCCAGATCCGCGAGTACGCGGTGGCCCCTGCAACGATCAGCTTCGGCTTCTCACGCTTCGCGATGTCGCGTACTTCGTCGTAGTCGATCAGCTCGTCGGACTCACGCACCCCGTATGCAACGATCTTGAACATCTTGCCCGTGAAGTTCACGGGCGAGCCGTGCGTGAGATGACCACCATGCGCGAGGTTCATGCCCATGAAGGTGTCCCCCGGCTCAAGGAACGCGAAATATGCGGCGGCATTCGCCTGGGCCCCCGCGTGGGGCTGCACGTTCACGTGCTCCGCACCGAACAGCGCCTTGGCGCGCTCTATCGCAAGATTCTCCGCGACGTCGACGTACTCGCAACCACCGTAGTAGCGCTTGCCCGGATAACCCTCGGCGTATTTGTTCGTCAAGGGGGTACCGAGCGCGGCCAACACCGCGGGCGAAGAGAAGTTCTCGGACGCGATGAGCTCGATCTTTGAATTTTCGCGGTGAACTTCATCGAGGATCGCGGCGGCGATCTCGGGGTCGATCTTCTCTACCGCCTGCCAATCTGCCCAACCCGGGTTGCTCACTTGCACTCCTCTTCCTCTATCTGCCTTATCTGGTCCAGGCGGCGCTGGTGGCGCCCGCCTTCGAAGCTCGTGGTGAGGAACTCATCGACGATCGCCAGCGCCAGCGCCTCTCCGAGCACACGCCCTCCCAGCGACAGCACGTTCGCGTCGTTATGCGTGCGGGCGAAGCGGGCGGTCCATTCGTCGTGGCACAGCGCGGCGCGGACCCCGTGCACCTTGTTCGCGGCGATCGCCTCGCCCTGGCCACTACCTCCCATCACGATCCCGACCTCGGCATCTCCGGACACGACCGCCCGGCCGACCGCAGCGCAGAACGGTGGGTAATCGGTCGATGCTTCGGAGTCGGTCCCGAGATCCATCACATCGTGACCGTCGTCGGCGAGATGCTTGGCCACGGCGGTTTTCAAAGCAAAACCGGCGTGGTCGGCGCCGAGGGCGATCCTCACGAAGGCAGTTTAGTTGGGGCCACCTCGCGAAGAATGATTTCCGTCGCAGAGGGCATTCACCAGGACTTCCACACCCACCTCGATCTCGGCAGCGGTTTTCTCATAGGCCCCGATCGGTTTGCCGATCGGGTCGTCGAGGTCGAGGGCCCGGCGCCACTTAGGGCGCGCGGCGCCCAGCAACCGCTCCACGCGTTCTTCGGCACTCGGCGGAAGCTCTCCCTCGAGCGCGAGCTCGACGAGTTCGTTCATCAAGACCAGCTTCGGCTTCACCTCAGGTGCGAGGTCCAGCAGTTCCTTCAGATGCACACTGGTCATCGCGACGACGATGTCCGCGGCGCTCAACTCGGCGAGGTCGATGGGCCGAGATCGGTGGCCGGCGATGTCGATCCCCTTGTTCTTCAAGACAATCACCGACTCGGGCATAGCGGGATAGCCGAAGTGCGCCCACGTGCCGACCGACGTTACTTCCAGTGCGCAACCTTTCCGCTCGGCCGCGGCCCGAAGCAACCCCTCCGCCATCGGCGAGCGGCACAGGTTGCCGGTGCAGACCATCACGACTTTCATCGCCGAAAAGGCTACGCGATTAGGGTTCGCTCGATGAGGGCCTGGGAGCAGCTCGACGAACGTCTCGCGGAGCTTGCCGATCTGCGGCGCACGCTGTCGCTCATGAACTGGGACATGGAAGTCATGATGCCCTCCGGTGGGGCAGCAACGAGATCGCGTTCGATAGCGACGCTCGAGGGCATGATCCACGAGCGGATCACCCATCCCGACCTTGGCAACATCATCGGCGAGCTCGAGGCCACCGACACGGCTGATGTCGAGCGGAAAGCAACCCTACGGTTGCTCCGTCGCGAGTACGACAAGGCAACGAAGGTGCCTGCCGAGCTCGTCAAGGAACTCGCGGAAGTGACGAGCAACGCTTATCACGCGTGGCACGAGGGCAAGGAGGCATCCGACTTCTCGATCCTGCAGCCGCATCTCGAGCGGATCGTCGGGTTGAAGAAGGAATACGCCGATGCGCTCGGTTGGGAGACGGAACGCTACGACGCTCTTTTCGATGACTACGAACCGGACATGAAGGCATCGGAAGTCGAGGCCGTATTCGACGAACTCGTCGTCGGGCTCAGCGACATGATCGATCCCGTCATCCACGCTGCGGGGAAGAAGCCCGATTGGCTGCGGGGCGACTTCGACGACGCCAAACGTGTCGAGTTCTGTCGCTGGCTCGCGCGCCACGTGGGATTCGATACCGCCAACGGACGCCTCGACACCTCGCCCCATCCCTTCTCGACTCAGGTGGGGCCGAAAGACGTCCGCCAAACCGTTCAACGCAAGGGCGGAGCGATCGTCGAGGCGGTCTTCACCACGCTGCATGAGACCGGTCACGCGCTCTACGACCAGGGGCTCCCGAAGGGGGATGGGCCCGTCGCAGACGCTCCCTCCACGGGATTTCACGAATCGCAATCACGCCTGTGGGAGAACCATGTCGGGCGCAGCCGCGCGTTCTGTGGGTTCGTTCTCCCGCATCTGAAAGAGCGCTTCCCCGAGATAGGGACGCTGACCCCGCAGGAGTTCTACCGCGGCGCTAACCACCCTGCACGTTCTTTGATCCGCGTCGAGGCCGACGAGCTGACCTATCCCTTACACATCATCGTGCGATTCGAGCTTGAGCTCGCGCTCTTCCGGGACGAGCTGTCGGTTGCCGATCTACCCGCGGCGTGGGATGCGATGTTCGAGAAGCACATCGGCATCCGACCCGCCGACCACGCGCAGGGCGTCCTACAGGACATGCACTGGGCGATCGGCTACCTCGGCTACTTTCCGACCTACACGCTGGGCACCCTGTACGCGGCCGCCTTCTTCGCCAGGGCCGCCGCCGATCTTGATGGCCTCGATGAAGACCTTCGGGCCGGTGACTGCAGTCGACTACTCGGGTGGCTTCGCACGAACATCCACTCCAAGGGCTACCTCATGTCGGCCCCGGAGCTTGCGCGCGACATCTTGGGCGACGGGCTCAGCGCGCAGCCCTTCCTCGAGCACGTTCGCGCCCGCTACGGCGAGCTCTATGACGTGAGCATCTGAAGGATCTCGCGCTCCGAGATCGCTCCTTCACGTAGCACTCGGCGTTCGCCCGCCACGAAGACAATGGTCGACGGCCTACCTGCACAACGCCCACCGTCGATGTAGAGACCTACCTTCGTGCCGAGAGCGGCGCGCGCCTCTTCGACAGTTAGTGCCTCGCGTTCTCCGCTGACGTTCGCGCTGGTGACCGCGAGAGGTCCCGTCTTGCGCAGGAGCTCGATCGCGCGGGGCTCCTTCGGCACACGCACGGCGACGGTAGGAGCGCTGCCGCCCAGATCGAGCTCGAAACCTTCCGCACGCGGAAGGATGAGCGTGAGCGGGCCCGGCCAGTAGCGCGCCGCGAGCTTGCGCGCCGGCTCGTTGAATTCGACGATCGTTTCGAGATCCTGAGCCGCTCCTCCCAGGACCGGGACCGGCTTGTCCTCCTCCCGTCCCTTGGCATCAAAGACGTTCGCGATCGCGCGCTCGTTGAGCGCGGCCGCGAGTCCGTAGACCGTGTCGGTCGGGACGACGACGAGTTTGTCCATGCGCAGCGCGACGACGGCCTCGTCGATGATGCTCACCTACGACCCTCGGCCATGCGATCCCGACCGCCGAGATCGGGATGGACGTCGACGTCGGCGTAGCCCCAGCTCGTCAGCAGCTCTTTGACCCGATCTCCCGAGAACTCGGAGATCTCGAAAACGAGCCATCCTCCTGGTTTCAGCCAGCCGCGCGCGTCGGCGACCAGACGCCTCGTCACGTCGAGCCCATCGACCCCCGCGAACAGAGCCACATGTGGTTCGTGCTGGACGATGTCGGGAGACAGGAACGCGCGGTCGGAGTCCGCGACGTAAGGGGGATTCGAGACGACAAGATCGAGCGTGCCGCGCCACCCGTGGGGGAGAGCCGCGAAGAGGTCCCCGATGTAGAACTCCACGTCGACTCCGATGATCGCCGCGTTCTGGCGCGCGCAGGCCACCGCGGGCTCGGACAAGTCGGTCGCGAGAACGGTCGCATCGGGACGTTCATGCGCGATCGACAGACCGATCGCACCGCAGCCCGTTCCGATGTCCGCGGCGATTCCGTTCTGCGGCAGGTGTGCCAAGGCGCGCTCGACGAGGACCTCTGTCTCCGGGCGCGGGATAAGCACATCGGGCTGAACCACCAGCCTCAAGTCGCGGAAATGCGCGCTTCCGAGGATGTATTGCAGCGGCTCCCCGGCGGCACGTCGCCGCGCCATCGCGAGGGCAGCCTCGTCGTCGGCGGCCTCTTCGACGATCCAGTCGGCCTCGCGCGGTCCGATATCAACGGTCGCGCCGGCAAGGATCTCCGCGACCCTGGCCCGCCGCGAGTTAGCCGTTCGATCCGCCAAGCTGGGCCGCCTGGAAATGTGCGATCAGAGAGTCGATGAGATCGTCGAGATCGCCTTCGAGGATCTCCTGCAGGCGATGCACCGTGTAGTTGATCCGGTGATCGGTCACGCGGTTCTCTGCGAAGTTGTAGGTGCGGATCCGCTCGGAGCGGTCGGCGGTACGCACCTGTGACTGACGCTGCGCAGCTTGCTCTTGGTGTTGCTTCTCCTGTTCGAGCTGCAATAGCCGCGCGCGGAGGATGCGCATCGCCTTCTCCCGGTTCTGAAGCTGGGACTTCTCGTCCTGGCACGACACGATCTCCCCCGTTGGCAGATGTGTGATGCGGACCGCGGAGTCGGTGGTGTTGACGCTCTGCCCGCCCGGCCCACTCGAGCGGAAGACATCGACGCGGATGTCCTTCGGATCGATCTCGATCTCGACCTCTTCGGCCTCGGGTAACACGAGGACGGCGGCTGTTGAGGTATGGATCCGGCCGCTCGATTCGGTCACCGGGACGCGCTGGACGCGATGCACGCCACCTTCGTGCTTTAGGCGGGAGTAGGCACCCTTGCCCTTGACCGCGAAGACGATCTCCTTGTAGCCGCCGACGCCAGTTTCATTCGAGTTCAGAACCTCGATCTTGAAACGACGTCCCTCTGCGTAACGCGAGTACATGCGATGAAGAACGGCCGCGAACAACCCGGCTTCGTCTCCGCCCGCCCCGGCGCGGATCTCCACGATCACGTCGCGCTCGTCGTTCGGATCCTTGGGGACGAGGGCCTTCGAGATGTCGTCCTCGAGGCGATCGAGATTGCGCTGTTCGGTGTCGATCTCGCCTTCGAGATACTTGCGTTCTTCGCCGGTCGTCTCGGCCAGCATCGACTTCGCCTGGTCGAGGTTGTCCAGCGCTTGCTGGTAGGCACGCCACATCTCGATCAGGGGCTTGAGGTCGGCATGTTCCTTGCCGAGCGATCTCAGATCGTCGGGTCGCGACGCCAGAGACGGGTCGCCGAGGCCCTCCTCTATCTCTTCGAAACGCGTCTCCATGTCGCGGAGACGCTCCAGAGGGAGCGGCATTGCCTTAAGCGACCGGTGCTTCGGGTGCTTCTTCTACGGCCGGTTTGTCGATGTCTTGCGCGACCGCCTGCATCGCGGCGATGGCGACCTCGATCTGGTCGAGCGTTGGGGGTTTGGTCGTGATGCGCTGCAGGGCGAGTCCCGGGAGCATCGAGATGCGGAAGAACAACGATTCCTCGTTGCGCGACGCGAGCTTGATCGCTTCGTACGAGATCCCCGCGAGCAACGGGATCGCAAGCAGTCGGATACCGATGCGTGGCAAGAGAGGTCCCGCTACGACGAGGTCGATGACGAGATGGGCCAGGATCGTAAGGAACAGCACGATGAACAGGAAGTTCGTGCCGCAGCGCACGTGAAGGGTCGAGTACTTGCGGTCGATCTCGGCGGGGTCGAGGGGATCGCCGTTCTCGTAGGCGTAGATCGTCTTGTGCTCGGCCCCGTGGTACTGGAAAACGCGACGGATGTCCTTGAACTGACCGATAAGGAGCAGATAACCGACGAACATGGACAGACGGATCGTGCCCTCGATCAGATTGAAGAGCAGTGGTCGTTCGGTGGCGAGGTTCTCGATGACGTTGTCCAAGAGACGTGTGCCGAGCACAGGGATGACGATGAAGATCGCCGAGAACGCAACCATCGAGACGGCGAGCGTCCATCCGAGCTGTTTCTCGGAGAGCTGTTCTTCCTCTTCGAGGGCCTGATTGGCCGAGATCATCAGTGCTTTGATGCCGATCGCGAGTGACTCGCCCAGCACCACTACGCCGCGGAATAAAGGCCACTTCAGCCACGCATGACGTTCCGCCAGAGATGGAAGCGGGAACTTCTCGACGGCGATGGTCTCGTCTGGCCTGCGACACGCGACCGACCACGACGCGGGGCCACGCATCATGACGCCTTCGAGGACCGCTTGGCCCCCGATGGAAGGACGCTTGGTTACTGCCTCCGCCACTTACCCGGGGCCTGGTTCAGACCTGGTCCGCGGGCTCGGGTGCCTCCGCGGTGGTGTCGGCCGCGGCAGGTGGGCCGCTGTCCGCGGCGCCTGCGCGCCGAGGGCGATTCGCGTACTTCTTCTGGAAGCGCTCGACGCGGCCACCAGTGTCGACCAGCTTCTGCTTGCCCGTGTAGAACGGGTGGCACTGGTTGCAGAG
>JALZEA010000098.1 GCA_030862265.1 Actinomycetota bacterium | reverse complement strand
GGCGTGGTGCCGTGGACGGCGGGCCTGACGTGGCTGGGCGTCGTGGTCGAGGACAACTGGGAGAAGGTGCTGCACTACTTCGACGTGCCGACGCTGGTGATCGGCGCGCTCGTGGTGGGGGCCGCGCTGTGGTGGTACCTGCGGAGGCGCAAGGCGAGGGCCGCGGCCGCGGGGGCGGGCGTGAGGCGTGACTCGGACTAGAGCCGAACGTCAGCCACCTGCCCAATAGACGCGTAGCCGGTTGAAGGGCCGATACGTAGCGCATCAGTGCTGGCTGGGTATGCAGGCCCGCCCTTCCTGTGAACAATTGGCTCGTGTTGATTCTCGCGTTGACCGCTAAAAACAAGGACTAGGGGGCCGGGGGCGGGTGTAATTCATCAAGTCGCTCCAAGAAGTTTCGGGTCTGGACTTCGGTTTCAAACGGTGTCTCAAGCTTTTCCACCCAGAGTGGATCGTTCATCTCGAGGAGCGCTGCGGCTGCTTCAATAAATTGGTCGCCACGAGGTGTGACGACCCAAAGTCCCTCCTCCTGACGAATGAGTCCATGAGCCGCGGCAAGGCTTCGCGAACCCAGCGGGAGACTCCCAAAGACGGCTGGAAGGACGCTCTTCGGTAGATAGTGGCACCGTCCGAGAGTCGTAACGAAGTCCTTGGGCAGGCCCTTCAGCACCTTTTCCACCGGCACGCCCGAATCGCCCGCACTCAAAAGCTCCATCTTTCGTCCCTCCCACCTCTCAAGCCGCCGCAGCTCTCTGGAGTGCAGCGTCGCGCTCCGAATATCTCTTATCTCTTTCCCCACTGCCCGATGACTACGAGAGAGCAGCGTCGAATGGAAACGAACCGAGTGGATTTCTCCGACTACACACCCTCCACGGACTGCTGAAACAATTCGAGGTACCGAGCGAACAGTCGGAGGTCCTTGGCGACAGTGGGGTGGGAGATTCCCGCGGCCTGTGCGACTTCGCGATCAGATGGAGGGCGGCTAAGGGAGCTCGCGAGATCTAGCCACGTAGCGATCGTGGAAGCGCAACGAGTCTCTCCTTCCTTAACGAGGATATCGAGGATGTCGGCGACTATCTCAGCGCTTGCTCTGGAATCGAGAAGACGACATACCGCTTCGTCCTCCTCGCCACCGGTGAGATCGATCTCCTCCTTAAAAGGCAGCGAAAAGCGTTCCCGGGCTTTATTTGCTCCCTCGTTAAGCGCGATGCGCGTCCAATACGCAGCTGCGGTTGCCCGCCGGACGTTTCCGCGCCGAACCGCCTCAATGAACTTCAGAAATGCATCAGAGACTGCATCCTTCACCTGCTCTTGAGTCACGTGATAGCGCGCGGAAACAAGCCTGAGGAGACTTAGTCGAACGCAAACATATGCGTCGGACTCACGCGCCGAACGCTTCCCAACAATAGCGTCGTAAAGAATGGCTACAGCCTCATCGAATTCCGGACTCTTGCACGCATCCGCTTGGTGAGGCATTCCGCTCCTCCGCCGTGATCAGCCCTGCCTGACCGACTACCCTACCTGATCGTCACGTTCTCAGTAAAAGCGTAAAGGCCGGGGGCGACTAATTCGCCGCCCACCCGGCCCGCCGGTCCCTCCGGCTCCGCTCTCCTCCTTTCTTGAACCGACTACGTTGCACCCAGCGCGCGTGGAAAGATCGCGTGCAACAACTTTCTAGATTGGTAATGCGGGCGTCGATACCGGAGTGGAGCTACCCGACGATCGAGGACTTCATGGCAACGTGGGTCATGCCGGCTCGCCGCCTTTCGGTTCTGCCGCAGTAGCCGAAACATATTCCTGGAACCGGCGCAGCTCTCGGCGCACGCTTGCAGCAGAAAGACCCATCGTGGCTCCGACTTCGCCAGGTGACGGAGGGCGGCGCCGAGTCGTTGCGAGATCCATCCAGGCCGCAGCCGCGCTTACTGTTTGACTGAAACCATCTTTTACAAGGCCGTCCATCGCCGTGAAGATAGCGGCCGTGTCAGCTTGAGGCTCAATAAGTTCGATCACCGCCGCCTCTGGTCTCGCATGACCCTCCGATTTCTGTAGCTCCACGCGCTCGTGCGCTGTTGCGCTTTCCAACGTCACGCTCGTCAACTTGTCCGTTGCCTCCGCGAGACCTATACGTTCATCTGCGACATCTCGCACGAACGTCGCGAGCCCTTCGGAAACCACATGGCTGAGCTCTTGTTGCCTGAGGTGAGGATGTGTTGTAGCGACCAGTCGAAGTAGAACGCGACGGGCACTCTCGTATGCGCTCACTTCGAATTCGGGTGCCGCGCGGTGCCCCCTACCCGCATCAAATACGACGCGAACTGCTGAATCGAACGGGTGTTGCCTCGAACTCGCCTCTGAACCCGACACGTCCCGAGCGGATCTTCCGCCCAGAATCGAATGCCAAGAAATCGATCCAAGACTCACAGCCAGTTGCAACGCCACTCCTAAGCCCCAGACGCCAGCGCCTGCCACTGGCTCGGCAAACGCTAGGACGCCGCCGCCCATGATGAGCAACCACGGAAGTACTGCGCGTAGATCCACGGGGTAGCGGCGCCGGCCAGCAGTCATCGGGTCTCCCTACAGGGCTCGCTCGCTAATGCTGCACATACGCCCGCCCCTAGAGCGATCACGATCAACCCTACGTCCAGTATGAGCGGCCATTCGTTTCGGGTGACGACATTCAATACAGGGGGAAAGGCGAGGCAGGGTCCGGCTACCACGGCGAGCAGGCACCGGCTTGGACGCGTCCCACCGGTCGGTCGTCTGACCCCTCCTTTCATGATGGCGACCGTAACCGTCTCCGCGGGAACTGGCCACCAAGCGGTTAAGCACCGCAGCTATCGCCCTATTGCGGTCCGTCACATGCGTGCAGTCACTATCCCGTTTGCGAGGTCGCGAGAATTGGGACTCCTTAGCTTGCCTGCCGGCGACGCTCCTTTCGCGCGGATCCTCCTCTCGCCCCGCATGAATGACCGGCCTCAGGTGAGAAAGATCGGGGGGAGGGTTAGATCCTCGCGGGTGCCAGGCCGATCTCCGGGGCCACCTCTTGCAGGCCCTTTATCGAGATCTCCAGGAACTCGTCGATCGGGATCCCGATCTTCTCCTCTACCCCCCGGATCTTGTCCCGCTCCACCCCCGGCGCGAACGACTTCTCCTTCAGCTTCTTCTTCACCGACGAGACCTTCATCCCCTGCGCCTTCTCCGGGCGCACCAGCGCGCACGCCACGAGCAGACCCGCCACGCCGTCCGCGTGCACTATCGCCTTCGACATCGTGTCGGTCTGGTGCGACTCGTACTTGTGGCCCAGGATCGCGTTGAGGACCTGCTCGTCGTCGAAGCCCTCGGCGCGCAGCCACTCGATCGTCAGCCGCGTGTGCCGCTCCTCGTCGCCGTGCGTCTCGTCCATGTCGAGGTCGTGGAACAGCCCCGCCAGGCCCCAGCGGTGTGCGTCCTCGCCGAAGCGCCGCGCCAGAGCGCGCATCACTCCCTCGACCGAGACGAGGTGCCGGAACGTGACGTCGGTGTGGACGTACTTGCGGACGAGCGTGACCGCGGCGTCGCGGTCCATCACCCCTCGCCGGTCAGCGCGCGCTTGAGGTCGCCCTCGGCGGCCGGCGACGCCAGCGCGAGGACCTCGTCTCCCGCCTGCAGCGGCGTCTCGGGCTTGGGGGAGATCACGTGACGCTCCCGCACGACCGCCACGAGCGTGCAGTCCGCCGGCATCTTCAGGTCGCCCACCGTCTTGCCCACGGCCGGCGACGCCTCCGCGAGCGTGACCTCGAGCAGCGCGACCTTCCCCTGCTCGAGGTTCAGCAGCCGGACCAGGTCTCCGACCGACACCGCCTCCTCGACGAGCGACGCGAGCAGGTGCGGGGTGCTCACCGCGACGTCGACGCCCCACGACTCCGTGAACAGCCACTCGTTGTCCGGGTGGTTGACGCGCGCCACGACGCGCGGGACGGCGAACTCCTGCTTGGCGAGCAGCGAGATCACGAGGTTGTCCTCGTCGTCCCCGGTCGCCGCGACGACGACCTCGCAGGACGAGAGGACGGCGGCGTCGAGCGTGTGGAGCTCGCAGGCGTCGCCCTCGACCCAGTTGACGTCGCCGAGGTCCTCCCTGTTCACGTCGATCACGTCTTTGTTCTGCTCGATCATGACGATGTCGTGACCCTTGCGCTTCAGGTCGCTGGCCACGTAGCTGCCGACGTTGCCGGCCCCCGCGATCGCGATCCTGATCGTCTTCTCGGCACTCATTCCGGCTTGCCCACGTTCTTGATTTCCTCGCCCAGCTCGCCGGCGTCCGGTCGCACGACGGAGATGTGGAGGATGTCGCCGTCCTGGATCGTCAGGTCCTTGTCCGGCACGCGCGGCACGCCGAAGCGGCTGACCGCGACGACGCGGCGGCGGCCGGGGATGTCGACCGCGAGCGCCCTCTGCCCGACGACCTCGGGGGGAGCGGGAAGTGCGGTAACGACGACCTCGCCGTTGTCGACCGTGTACTCGACGGAGACCTCCTCCGGCAGGAGGAACCGCAGGATCTGGTCGGTGGTCCACCGTACGGTCGCGACGGTCTGGATGCCGAGCCTCTGGTAGATCTGCGCGCGCCGCGGGTCGTAGATGCGGGCGACGACCTGCGGGACGCGGTAGTGCTCCTTCGCGACCCGCGCCGACAGGATGTTCGAGTTGTCGCCGTTGGTCACCGACGCGAACGCGCCGGCGTCCTTGATGCCCGCGTCCTCGAGGACCTCGCGGTCGAACGCGAACCCGACGATCTTGCGTCCGGAGAAGCCCGGCTTCAGCCGTTCGAATGCCTTGGCGCTCTTGTCGATGAGGACGACGGAATGGCCGAGGCGTTCGAGGTTCGCCGCGAGCTCCGACCCGACTCGACCACAGCCGGCGATGATCACGTGCACCTCGGGCGCGAGCTCCTCTCGTCCTCGACGAACGCGGGAGACCGGTGAGCCCCCCGGCGGGCGATACTGCCATACTTGCGCTCCGTGGCTTTCTTCAAGAACGCCGTCGAACGGCTCGCCCGGCCGCCCGAGGAGATAAGGGCGGAGAACCTCCGCCACTGGGCCGCGACGGTCGTCGGAGTCACTCCCATCGCGAAGCTGGAGCCGCGCCGTCGCTGCCGCGCCGCCGGCGTTATCCAGAACATCCGGATCGACCCGCGGCCCGGGAGCGGGTCCGTCGAGGCGACGATCATCGACGGCAGCGGCCAGATGGTGGCGCGCTGGCTCGGCCGGCAGACGATCTCCGGGATCCGGCTGGGCATGGGCCTGATCATCGAGGGCATCCCCGGCGAGCAGACCGGCGGCGAGCTGATGGTGCTGAACCCCGAGTACGAGCTGGTCCCGGGACCGGAGCACGGCTGAGGAGATGAGCAAGCTTCCGGCCGCGCTGAAGCGCGTGGTGCTCGGGCGACCGATGTCGTCGGGCGAGCTCGAGCACACGCTGCTCCCGAAGGTCATCGCGTTGCCGGTGTTCTCGTCGGACCCGCTGTCGTCGAACGCGTACGCGACGCAGGAGGCGCTGATCGTCCTCGCGTCGGCGGGCGCCGCCGGGATGAGCCTGATCTTCCCGGTGTCGATCGCCGTCGCGACGCTGCTGGCGATCGTCGTCACGAGCTACCGGCAGACGGTCAAGGCCTATCCCACGGGCGGCGGCGCGTACCGCGTGTCACACGAGAACCTCGGGATGTACCCCGGGCTGCTCGCCGCGTCCGCGCTGCTCATCGACTACGTGCTCACGGTGTCGGTGTCGATAACGGCCGGCGTCGAAGCGATCACCTCGCTCTCGGAGGGCCTCGCGGAGTACCGCGTGCCGATCGCCTTCGGATTCATCGCGTTCGTGACGGTGATCAACCTGCGAGGCGTGAAGGAGTCGGGGACGTTCTTCGCCATCCCGACGTACGGGTTCGTCGCCTCGATCTACCTGATGATCGGGACGGGGATCGTGCAGTGCGTCGGCGGATGTCCTCAGGCGGAGAGCGCCGAGCTGCTGAACGACACCGCGCACGTGACGACCTCGGTCGGGCTGTTCCTGGTGTTGAGAGCGTTCGCGGCGGGCACCACCGCGCTGACCGGAGTGGAGGCGATCGCGGACGGCGTCCCGGCGTTCCGTTATCCACAGTCGAAGAACGCCGCCACGACGCTGGCGGTCATGGCGGCGCTGTCGATCTCGATGTTCCTCGGCATCTCGTGGCTCGCCGACCATCTGAACGTCGTCTACCTGCACCTCGAGGAGGGCCACCAGCCGTCGGTCGTGGCGCAGATCGCCGAGACGATCTTCCACGGAGGGCCGTTCTTCTACCTCGTCCAGGCGATGTCGGCGGCGATCCTGATCCTCGCGGCGAACACCGCGTACCAGGACTTCCCGAGGCTGTCCTCGATCCTCGCGAGCGACCGGTACATGCCGCGGCAGTTCATGAACCGGGGCGACCGCCTCGTGTTCTCGAACGGCGTCATCATCCTCGCGGTCCTCGCGGGCCTGCTGATCTACGTCTTCGACGCGAACCTCACGCGGCTCATCCAGCTCTACCTCGTCGGCGTCTTCATCTCGTTCACGCTCTCGCAGACCGGGATGGTCGTGCGGGGCCGGAGGCTGAAGGAGCCCGGCTGGAAGAGGAGCGCCGCGATCAGCGCGTTCGGCGGCGCCGTCACCGGCATCGTCCTGGTCGTCATCGGGGGGAGCAAGTTCATGGCCGGCGCGTGGATCGTCGTCGCGGCGATCCCCGTCCTCATGTTCGCGATGCGCTCGATGCACAAGCACTACACGGCCGTCGAGGAGGAACTCGCGCATCCCGCGCGCCGGCCGCCCGACCGAAGACCGTCGAACCAGCACTTGATCGTCTACGTCACGACGATGGACGCCGCCGTGGAGCGGGCGCTCGGGTACGCGCGCGCGATGCGACCCGCTCACATCTCGGCGGTGACTTTCGACAGCGCCCACTTCCGTCTGTGGAAGCGCCTCGCTCCCGACATCCCCATCGAGCTGGCGCCGGAGAAGATGCCGCGGAGGAAGGCGATGGCCGCGTTCCTGCGGCAGAAGCGCGCCGATCTCGGGCTCGACAAAGACGACTTCCTCACGCTGGTGATCCCCGAGATCCTCGAGAGCACGAGCTTGTTCGAGGTCTTCCGGAGGCCGGCGCTGCACCGGCTGAAGGGGTCGCTGCTGACGCAGGCCGGCGTGCAGGTGCTCGACGTGCCGGTGGTCCGCAAGGACATCGACCCGCATCTCGACCAGAGCCACGAGCCCGG
>JALZEA010000097.1 GCA_030862265.1 Actinomycetota bacterium | reverse complement strand
CCCGGGCGGCCCGCGCGGGCCGCCCGGATCGAATCCTGTTACCGGTTCCTAGCGCTTGCGGGTTGACTTCCTTCGTCCGCCCGTGGACTTCTTGCGGCCACCGGTCGACTTGCGTGCGGTTGATTTCTTTCGCCCGCCCGTGGACTTCTTGCGGCCACCGGTCGACTTGCGTGCGGTTGATTTCTTCCGTCCGCCCGCGGACTTCTTGCGTGCCGTCGACTTCTTGCGACCGCCGGTCGTCTTCTTCCGACCCGTGGACTTCTTGCGACCGCCGGTGGTCGTCTTCTTCCGGCCCGTCGACTTCCGCGCCGTCGACTTCTTCCGACCCGTCGATTTCCGTCGCGCCGGTGACTTGCGCGCGGTCGACTTCTTACGACCACCCGTCGACTTCTTGCGCGCGGTCGACTTCTTGCGGCCGCCGGTCGACTTACGCGCACTGGACTTCTTGCGTCCGGTGCTCTTCTTCGCAGACGACCTACGTGCGGTGGAACGCTTGCGTCCCGTGCTCTTGCGGGCGCTGGACGTGCGTGGAGTTTCTTCATCTGGACGCGTTAGTTCCGCGCCGACGCGCGTTGTACCCGCCGCAACCCGCCGAGCCGATGCCAGCGCACCGGAATCGCTTCTGTCGGGCACGACTACATCCGCGGCTCCTTCAGAGATATCGGCGACCGCTTCGCGCGCGCGATCGACAAGTCCTCTGTCTTCTGCCATGCAGGCCTCCCCTGTCCGAGTTTCTTGGTGCGAAACGAATGCTTACCGTGCTTTGCCCAAACGTGCAACAGGAAACCCACGCGGTTGAGTCGTCGCGATGCGGGAAGGATGCATGCATGAACGACAAACTGCTCTCGATCTACCTCAACGATCACCTCACCGGTGCGACCGCGGGGGTCGAGTTGGCCAAACGCGCTCTCTCGAACAACGAGGGCACGCCCTACGGGACGTTGCTCGCCGAGCTGGTACGCGACATAGAAGCAGACAGGTCGGAACTGCAGGACCTGATCGAACGTCTCGGCTTCGCGCAAGACCGGGTGAAACAAGCCGCCGCGTGGGCGGCCGAGAAGGTCGGGCGGCTCAAGCTGAACGGTCAGCTGACGGGCTATTCGCCGCTCAGCCGGCTCGTCGAGCTAGAAGGCGTCAGGCTCGGGATCGAGGGCAAGCTCTGCCTCTGGCGCACCTTGAGCGATATCGCGGATCAAGATTCGCGGCTGGCGGTCAGCGACTTCGCGGAGTTGATCAGACGCGCCGAGACACAGATAGAAGGACTCGAGAAGTATCGCCTCGAGGCGGCCAACGAAGCGCTTAGCTAGGAGTTCCGGCTAGGGCAGGTTCGAGAAGGTGGCGGTTACCGTTCCGACGGTTGCCGGACCGATGCAGGGACTCGTCGCTCCGCCGGTCGTCTGCGTGATCACGACGACAAGCTCCTCAAGAGCCCAAGTCATCGCGAACGGCCGTTCGGAGGTGCCGCAGACGTGCTCGTGCGCGGTGCTCTCGCCATATCCGTAGACGTAAACCGACGCCCACACAGGTTGACCGGCAGTGTCGGTCACCTCTACCGAGACGAACCTCTCGCCGGGCTCAACGGGCATGATCACGCAACCCACACCGTCGGTGTCGCACGTACCTTCGGCCGCGCCGCGGAAACCGGAGAAACCGGCGTACTGCGCTTCCGCCGTCCGTTCCACGCGCTTCTTCTTCTTCTTGCCGGCGGCCGCGTCCGGAAGTTGGCCCACGAATCCCGTCAGCAGCACCATCGAGAGAACCACCGCGAATACCGATCGTTTGCCGCCCATGATCCCTCCTCAGAAACCTCTGCCCTAGACGGTTCGCAATCCCACACGTTTTCCCTGCACGGGCGGCTGCGCCTAAATGCCGGCGCCGGGATCGATGTCGAGGCGCGCCTCGATCATCCACAGGTTGCGGCGTACGCACTCAGGACAGAGCGCGAGTTGCCGGTTGTTCGCATCGGGCAGCACCTGCCATCCGATCGGCACGATCCCGTGGCGACGCGCCTCGGAGATCCCACACGACGAACAGAAGACCCGGTTCCGAAGGTGATCAGGCCGCTCCCCCATACCTACTTCCTATCCGAACTTCTCCATCTCGCTCGGTTTCATGACCGTTGAGAAGTTGGATGTGGTTCGGCTACCTCTGACCTCGGCTGGCGGCGACCTCGTCGGCCGCCATCGCGGCTTGCAGGCGGGCCGTGGCCTTGTCCTCCGATACACGATCCAACTCCCGCTGCCGCTGTAGCTCCTGGATCCGCTTTTTGATCTCGTCCGCGGTGATCTCGCCGGTCGCTTCGGCATCGTCGGCCAGCACGATGACGTGGTACTCGTTGCCGTCGCCGTTGGCCTCGAGAAAACCACCGGTGACGAGGAAGACCTCGCGGCTCGAGCCCGTGACGACGGTGACCGCCCCGGGAACCAGGGCCGCGAGGAACGGGATGTGGTTGTGCATGATCCCGAACTCACCTTCGGGCGAACGAGCGATGACGAGCTCGGCCTCGCCCTCCCAGATCGCCTCTTCCGGCGACACGATCGACACCTGCATGGGGGTTGCCATAGCTATTCGTTGAGCTCCTTGGCTTTGGCCTCTGCTTCTTCGATCCCGCCGACCATGTAGAAAGCCTGCTCCGGAAGATGGTCGTACTCCCCTTCCGCCAAGCCCTTGAAGCTCTGGATCGTCTCGTCGACCGTGACGTACTTGCCGGGGATACCTGTGAACTGCTCGGCGACGAAGAACGGCTGGCTCAGGAAGCGCTGGATCTTGCGGGCGCGCTGGACGATGATCTTGTCCTCTTCGGACAGCTCGTCGATACCGAGGATCGCGATGATGTCCTGCAGATCCTTGTAGCGCTGCAGGTTCCTCTGCACCGTGAGCGCGACGTTGTAGTGCTCGTCACCAACGTAGCGAGGGTCGAGGATCCGCGACGTCGAGTCGAGCGGGTCCACGGCCGGGTAGATGCCGAGCTCGGAGATCTGCCGCGACAGCACGGTCGTCGCATCGAGGTGCGCGAACGTGGTGTGCGGCGCTGGGTCAGTGATGTCGTCGGCCGGCACGTAGATCGCCTGCAGCGACGTGATCGAGCGACCCTTCGTCGAGGTGATGCGCTCCTG
>JALZEA010000082.1 GCA_030862265.1 Actinomycetota bacterium | reverse complement strand
CGATGCCCGACAAGATGAGCCAGGAGAAGATCTCGCTGCTGCGCGCGTACGGCGCCGAAGTCGTCATCACCCCCACGGCGGTGCCCCCGGAGTCGCCCGAGTCGTATTACCGCGTCGCCGACCGTCTCACCGAAGAGATCCCCGGCGCGTTCCAGCCGAACCAGTACCACAACCACAACAACCCCGAAGCCCACTACGAGACGACGGGTCCAGAGATCTGGGAGCAGACCGGCGGGAAGATCACCCACCTCGTCATCGGAGTGGGAACCGGCGGAACCATCACCGGTGCGGGTCGCTATCTGAAGGAGCAGAACCCAGATGTCGTGATCGTCGGTGCCGACCCCGCGGGATCGATCTTCACCTCGGACGAGATCCATCCCTACCTCGTCGAGGGCATCGGCAAGGAATCGTGGCCCGACACGCTCGACCGTGACGTCGTTGACCGCTGGTACACGGTCTCGGATCGCGACTCGTTCCTCACCGCCCGGCGGATCACCGCGGAAGAGGGGCTACTCGTCGGTGGTTCGTGCGGCACCGCGATGTGGGCCGCGCTCGAACTCGGGAAGGAACTCTCCTCCGAGGAGATCGTAGTCGTGGTCCTCCCCGACTCGGGCAAGAACTATCTCTCGAAGCTTTACGACGACGGGTGGATGCGAGAGAACGGATTCCTGGATCGACCCGGGACGCGCGCTCGCATCGGCGAGGTGCTCGCCGCCAAGCGACGCATGACCCCGAACATCCCCGACCTTGTCGCGGTGCCCACAACAGAACGCGTCGACAAAGCGATCGACACCCTTGCCGAGTTCGGCATCAGTCAGGTCCCCGTCGCCCGCACCGAAAAGCCCGACGATCTCTCCGACATCGTGGGATCCATCCGCGACCGCACGTTGCTCGAACGGGTGTTGCGGGACCGAGACGCGACCGCTCGTCAGGTTGTCGAAGTGATGGAGGCTCCATTGCCGGTAGCCCAGACGTCCGACGGAGTCGAGGCGATGTTCGCCGACCTTTCCAGGGGGGCCGAAGCCATCCTCGTCGCCGAAGGCTCGAAGCCGGTCGCGGTCTTATCCCGCGCCGACCTCCTCGAGTATCTCGCCCACACCCGCGTCTAGCACCGCGATTCCCCAACGCTCGAAGTGGGTAGGAATTTCTATTCGGGGAGGTGATGGCTCATGGCGACTACGAAGCAGCGCCAAGCGGCCAAACGCAACATCAAGAAGGCGGCGACCGCGGCCCGACGCAAGAAGACGATCACGAAGCTGCCGCGTTCGGTGCGCTCGGATCTAGGACGCCAGGCGGCGAAGTCACGGCAACGGGGAGGCCGTCCGGGTCACGCGCTCGAGGATCGGACGCGCACGGACCTTTACCAGACGGCCAAGAAGCTCGGGATCGAAGGACGGTCCCAGATGGGGAAGTGGGACCTCATAAAAGCGATCCGGAAGCGGAGCGGATGATGATCTCGTTCGAACGACCGAGCCCCGTGCCGGGACCCGAACCGATCCCGCAGCCACCGAGCCCGGTGCCGGGACCCGAACCGATCCCGCAGCCACCGGGCCCGATGCCGGGCCCCGAACCGACGCCGCAACCGGGTCCTTTCCCCGGCCCCGAGCCGATCCCGACCCCGCGACCCGAAGCCGAGCGCTAACTCTTCCCAGGCCCTCTAAATCTTTCAGAAATTCTTCTGAAAAGACCTGAGGAGGCTCCAGGAAGCACTGGACCGGAAGTTGTCGTACCGCGTCGCTACGGTGACGGCGTGGACACGAACCGACTGCCGCGGGAGATCGAGAGATTGCCGATCGTCACGACAAGCGACCTCAGCCGCGCTCCGGGCCACGTCCTCGAGCGGGTCGCGCGCGGAGAGAGACTGCTCGTTTGTCGTCACAAGCGGCCGGTGGCGACACTTCAGCCGCTGGACGGATTCCTCTTCCAGCCCCTCACCGGAACGACGCGCGACGTGTTCGGTTGGCCGATCGGTGGGGTTGCCGACGAGGCGGGGAAGCTCAGCGATCTCCAGCGGACACTCTTGCGCGACTGCATCTGGAACGGCGCGATTCGACTCGGTTGGGCCGCATCAGGACTTTCCGGACCTGAGCTACATCGTGCGCTCGAGGAGATGGTGGTCACCGGGTTACTACGCCCTACATATCGCGGGAAAGAACTGACCGCACGAGGCCTCGCGCTGCGGGAATGGTTGATCCGGTCCGTTGGCTACGCGGACGCGCCTGAACTGGGTGGCTCCATGCTGGGCTTCAAGCCACCGCGACCTCCGCAGGGCTAAGCGAGGGCGCGGGAGAGGTCGGCGATGAGGTCGTCGGGGTGTTCGATGCCGACCGAGATCCGGATGAGCGTGTCGGGCACCTCCATGCCGGAGCCGGCCAGACTCGCGTGCGTCATGCGGCCGGGGTGTTCGATCAGCGACTCCACGCCGCCGAGGGACTCGCCGAGGAAGAACAGCTCGGTGCGCTCGCAGATCTGTAGCGCCCGCTCGAGTGAGTCGACCTCGATCGACACCATGCCCCCGTACAACGGTTCGCCGGCGGCCGACATCTGGCGCGTCGCTATGTCGTATCCGGGATGGCTCGGGGAACCCGGGAAATACACCTTCGACACGGGGGCCTGCTCGGCGAGCCAGGCAGCGACGCGCGCGGCCCCCGCGCTGTGCGCACGCATCCGCAGAGCGAGGGTCTTCAGACCGCGCAGCAATAGCCAGCTATCGAAGGGGCCGAGGATCGCGCCCACGGCGTTCTGCAGGAAGCGCAAGCGTTCGGCAAGTTCGCCATCAGCGGTCGCGATCGACCCCGCCACGAGATCGGAGTGCCCGCCCAAGTACTTGGTCGCCGAGTAGAGGGACACATGCGCGCCGAGCTCTATCGGAAGCTGGATGAAGGGGGTCGCGAAGGTGTTATCGACTGCGAGCAGCGCGCCGACACGGTTGGCGATGCGTGCGAGCCCTTCGAGATCGAGGATCTTGAGCAATGGGTTGGTCGGAGTTTCCGCCAGGATGAGGCCTACCTCGTCGGTAGTGACATCAGCGACGGCGTCCAGGTCTGACATATCGACGGTCGCGTACGAGACGTCGCGATCGGCCAGCACCTTTGCGAACAGACGGTAGGTGCCGCCGTATACGTCGTCGGGGATGAGGACCTTGCGTCCCGCCGGTAGCGTCAATGCGAGCGTCGTGATGGCCGCCATACCCGAAGCGAACGCGAGGGCGTGCGGGACGCCCTCGAGGGCCGCGAGACATGTCTCGAGTGCCTGTCTTGTCGGGTTATCCGTGCGCGAATATTCGAAACCTTTGTGTTTGCCTACCGCTTCCTGTACGTAGGTCGATGTTTGATAGATGGGAACCACCGCGGCACCGGTTGCTTCGTCTGGTTCCTGGCCAACATGGATCGCGCTGGTTTCGAAACGCATAGCATCAGTCATGCGGGTAACTCCGATCGGGGGACAAAGTTGAGCAACTTGGATACCACGGGTAGTTGGATCGCAGTCGTCGGTCAACACCGCGATGGTTTGACCCGCGTTCCCGTCCCTTATCTCCATGCGGTTGAACTCGCCGGGGGGCGACCGCGCATGCTCTCGACGTTCGAGCCGTTGCCCGGCGACGTCGCGCCACCCCCCGGATCACATTTCGGACTCGCTCCCGACGATGCGAGCTGCCTCGAAGGCGCAGTCGGACTCCTGGTCCCTGGGGGCGGCGATATCGATCCCACCTGGTACGGCGCCGAACGTCACCCGCGTACCCATAAGGTCAGTAATAGGCGCGACGAATTCGAAACGACGCTTATGGCCGCCGCGCTCGAGAGCGACGTGCCGGTATTCGCGATCTGTCATGGGATGCAGTTGCTCAACGTCCATCTGGGCGGGACCCTCGACCAGCATCTCGCGGACGACCCCACTCGGCTCGACCACGATCGCGACCGGCCGCGCGCCGAACCGGCACACGAACTTCGCGTGAAACCGGGGAGCCTGCTAGAGCCCATCCTTGGCCAGCACGCACCGGTCAACTCGCACCACCACCAGGGCCTACTGGACATCGCCACCGGCCTCGAGGAGATCGCGTGGGCCACCGACGACGTTCTAGAGGCCGTGGTGTCACGCGAGCACAGTTGGGTTCTGGGCGTGCAGTGGCACCCCGAAGCGATGGCTCCCGTCGATCCCAAAGAGCTCGCGCTGTTCCAGGAATTCGTTGCGGCGACCGCCAGCGCGACCCCGGTGAGCCGGCATCAGGAGGCCCGCTCCGCGTAACGGTTCTATTCCGCCAGCACCATCCCCATCGCGGCGCCGACATCTTGCGGGACCGACGAGTACGAGAATCGTTCGGCGGCTACCGGTTGACTCGAGGTCAGCATCACGGCAACTGCTTCTCCCAACGTCCAGCGTCCGAGCCCAAGTTTCAGGCGTCCTCCGGGACCGAGGGTGCGCTCGGTTACCGCACCAGGCGACAGCGCGCGGCCGCCGCTACGGAAAAACGTCAGCGAGATCTCTGCCTCTTGTCCTCCCGGATTCATCACGACAACCGTGTCCGTCGAGGGGTTCAACGTCGCTGGAGTCAGCAACCAACGGCGCGCGAGGAAAGGAGTCCCCACTTCCGCGGCTGAGCCGCTGATCGACCCGGTGTCGTAACGCATCACTCGCTCGGCCACGACGCCCACATTGTTCGTCGATTGCACGATGACACTCGCTCCACCCAGGTTCCGCTGCGCGCGCGGGAGAGTCACGCCCAGCGCGAGCGTTCGAGATGTGCGCGGCGGGATCGCCACTTCAACCAGCGAGTCGGGCTGCACGACCCGTTCGGCGGTGACGATTGATACCGTCACGGTCGCCTCCTCGGTGCTCGGGTTAGCGATACCAAGGTGCTCCGTCATCCCGTCGCCGATGCCGCCTTCAGGGAAGTACCAGGTCGCGTGCGATCGTGTCACCCCGAGAGACATCTGGACACCGGATGGTGAATCCTCCGCGTCGTCGAACATGAGCCGCCACGCCACAACCCGTCCACGCTCGGCTTCGACAACGGCACCGAGAGAGCGCTGGAGCCGGATCGCCTCGTTGACCCGCACCAAGGTCGCGGACTTCGCCGGCACGGGCAGGTCGGACAACGCGGGTTTTCGGTTCTCGCCTCCGGGAGTGAGAAACATCACGCGTACGACGGCTTCGTCGGGGAACGGGTTGTAGATCAGCATCCGCTGGTCGGCGCCCAACGTGCTCGCCCCGGCCCCGAAGAACCAGCGCGCGGCCGCACGCGGCGAGCATTGAGTCGAACCCTCGCCGACGAGAGGCTTTTTGGTGCGCACGAGAGCTCCTGCCGCGACCTCACCCCCGAAGCCGACGACATCCGCGGCCCGCTCGTCCGCCAACGGCTGCACCAACACTCGGCCCGGCGGCAGATCCAGCTGTTCCGGTCTCGTTGGTTGAACCCCCACCGTGAGCGGAGCGTCCGAGGTCGCCGAGGCAACGAGGATGGTCTTGGTGTTCGGTAGAGAAGGGGGGCAGAACACGGCGCGTTCGAAGAAACGACCGCCGGCCGGCGCGCGCGGATCGGGCGCGGAGACGTCACGTGCCCCGACGTCGATCACCGCGCCTATCACGACGATGATCGCCGCCGCCCCCGCGAGGCCCCATTCCTTGAGGTGATCTCTCATACCGGTTCCACCTCGGTCTTCCGCCGGGAAAAAGAGGCGCCGATGACAACGATCCACGCGAGTGCGATCCCGATCAGCCACACGATGTGTTCCGTCGTGTGCGGGAATGAGAGAGATAGACGTCCGGCGGTTCCGGCGGGGATGGCGAACGCGTTGCCCCAGCCACTCGAACTGCGCTCGAGCGTCTCCCCGTCGACCGAGGCCGTCCAACCGGGATGGACGTTCTCCGCCAGGAAGGCAACGCCCGGACCGCTGACGTCGTCGGCCACGTAAGCCGAAGGCGAGTCCTGCGAGAGGCCCGTCCGTTCGATCTCGGCGCCGGCGGACGTCAACGCGGGGTCATCACGCTCCAGCGCCTGGACGTAGACCGGGAGTTCGTTGAAGACCGCGGCTCGGGGTAGCTCGTTGGTGTTCTCCAGCAGGATGTATTCGGGGCGGTCCCGATGAAGAGCAAGGTCGCGTTGGCTCAACCAACGGAAAGCACCCGGCCCCCTTTCCAGCACCACGAACCGAACGTTGAACGCACCCAGCAACCCCCCTCCGCGGTCGGTCGTTCCCTCCTGGATGGACGCCACCACGCGTCCGAGTGCAGCGTCGCCAGATGCGCGATTGTTCTCGAAGAGGTCGGTCAGGACCTGGCCGCGTGAGCCGGTTACAAAGAGGTCGGGATTCGGTCGCGCGGCCGTTGGTTGTCCGGCCGACCACGCATCGCCGACCCATAGGGCGCGGAACTGCCGCCCCTGAACGGCTTCCGCCGCAAAGATTGATCGCACGTCCGCGGAGGCCAAGGCGAGATTGCCCCTCAAGCCTCTTCCCGGCGCCCAGTCCCCTGCCCACATCGCGGGCAGGAATCCGGCCCCCACGAGGAAGATGCTCGCGGAGACACCCAGCACCGTTCCTGCGTGGATCCATCCGAGGCCGCGGCGCGGAAGATCGAGGCGGAACGCGCCTGCTGCAAGTCCCGCGAGGCCCGCGAACGCGATGGCCGCGATGACGGCCGCGCTCGTGGGCGTTGATACCAATGGTGGAACGATGCCCGCCGTCGTGGCCGCGACGAGCAATCCACTGACCGCGACCAGTCCCCAGAAGGCGACCGCCAGGCGGCGACGTTGTCCCTCGCCGGTGACGACCGCGATCGTGCCGAGGATCGGTAGCGCCAGCCCGAACAAGGCAGGCACATCCGGCGTCTGGCCGAGCACGACGCTCACCGCTCCATGGCCCGCGTAGTTCGCCGCGATGACATCAGACGACGGCCCGAACAGAGACCGGTCGAGAGTGCCGCCGTCCGCCAGCCATGTCCAACTCCATGGAAGCAATAACGCCCAGCCGGCGGCCAACCCGACGACAGACGCTCCCAAACCCGTGAGCGAACCGCGGCGCGCGCCGACATCGAGGCGGAAGACCGCCAGGATCACCGCCGCAAGGAGATACAGGAAGAGCGCACCGGGCACGAACGCGGCCGAAATCGCGGCCCCCAGAGCGAGACGCGCGATGGATTTGTTGCGGTTCCAGCCCGCCGGCCGTACCCAGCCGGTTAGTCGGATGAGCGAATGAAGCACGAACGGCGCCGCCGCTGCGAATACGAGCGCGCTCAGGTCGCCGCTACGTAGCGCCGCGTAGCCGACACCGCCGAGCGCGTAAGTGAATCCCGCTACGAGCCGCGCGCGCCGGTCGGCCACCTCACCGATCAAGTGATAGGCGCCGAGAAGGGCGACGCCTCCCAAGCCGATGACGAGCAACTTCTGTGCCGCTCCGGCAACACCGAACGTGATCAGTGGAACGAAGCCCAAGAGAGCGAAACTCGGCGGGGCCGGGCCCGGTTGACCCAAGCCGATCGTCTGCCACGGCGACGTCCACGCGCGCAACAGTGCCGTTGCGCGTTCCGGGTAAGGCAGCAGCTCTCCGATCGCAACCTGAGGAGCCCACAGGAAGTGCCTGAAACAGAGAAGGAGCCCGACTAGTCCCCCGAGTAAGACGACGACCGTGAGTCCGGCGGTGCGCGCGTTGATCGCCCTCAGCATCTCCCGGCGTCGTGAGAGGGCGGCAGAGCCGCGCCCCCAGGCCTCTTCGAGCCGATCCGCCTGATGTCCAATGTAGGCCCGCACCCGCGTGGTCTCGCGCACGGTGAGTCGGCGAAGCTTCCGATCGGTGACGATCCGCCCCCGCTGGGCGCGTCTGCGCTCGCCGAGAGTCTGGAACGAATTGATGAAGTTCCAACCCAGAGCGCGCAGCAGGTTCAGGATCTCGCGCGGTTGACGTAGCACGATGAAGCCGATCATCTCCACGACGGTTAACAGCACGATCTGCGGGATGAGACCCGCGAGACGAGGCGCAGAGGCGTTCTTCCCAACGGCGCGGAAGCGGTTGCGCCGAATGTAGTACCGGGTGGGGGTGAAGCGGGACGCACGCTCGCCGCGGGCAAGTGCGATGGCGTGCCTCGCCTTCGCCAGAGGTTCGACGCGAACGGAGTGTCCCAATAACCGAGCGCGCCAGCAGAGATCGAGGTCTTCAGAGAACGCGCGCATGCGAGCGTCCCAGCCCTTGAGCTGACGGAACACTTCGTGACGGACGAGCATGCACGTCGACGTGACGTAGAAAACCTCATGGGAAACGTCGTGTTGCCCCGAATCGATCTCGTCGTCCTCTAGGCCCTTATACGGATAGCCGAAACGGTCCGTCGCCATACCGACCTCTTCGAGGTGCTTGGGATCGTCCCAGGCGACGATCTTCGGGCCGACGATCGCGGTCGTGTCGTCCGCCAGGATCCTGCCGACCATCTTCTCGACGGAATCGGCGGTCAGCTCCGCGTCATCGTGGATGAACAGCAGCAGATCGGCAGTCACCCGCGCCCGTGACATCGCCCAGTTGATGGCACCGCCAAAACCGAGCGGACGCGGCGTCCTTAAGAACCCCCACCGGCGGCGACGCAGATGTCGTTTCGCTATCCGCTTGAGCGCCGTCGCTCCCTCGACGTCTGGAGAAGCGTCGTCGACCACGAGCACATCGACGAATGGATAGGTCTGCTGGTTAAGGCCGACCAAGCAGTCCTTGAGCCATCTCCTGCCGTCGTGAGTGACGACGATCGCGAGGATCCGAGGAAGGTTCGCGTCGTCCTGCTCGCGGTCGCGCCGCGTTCGGGTGGTCCTGGTCTCAACAGCCATGGGACTGGGGTTAGGCCGGCACGGTGTCGTAAAGGGTGGTGCGACGACGAGGTGTCCGGCCGATGGAGCGTATCAACGCCTCCATGTCGGCGGGAGTCAACTCTTGCCCATGGTCCGCTCCGGCGGCGCGCGAGATGTTCTCGTCCATCAACGTGCCGCCGAGGTCGTTCGCTCC
The DNA here is from genome assembly GCA_030862265.1 of Actinomycetota bacterium. Lineage (GTDB taxonomy): Bacteria > Actinomycetota > CADDZG01 > CADDZG01 > WHSQ01 > JALZEA01. Next base: position 39,316 of record JALZEA010000082.1, on the reverse strand, counting down.
GACCTGGAGAGCGAGCTTCGTGCCCTGCACCCCCATCTTGACCCACGACACCTGGATGTTCGGGATGTGACCGTTCAGTGCGATGCGAGCAACCGCGTGCATCTTGAGCGCCTCCTCGAACGTCGGCCCACGACGAGCCTTGCCATTGAGATATATGGGCGCGGCCATGTGAACGAACGGCAGCGGTACGAACTCGAAGAGACCTCCACCCGCACCCGCGATGTCCTTATGGAGAGCGCGGGTCACCGCAAGATGACGCGCCCAGTGCTGCGGTCCGTCGACGGTGCCGAACATGATCGTCGCATTGGACCTGAGGCCGAGCTCGTGTGCGGTCCGATGCACTTCGCACCACTGTTCGGTCGTGATCTTGTCGGGACATATGAGCGCCCTGATGTCGTCGTCGAGGATCTCGGCCGCGGTGCCGGGCAGCGTGGCAAGACCGGCGTCTTTCAGACGAGCCAGGAACGCGCGCACGCTGAGTCCAGACGTTGCGGCGCCCTGCCATACCTCTAGCGCGGTGAAGGCGTGAACGTGCATCTCCGGGACGGCCTCCTTCACCGCACTGAGATAGGCGACGTAATCGTCTCCTGTAAAAGAGTGATGGATCCCTCCCTGCATGCAGACTTCGGTCGCGCCCCGCTCCCACGCTTCCTGCGCGCGCGTCGCGACCTCTTCCGGTGTCAGGAGGTAAGGCGCGCCCCGCAGATTCAGCGATTTTGGCCCCTTCGAGAACGCACAGAACCCGCAGCGGAAGTAGCACATATTCGTGTAATTGATGTTGCGGTTGACGATGTACGTGACGTCGTCGCCGACGGCAGCTGATCGAAGCGTGTCGGCGACCGCGAACAGGCGCTCGGTCTCGGCTCCCACGGTGCCGAACAGCAACGCGATCTCGGGTTCGGCGAGTTCCTCGCCGTTCTGCGCACGGTCGAGGGCGAGGTTGATCTCGCGTCGCACCACCCGACCGGGAACGCGCCACGCCCCTGCCGCCGCCGCGTCGATCGTGACGGACGCACCGGACGGCGGCTCCACCGCAACGCCCGAGAACCAGGACTCGGCGGGGCGAGGAAGCCCGGAACCATCGATCGCATCGAGTACGCGCGCGCGGAGAGCCTTCGTGACCCACCGCTCGAGGGAGTCCGGCGTCCCGCAATAGCGCGGGTAGACCGCTAAACGCTCGGCGAGGATGAACCCGTTGCCTTCTGTCACCCGACGAAGCTCCTCGAGATGGGGCCACGGTCTCTCGGGGTTCACGTGGTCGGGAGTGACCGGGGAGATGCCGCCCCAGTCGTTGATCCCGGCTCCCAGATACGCGCCGTAGTCCTCGGGTGTGAGGTTCGGCGGCGCCTGCACGCTCACGTCGCCCGGGAGCACAAGGCGCGCGAGGGCGATCGTCAGCTTCATGTCTTCGACATCGGGTTCGGGGTAACCGGCCATTGCGGTGTCGGCCTTGGCCCTGAAGTTCTGCACGATCACTTCCTGGATGTGGCCGTGTAGCTCGTGCGCGGCGCGGATCGCGAGCAAGGCATCGACGCGCTCGTCGAACGTCTCCCCGATCCCGATGAGTATCCCCGTGGTGAATGGGACCTGAGCGCGACCGGCTGCCTCAAGCGTGGCCAGACGTACCGAAGGGCGTTTATCGGGAGCACCGAAGTGCGCCATCCCGCGTTTCAATAGCCGCTCTGACAACGTTTCGAGCATCGTGCCCTGGCTGACCGCGACGTCGCGCAGCGATCGAACCTCCTGCTCGGTCATGGCGCCGGGATTCGCGTGCGGAAGCAATCCCGTCTCCTCCACCACTGCGCGACAGGCCGCGACCAGATACCCGATGGTGGAGTCGAACCCCATCTCGGATAGTTCGTCGCGGGCGAGACGCCATTTGCGTTCCGGCTTGTCGCCGAGCGTGAACAGTGCTTCCTTGCATCCCGCCGCCGCGCCGGCCCGAGCGATATCCAGTACCTCCTCGAGGGAGAGGAACGCACGCTGTCCCGGCCGCGGCGGATGAGCGAACGTGCAATAGCCACAGGCATCCCGACAGAGTTGCGTCAACGGGATGAACACCTTCGGAGAGAACGTGATGCGCGCCCCAGTGAGCTCGTCGCGCAAGGACGCCGCCGCGCGCACCGTGGCTTCAGGATCCCCACGTGAGAGGCGTGCAAGAGCGCGTGCCGCGTGGTCGTCCAGACGCTCGCCCGAAGCGGCGCGCCCGGCGAGCATCTCCAGACGAGTCATGGCGCCCGAGTCTAGTCCCGTGCGATACCGTCCTCGCGATGGCAGTAGCTGCGCTCGCGGGTGGCGTAGGTGGAGCGAAACTCCTCGTCGGCCTGCAACGCGTCTTGGGTTCGGATCTCACCGCGATCGTGAACACCGGCGACGACGCGACGATCTATGGATCACACGTTTCTCCCGATGTCGACATCGTCGCTTACTGGCTCGCTGGGATCGCCGATACGAAGCGCGGTTGGGGCATCGCAGGTGACACTTTTGAGATGGTCGACATGTTGCGAGAGCTGGGGGCGGAGGCGTGGTTTTCGCTCGGCGATCGTGACGGCGCGACGTGTCGTTATCGCACGATGATGCTGGCCGCGGGAGCGACGCTGACGCAGGCGACCGACGCGATCAGGCGCGCTCTTGAGGTTGCTGCCTCGATACTGCCCATGAGTGACGACGCTGTACGCACGAAGCTCACAACCGATGACGCTAGAACACTCGACTTCCAGACCTACTTCGTCAAGGAGCGCTGCGAACCAGAGATCGCCGAGATCCGCTTCGCAGGTGTCGACTCCGCGCACCCGGGGCCGGGAGTATTGAGAACGATCCGCCACGCGGAGCGTGTCGTTATCTGTCCGTCGAATCCGTTGTTGTCGATCGCGCCCATCCTGGCCTTGCCCGGCGTACGCGACGAGCTCGCGCGGCATCCACATGTCGTCGCCGTAACTCCGATCATCCAGGGGGCCGCGTTGAAAGGACCTGCAGACCGGCTGCTCGCGCGGTTGGGGCACGACGTATCGGCGTCGGGAGTCGCCGCCCTTTACGCCGACTTCTGCGATCGCTTCGTGGTGGACGAGCGCGACGCGTCCGAGGTCGGCAAGGTCGAAGCGGCCGGTGTGGGCCCGGTCCCGGCCGACACGATAATGCCGACCCATGACGCCGCGGAGCGCCTCGCGCGCGTCATCCTCGATTGAGCGTTCACGTCATCCCGATCGCGGGATTGCCCGAGATATCCGCGGGTGCCGACCTCGCCGCTTTGATCGCGGAGCATCTTCCCGAACCGCTCGCCGACGGGGATGTGGTCGTCGTCACACAGAAGGTCGTCTCCAAGGCAGAAGGTCGCGTCGTCCCGGCATCGGAGCGCGACGCGCATGTCTCGTCAGAGTCCGCCCGCATCCTGCGGCGGACCGGCGGGGGGATGACCATTTCCGAGACACGCCACGGTTTCGTCTGCGCGAACGCCGGCATCGATTCCTCCAATGTTGAGGGCGACAACGTCGCCCTTCTCCCGTTGGATCCGGACGCCTCGGCGCGCAGCATCCGTTCACGGATAAAACACTTGACCGGCGCAGATGTGACCGTGTTGATCACCGACACGTTCGGCCGCGCGTGGCGCATCGGTCAGACAGACGTCGCCATCGGCATTGCCGGCATGCGTCCCTTCACCGATTATCGGGGCACGACGGACACGCAGGGCCGCGAGTTATTCGCAACTCAGATTTGTACCGCCGACGAACTCGCCGGCGCTGCGGAGCTCGTTATGGGCAAAGCAGATGGGATATGCGCCGCCTTGATCAGGGGCGCGCGCGTTGACGCGGGTCGTGGCGCCGCGACAGAAATCACTCGCTCCCCCGCCGACGATCTCTTTAGGTAGTTAGTTGTCCCATCGTTCGCGATGCACGACCTCTTCGGCCGGCTTCCAGCCGCGCGCGAGTGATCCGGAAGGCCGATCGGGTGCTGGATGTCCGATCGTCACGATCCCGATAGGCATGACATCGGTGGGTATCCCGAGGGCCTGCTTCAGCCCTTCGGCTCGATGGAACCCGAAGAACCCGGCGGCGAGACCCTCATCAATCGCCGCGAGCAAGAGCAGCATGAGGGCCGCTCCGCCGTCAACCCACCAGTACGGCACCGGCCATGGCATCTCAGTTCCATCATCCTGGAGCTTGTCGGGTTCGTTGTAGCGCTCGTGATAGTCGTCCTCGCGTATGCACACGACGATATGGATGGGCGCGCGCGAGATCCATGGATCGAAACCTTGCTCGGTGTAATAGCTCTCGCCGACAACTCTCGCGATCTCGCTACGCACGGTGGAATCCGTCACGATCACGAAGCGCTGGCCTTGCGAGAAGCCGGCGCTCGGAGCCTTCCGCCCGGCGGCGACGATGCGATCGATGACTTCAGGAGAGACGGGATCCTCGGCGTAATTGCGTACCATGCGCCGTCTGCGTACGACCTCTTTGAACTCCACGATTCCTCCCTCTGCTTGAACGCTCGCAACGCTCGCGATTCTGTATCGCCGCGCTAAACCCCCCTGGTACCCTCTGCCGCCGTGAGCAAGAAGCTTGAAGAAAAACAACGTCGCCGTCTCGCCGAAGAACGCCGGCGGGACGAAATCAAGAAGGCCACCCGCCGGCGCAATCTCGTAACGGCCGCGATCGCGACCCTGGTGGCAGTCGGCGTGGTTGCCGCGGTCATCTTTCAACGCGAACAAGAAGCCGCCCGCCTCAGCCAAGACGTCGGCGTTGCCGAGCGCGAGGCCGGTTGCACCGGCGTCCAAGAACATGAGAACCAAGGCAACGAGCACATCCCCGTAGGGAGCGCGCACGAACCGTATGCGGGGCCGGCACCGAGCTCGGGGCCACACTACGCGGCCCCCGACGGGCCCGTCCCAGGCGGTTTCTACGACGAGCCGATCCCACCGGAGGGTCCCGTTCATAACCTCGAGCACGGTCAGATCGTCATCTGGTACGACCCCAATGCTCCGGAGGATGTCATCGGGGACATCGAGCTCGTGACCGAGCAGGAAGAATTCGCGACCGTTGCGGCGCCGTACTCGATCCAGAGCGAGAAGAATTTCGTGCTGGCAGCGTGGAACACAACCCAGGAGTGCGATCTCGTGTCGCAATCGGTCATCGACGAGTTCCGAAGCAGCTTCCAGGGGAAAGCGGGACCCGAGGGCCAACTCACCCGGCCCTTCGAGGGCTAAGTAACTAGTTCGCCGAACGGAACCACGCGACGGTCTGCTTGAGACCCTCTTCCAGATCCGTTGAGGGCGCCCATCCCAGGACCTGTCCCGCCTTCGATGGATCGACGTAGATCCGCTGGAGTTCGCCGGGGCGCGCCGCCGCGTGGACGGGTTCGAAACGCGTGGGGATCAGCTCCGCAAGGCTCGAATACAGCTCGTTCACCGACAGTTCTGCCCCACTTCCGACATTTACGAGCTCTCGTGACCCGCGCTCGCGTGCCGCCATGAAGGCCGAGACGACGTCCTCGACATAGACGAAGTCACGGGTCTGGCTACCGTCCCCATAGATGGTGCATGGGCGGTTCGAAAGCATCTTCCGACAGAAGATGGCGACCACCTGCCCCTCGAGGCCGACCTCGGATGCCGGCTCTTGGCGCGGGCCGTACACGTTCGCCAGGGCCAGCGCCGTGTAGTCGAGGTCTTTGACGACCGCGTAGTAGCGCAAGTAGTCGAGTACGACCTTCTTGGAAACGCCGTAGGGCGATTCCGGCATCGCCGCGGGGAGGAAGACCTGATCTTCCGTCACCGGAAGGCGCTTCTCGTCCGGTTCGCCGTAGATGCATCCGCCAGACGACGTGAACACGACCTTGCGCGATCCTGCGTCGCTCGCTGCTTGCAGAAGGTTGATCGTCCCGATGATGTTGATCATGGCGTCGTGGATGGGATCACTCACCGACTTGCGCACGTCGACCTGAGCGGCAAGGTGGAAGATCACTTCGGGCTTGTTGCGCTTGATCACTTCGGCGAGGAGGTTCGAGGTGATGTCTCCGCGCTGGAAGGTGAATCTGCCCAGGCGACTCTCACGTGCGCCGTGAAGGTTCGCCATCTTCCCGGATGACAGGTCGTCGAAGCCGAGGACCTCTTCTCCCTCGCCGAGCAGGCGATCCACGAGATGAGAGCCAATGAAGCCGGCAGCTCCGGTCACTAGGACCCGCACTCAGTCTCCTCTCGTTTCTCCGTCCCCGAGGGTCACTCCCGTCAGGCTTGCTCCCGCGCGCACTCGCGCTCCTTCTCCGAGTATGCAGCCGACAAGTTCGGCCCTCGATCCCACCGACGCACGCGGCAACAGCACGCACTCGCGTACCGTCGCACCGTTCTCGATAATGCAGTCCGAGCCGATGCACGAGGAGGATACCCGGGCCGCATCGGAGATCGATGCCCCACTTCCGATCAGGATTCCCTCCGTGACGGGATCGCTCGCGTCGATCCGAATGCGACCGGCGAGTGCATCGAGGTTCGCGGCGAGATACTTCTGCGGGGTACCGATGTCGATCCAGTACGCGTCGCTGCCCCACGCGAAGACATCTTCCCGCTCGACCGACTTCGGAAAGGTCTCTCGTTCGATGGAAACCGCGACATCGGGTGGGATCCGATCCAGCACGTCGGGCTCCACCACGTATACGCCGGCGTTGATCATGTTCGTGGTCGCCTCCGCCGGTGAGGGTTTCTCGACGAACCTCGTCACACGTCCCCGTCCATCGGTGGGCACGATCCCGTAAGCAGACGGGTCCTCGACCGGAGTCAGCAGGATCGTCGCGGCCGCTTCGCGATCTCGGTGGAACGCGATCAGAGCGTGGAGATCGACGTCGGTCAGGACGTCCCCGTTGAACACTAGGAACGTCCCGTCGGCCACGAGCGGGGCCGCGTTCTTGATCGCGCCTGCGGTTCCGCGCGGCTCCGGCTCGTGCGCGATCTCTACGTTGATCCCACGAGCAGCCGCGGTCCGTCTCGTTTCGGCGAACGCATGGGCGAGGTACGACGTGGTCAAGACCACGTCGGAGATGCCGTGGTCCACAAGCAGGTCCAGAACGTGCTCGATGTGAGGTCGCCCCGCGATCGGAAGCAGGTGCTTCGGACGTGTGTGAGTCAGCGGCCTGAGGCGCGTCCCCAAGCCGCCGGCGAGGATCAGGGCCTTCATACGCCCAAAGGTTTCGAACGCACCACCGCGCGCCAGTGATCCAGAACCGAGCGCAAGGTGTCTTCGATCCGGTATTCGGGTTTCCACCCCGTCAGTCGTTCGAGCTTCGCAGCACTGCCGTAGAGGACCGGGAAGTCTACGGGGCGTAGCTTTTCGGGATCGACGACGACTTCCAAGCTGATCTCGGCCATATCCACGAGCAGCCCCAAAACGGCGCGCAGTTCGTGAGGCTCGCCGGTCGCGACGTTGTACGCCTCCCCGGGTTCACCTTTCTCGAGGACCGCGATGTAGGCCTTGACCACATCGCGGACATCCCCGAACTCGCGGCGGATCGCGAGATTCCCGGCAGTGATCACCGGGTCCGTCTCGCCCGTCTCCGCTATGGCGATCTGGCGAGCCCAGTCGGCGGTCGCGAACGACGCGGGCTGCCCCGGCCCGACGTGCATGAAAGCCCTGGTGACGACGACATGGAGTCCGAATGACTCGTGGAACATCCTGCCGATCCACTCCCCGGCGACACGGCTAACGGCGTAGGGCGAGACGGGGCGTAACGGAGCCGTCTCGTCGATCGGGCATTCGGATGGATCGACCTTCCCGTACTCGTCGCTGCTGGCCGCGACGTGCACCTTGCAATCCGGACGGTGCTTCTGGATCGCCGCCAGCAGGTAATGGGTGCCGTTCGCATTTACCTCGTAGGTAAGCGCCGGTTCCTTCCACGAGAGTGAGACCGATGATTGTCCCGCGAGGTGGAACACGGCATCGGGGCGCACCTCGCCGACGACCCGGTCGATCATCTCGGCGTCGGTGATATCCAACCGGACGAAACGATCTCGGTCTTCGAGTGCGGTGCCCACGACGTCGTGCCCCAACGCACGGAGCGTGGGGACGAGGTGACCGCCGACGAAGCCTCCGGCACCAGTTACGAGGACGCGCATCGCGCTCAGACGATTAACCCGCGGCGCGACGGAAAGACCAACCGATCACTGCGATGCCCAAGCCCACGATGATGACTCCGGCCCAGCGCAGGACGGGAACGTGCTCGTGCAGGACGAACCGCGAGAAGCCGACGATGATGACGTACGAAAGGCCCACGACCGGATAGGCGACCGATAGAGGCACGTGGGAAAGGACCACAAGCCAGAAAAGAGCGGAGATCCCGAACAGCGTCAGACCCACCCACAGCAAGGGCTCCTTCGCCACGCGCGAGATCGTGTCTACCGGAGCCGTCACCTGAGCGGTTCCGATACGCCCGACCCGCTCCATCGCGGTCTTTAAGGTCAGCTGACCCGCGACCGCGAACGAGACGCTGACGACCAGGAGCACTCCGACGATGATGGCCGAAGCGCGCGGCGATCGGCCGGCTGCAGCTTCGATGACATCCGGCATCGCGTCGTGCGGTACTTCCAAGGGAGACATGGAGGGCGAGTCTAGTGGGCTGTTAAATCACGAACAGCTAGGTGCAGTGAACCCTGACTCCAACCTCATCGCTGTACGTGATCGAACCGTTCTGGAACACGGCCGCGGCCCCCGCGCTATCAGCGACCATCGAAGACCTCGGGAAACCACAGCGCGAGGTACCCATACCCAGCGCGCGGTAGCGCTCGTCTATCGGACCCCAAAGTGCATAAACCGCGGTCATCTTCGGGGGCTGATACAGCGTTCCGGTAACGAAGCGCTGTTGCCTGCCGTTGCGCTGCGTATCGAAGACGTCAGTCGTTGGGAGGCCGAGGCGCTTCCTGCCACCGGCGTCGGTGAAACTCGCATGGAATGCGTTGCGGATGTGATGTGCACCAGTTTCCGACGACCAGAAGATCACGCCGTTCACGTAGTTCGCTCCGCGGTAGCGGGCGGCCTCGCCCCAGATACCGGATGTCGGCATCCCCAACTTGGACCGCTCGCGTCCCACGCGGTCATACTTCTTCAGTACCTCGCCCCACTGCCAGACGACCTTGTCGGTCTCTTTACGCCACGTCATCCGACCCTTCTCGAAATCCTGAGCGCGCCCGAGCACGTTGCTCGCGTGCCGGGGAACCTTGTACACAGAGCTCGTTGCATCACCAGGCGCGCGGTCAAGCTTCCTGTACGCGGGCGCGAATCGATCACCCACGGCGTACTGCACGTCGAGGTAGAAGAGCGTGTCGAGCAGCACGTCGGACCCGAACTTCGTGCGGAAGTCCCATCCGCTAACGTGAACCGTCTTTTTCTCGCCGACGATCCGGATACCGCCCTTCGAGTCGGACTTCACGACGGTGACTCGACCCGAGACCCCTCGCGGTGCGACGACCGACACCCGTTCGATCCGCCCCGTCCCGTACTCCGAGAGTCGTGACTGGAACTCCCTAAATCGCATCGTGACGGGATCCCACTTGTGGTTTGGATTAGCGCTTACCGAATCGGTTGCGTCCTTGACGCCGCGCAAGTAAGGCAACGGGGTACCGCCCCACACGTTCTCGTTGTTCTCGGTGTGTCCGCCCGACGAAGACGAGTAGAGGGTCTGGGCCGGAGACCCGTTATGGGTCACTATCCGGCCCTTCGTGTTGTCCACGGCGCCCTTCCAGTCCTCCCAATAGACACCCGAGCCGCTGCGCTTACCGTCGCCCGCGTATGCCTGGTCGAAGGTCGAGTCGAACACGGTGCAGTCACACGGATACCGGTGGTGGCCCGATCGCTTGGCTTTGTCGTACGCATACGTCCGACCCGTGATCGCCTGCGCCTCGAGGACCGCGCTCGGCCACGACGACGGCACCTCGGCGAGACCGTAGAGGTACTTCTGCATCGAGAGCTTGACCACCAACCGCAAACAGAATCCCGCGTTGCAGTCGTTGGTCGAGTATGTGCCGATCTCCATCCTGCCGTGCACGTAGTTGTAGCTCTTATCGGCGACATCCACGAGCGTCCCGAATGGCTCGTATCTAAGGATCAAAGGATTCTTGGAACTGCCGAAGACCCCGGTGCCTTCGCGTCTGACCTGCTCGCCATCCTTGAATAGTCGGATGCCTCCGGCCTGACTGGGTTCGGTTCGCCACGACACTCCGGGACCGCCTTCGGCGAGCGTCTCCGAAGAACCTTTGACCTTGAACTCGATCTTCCCCGAGCCGCCATTGAACGCCGACGTCGTCAGCGATATCGAGTTGCGCGTCTGCAGCAGACCGACGCGGATGGACGGCATCTTCCGCTCGTCGAGCGCGACCCCTGTGTAGTAGTGCTGGAGGATCTCGCTCGCGCTGCGACCGTTCTTGGCGCGCCCGTACGCGCCGTACTGGGACATGCCGATACCATGCCCCCAGCCCCCGCCAGTGATCGTGACCGTTCTCTCTGCCTGGGCTACACCGGGCACCATCAGCGTGCCGAGCAGCACGAAACAGAAAATCGCCGCCTTTATGCGCATGTGGTCATGTTCCCCCGGAATCGGACATATCGGCCATACGTAAAAACGGAAATCTGCTTAAGAAGTTGCCTGCTCAGCCTCTGCTCGGTGTCCCCGGTACCACTCGATCGTCGCCGCCAGCCCCTCCCGCAGCGGGGTCGTCGCCTCGAAACCGAACTCCTTGGAGGCCCGCGATGTGTCCAGACCCCGTCGGGGCTGACCGTCCGGTTTGCTCGGATCCCAGTGCAGCGCTCCGTCGAAGCCGGTGAGTTCGACGATCAGCTCGGCGAGCTCCTTGATCGAGATCTCCTGGCCGGAGCCGAGGTTGACCGGTTCCGGCCCGTCGTAGCGTTCCGCCGCGGCAACGAGTCCGGCGGCGGCGTCGTCGACGTAAAGGAATTCGCGCGTAGCTGCTCCACTTCCCCACACCTCGATCGTTTCGAGTTCTGCATCGATCGCGTCGACACACTTCTTGATCAGCGCCGGGATGACATGACTGACGGCAGGGTTGAACTTGTCGCCTGGTCCATAGAGGTTCACCGGCAGCAGATAGATCGCGTCCTGCCCATACTGCTGCCGGTTAGCTTGGGCGTGTACGAGGAGCGCCTTCTTGGCAACTCCATAAGGCGCATTCGTCTCTTCCGGATATCCGTCCCACAACGCCTCTTCCTTGAAGGGAACCGCGGTGAACTTCGGATAGGAACAGATCGTCCCAACAAGAACCGTCTTCGGTGTATTGCGTCGCCGCGCTTCCTCGAGCACATAGGTGCCGATCAAGAGGTTGCTGAGATAGAGGTCGGCGGGCCGCTCCATGTTGGCCCCTATCCCCCCGACGCGAGCGGCGAGGTTGAAGACCATGTCTGGGTTGTGGTCGGAGAACATCCGCTCCACCTCGGTCTGACGCATGAGGTCGTAATCGGTGCTGCCCAGCGGGACGACCTCCTTGGCGCCGTGCTCGTCGAGCTTGCGAGACACGACCGAGCCGAGGAATCCCTTACCGCCGGTTACGACGACGCGCTTGTCCGACCAGAAGCTCATGCAGGTCAGCCTACGTGCGACATGATGCGGCGGTGCAACCGCTAAGGATCGCCGTGACGCTCGAACAGTTGTGGCATCGCGTGCCGGGGGGCACGGCGACGGCGGCGCTCGGGATGGTGCGAGCGTTGGCGGCGCGCGACGACGTCGCGATCGTCGGCGTGGGGGCGATGCATATGAGAGGCCCGTCTGAGCCGTTCCGGTCGCCCGTGCCCGTCAAAACATTGCCGCTGCCTCGACTCGCGCTCTACGCCGCGTGGCATTCATTGCGCCGGCCCCACGTGCAGATGGCGACCGGGGATGTGGCGGTTATCCACGCAACCACGTTCGCGATCCCTCCGCGGTCGGCTCCTCTCGTCGTTACGATCCACGATCTTGCATTCGTGGACCGGCCCGGCGACTTCACGCCACGAGGTATGCGGCTGTTCGAGCGCGGCCTCGAACTGGCGCTGAAGGACGCCTCGGTGGTTCTCGTGCCCTCCGATGTAACGCGTCGCGACTGTCTCGCAGCCGGTTTCGAAGACGCCAGGGTCACAGTGGCCCCGTGGGGTGTTGACGCTCCTCGACGTGCGCGCGTGGAGATCGACGCGACGTTGAAGCGCTACGGGATCGAAGGGCGCTACGTCCTGTGGACCGGAACGCGCGAACCCCGCAAGAACCTCGCCGGTCTTCTGAAAGCTTTCGCCTCACTCGGCACGAAGGCACGACTCGTGCTCGCCGGCCCGAAAGGATGGGGCGCCGACGAGATCTTTGGCCGGGACGATGAACGCGTCCTTCCACTCGGATTCGTGCCACCGGACGACCTCGCCGCTCTCTACGCCGGTGCGGCCGCCTTCTGCTATCCGAGCGTGAAAGAAGGCTTCGGCCTTCCCGTGCTCGAGGCGATGGCACAAGGCACACCCACGATCACTTCGAAGGGCACTTCGACCGAGGAGGTGGCAGGGGACGCAGCCCTTCTAGTCGATCCCCACGACATCGACGCGATCGCGGCAGCCATCGAGCGCGTCCTCGACGACCCGAGCCTCGCAGGCCATCTGCGTGCTGCAGGCCCGAAGCGCGCCGCCACCTTCACGTGGGCCCGCACCGGGGAGCTCGTGTCGACTGCCTATCTGCGAGCGGCGAGGATGGATGCATGAACCGCGTCGCGATCAACCTGTTGTGGATGGTGCCCGGTGTCGTCGGGGGGTCCGAGACCTACACGGCGCGGCTCTTACACGGACTCGCCGAGCGCTCCTCCGATCTGGATTACACGTTGTTCGCGCTGCCGCAGTTCGCGAGTGCTCACCCAGAGCTTGCTCGGACATTCCGAACCCTCTATGCACCGATGCGGGGACAGCTGAAACCAGCGCGCGTCCTTGCCGGCGAGGCGGGGTGGATGGCATTGCAGTGCCGCCGGATGGGCATCGACATCGTCCATCACGCCGGAGGCGTCGTTCCCCTGATCCGCCCCGGACGTCCGGTATTGACGATCCACGACCTTCAGTACTTGTACTACCCGGAGTACTTCTCGCGCTCGAAGCTCGCCTACCTGAAGATCGTCATGCCCCGGTCGGCAGAAGCCGCGCGCTTGATCCTGACGCCCAGCGAATACACCCGCCGCACCGTTATCGAACGACTCAACATCGACCCGAGCATCGTCCGAATGGTTCCTCACGGAATCTCACCCAAAGAGAACGTCGAACCGGCACCCGACGTGCGCGAACGTTACGACCTGTCGGGAGAGTTCTTCTTGTATCCCGCAGCGCTGTATCCGCACAAGAACCACCTCGTCCTGGTTGAGGCTTTCGCGCGTGTCCTCAAACTGCATCCCGACGCGACCTTGGTATTCACCGGGGCGAAGGGTTCGATGCGGTGGGGTACAGCGAAGTCGATGGAAGCTCCTCTGACCGAGGAAATTCGCAAGTTGGAGATCGGCGACCGGGTCCGCAGTTTGGGTTTCGTCCAGGCAGCCGACCTCGAAGGGCTCTATCGCCACGCGTCGGCACTGACGTTCCCGTCTCGCTTCGAAGGGTTCGGTGCGCCCGTCCTGGAAGCCATGGCGCGGGGCGTACCGGTCATCGCCGCCGATGCCACTGCGATCCCGGAGGTCGTCCGCGACGCGGGATGCCTCGTTTCCCCCGATAACCCGGATCAGTGGTTCGAGGCGATGTCCGAGGTGCTCGAGAGCGAAGAAACCCGTGCGCGTCTCGCGAAAGCAGGTCCCGAAAGAGCGGCGGCGTACACGTGGGCGGTGGCGGCCGACATCCTTGAGGAGTCTTACAAGCACGTCCTCGATACGACGCTGTGAAACTCGTCGTACTTACTCCCCACTTCGCTCCCGACGTCGCACCGACGGGCATGGTCGTGACGAGACTCGTCGAAGAATTCGTGGGGCTGGGTCATCAGATCGACGTCGTCACCGCATTGCCCTGGTATCGCGAACACAGCGTCGAGCCCGGCTGGCGGGGCAAACTCGTCAGGTACGAAGACACCTCCTGGGGCCGGATCACGCGCGTCCATCCATTCCCTACGCCGGACAAGCGTGCCCTCGGCCGGCGTGCACTTGCGTTTGGAGCATTCACCGCGCTCGCCGCGCGTGAGGGTCGTCGGGGACGCCCGGTTGACGGCGTCTTGGCCGTATCGCCACCCTTGACCCTGGGACTTGCGGGGGCGCGCGTCGCCCGTGCTCGTGGAGGCCGGTTCGTCTTCAATGTCCAAGACGTCTTCCCCGACGTGACGATCGAGCTCGGTTATCTGCGCAACCCGCTTGCGATAGCCGCAGCCAAGCGTATGGAGCATTACTGCTACGGGCGGGCCGAGGCGATCACGGTTCTCTCCGAAGACCTGCGCTCGAATCTGTCCGGGAAGACCGATCCGCACAAGATCCATGTCGTCCCGAACTTCGTCGATAGCGAGACGATCACGCCCCAACCCGCCGAGAACGACTACCGAACTGAGTACGGTCTCACCGGGAAACGCGTGGTCATGTACGCCGGCAACGTGGGTCTCTCACAGTCCCTCGATCTGATGATCGACGCAGCTGCGGCCCTTGCCCACGAAACCGACGTCGTATTCGTGATCAACGGCGCGGGTGCCGCACGCGACGACCTTAAGAAGCACGCGCGTGGGATGGACAACGTCGTCTTCGTCGACCTCCAACCCATCGATCGACTGCCGGAGGTGCTCGCCGCCGCGGATATACACGTCGTGGCGCTCAAGAAGGGCCTCGCCCATTCGAGCGTGCCCTCCAAGACGTATTCGATCCTCGCTGCGGGGCGCCCGATCGTGGCGAGCGTCGACGAAGGAAGCGAGGTCGCGCGCATCCTGGAGCGGGCCGGCGCCGGGATGGCCGTCCCGCCCGAAGATCCGGAAGCCTTCACCAAGGCGATTCGCACCCTTCTCGACGATCGGGAGGACGCAGCGGCGATGGGTCGTGCCGGCCGGGCCTTCGTCGAGGGTTGGGCATCACCCGCCGCGATCGCGCGCCGCTACGAAGAACTCTTCGAACACCTGAGGCAGAAAGGCGTTGCTACCCCGTGACCGCCTTCCCTTTCTTTTCGCATACTTCGGGGCGCTCGCCGGGGGGCGGGATCGGGATCGGCAAGATCTGAACCAAAGTCTCGGTCTTGAATCCCTTGTCACCCACGATTACGGCAACGTCGACGCCTTCTGGAGTGCGGTGTTCTTGCAATGTGGCACCCGGTACCACCGCGGCGACCAGTTCAGCCATGTCCTCCGTCCCGGCTTCGTAGCGGATGAGGGTCTCCTTGAACTTGAAGTGCGGCGCGTTCGCGATGTCGGAGGAATCGATGCGGAAGCCTTCCAGCGCTCCACCCGTCGCTTCCAGCAGGGCTGCCGCGGCGTCGGAGGCGTAGGGCCGGAACAGGTCGACCCCGTTGTAGACACCGACCCTGACCGTGTGCGGGTCGATGTTCGGTACTCCGTCTGCCTCGGCCGGTGATTCATTACGGCCCAAGGCGTCGAAAACGAAGCGCATGCCCGCCTCGTCCGGGAAAACGACCGAGGCCTCGCCCACTCGCCCCGTTCCTTCATTAGGGACCGTGTAGGCCTCGTAGCGCTCGGGCGTGAACGAGCGGAACCTCTCGAGGATCCCGCGCAACCTGCTGAGATTCGTGTGCATGTCGACCTCGAGGTTGTCGCCGGCGACGTCGATTAGCTCGAGCACGTTCTGCGGTTGGAACAACGTTCCCGCGGATGTCACCTTGTTCAACGCGGCCGCGAGGAACTTCTGCTGATTCGCGATCCTTCCGAAATCTCCACCTTCCACCGTGTGGCGCGAACGTACGAATCGCAACGCGAGGTCGCCGTCGAAGTGGATCGTTCCCGGCTCGGTGATGGCCAGCCCGGTGTTCGAATCGAAGCCGATCTCTTCCGGAACACAGACATCCACTCCACCGATCGCGTCCACGACGTCGCGAAAGCCCGCGATGTTCACCTTGATGTAGCGATTGATGGTCAGACCGGTCAGGTCTTCGATCGTTCGGACGAGAGCTTTGCGTCCACCCAGTAGCGCTTCGTTGATCTTGCCCGCGCCGTCGCCCATTTCGACATAGAGGTCTCGAGGGAACTGCACCATGATGACGTGGTCGTCGTTCGGGTCGACATGAGCAAGGATCAGGGTGTCCGCGCGCTCACCCGCTACGGCGTTCGCGCCGAGCTCGTGTTGCTCCTCGGGTGTCAGGTCACCTCTCGAGTCCGAGCCGACGAGCAGCACGTTGAACGGCTCTCCCTCCCCTTCGGGCGTGGTTCCGGCATCGTGCTGGATGCGCTCCTGGAACTGGTGGATCTTCCACGCCGCGGCCCCCCCGAGAACGGTCAGGATCAGGAACACCCCTAGGACCCACCACTGCCAGCGCTTCTGCATGTGGCGACGCTGACGTTCGCGCACGCTCTTGAAGACGCTCGTATAGCGAGACGAAGCGAACGGGTCGGGGTCGCGTTTGAAGAGGTTCATCGTTAAGGATTATCGAGGAAGTGAACGAACTACTCGTCTAACGGGCGCGTCATATCGGCGGGACGCACCCATTCATCGAAATCCTGCTCGCTCACGTAACCGAGTTCGGCGGCCGCCTCCTTGAGCGATGTCCCCTCGCGATGAGCCTTGATGGCTATCTCGGCCGCCTTCTCGTACCCGATGTGGGGGTTCAGAGCGGTTACGAGCATCAAGGAATCCTGCAGGTGCGCCTCGATGACGGGACGGTTTGGTTCGATCCCCACGGCACAGTGGTCGTTGAAGGAGTGACAGGCATCCGCCAGGAGATTTGCAGACTCGAGAACGTTGTGAAGCATCACGGGCTTGTAGACGTTCAGCTGGAACGTCCCCTGCGTGCCGGCGAACGCGACCGCGGTGTCGTTGCCGAACACCTGCACGCACACCATGGTCAACGCCTCGGACTGGGTGGGGTTGACCTTCCCCGGCATGATGGACGAGCCGGGTTCGTTCTCCGGGATGGTGAGTTCGGCGAGCCCGCCCCGCGGGCCCATCGAGTACAGACGCACATCGTTCGCGATCTTGTAGAGGGCACCCGCCAAGGTGCGAAGCGTCGCGCTAACGGCAACCATCGCGTCATGAGCAGAGAGAGCCGCGAACTTGTCTGGTGCGGCACGGAACGGCTTCCCCGTTTCGTCCGCCAGTTTCTCAACGACGACATCACCGAAACGGGGGTGTGAGTTCAGTCCGGTTCCCACCGCGGTCCCACCGATCGCGAGTTCGTAGATGCCGGGCAACGCACCACGGATACCGTCCATTGCTTGATCGAGTTGCGCGACCCAGCCGCCGATGACCTGCGACAACCGAACCGGGGTCGCATCCTGGAGATGCGTGCGTCCCACCATCACGACGTCGTCATAAGCCTTCGCTTTCGAATCCAGCGTGTCCCGCAAGGCCTTAACGGCGGGCAAGAGATTGTCTTCGATCTCTTCGACCGCGGCGATGTGCATCGCGGTCGGGAACGTGTCGTTGGACGACTGCCCCTTGTTGACGTCGTCGTTCGGGTGGACGGGCTCCTTTGAGCCGATGGTCCCGCCGGCGAGCTGGATCGCACGATTCGCGATCACCTCGTTCGCATTCATGTTCGATTGCGTCCCAGAACCGGTCTGCCACACGACGAGAGGGAATTCCTCGTCGAGCGCCCCGGCGATGACGTCGTCGGCGGCCTTGGCGATCAGCTCGGCGATGTCGTTAGGCAACTGTCCCAACTCGGCATTGCCCAGGGCTGCGGCCTTCTTCAACAAGCCGAAGGCGCGGATGACCCGTCGCCCCCAGACGAACCGGTCGCGGCCGATGGGGAAGTTCTCGAGCGAGCGCTGCGTCTGGGCCCCCCAGAGCCGGTCGGCAGGCACGTTGACCTCGCCGAGTGAGTCCTTATCCGTCCGGAAATCGGTCATGGCCAAACGATAGCGGGCGGATCCAAGCACCAGGCGGTTCCCGAGGCACCGCTTCGGGGGCGGGCAGTGGTACCGACCGAACAATCAAAGAGAAGGTGAAGGACGTCACCTCTCACGGCGCGTGCCAGAGCTAGCATGGCAAACGTGACCCAGGGCGAGATCATCATCATGACTTTCCAGGCCCTCCTCATCACGGGGCTGGGCACAATGTTCTGGCGGCGAATGGACCGCCTGGAAGACCGGATGGATGCGGGCTTCGCTCGCGTAGATGCTCAGTTCGACCAGATCGTAGGAACCATGGATAGCCGCTTCGCGCAAACCAACAACACCATGGATAGCCGTTTCGCCCAGGTTGACGACCGATTCGCCCAGATGGACTCTCGCTTCGATCAGCTGCGATCCGACATGACCCAGATCGCTTTGGCGGTCGGTGCCAACCGCCCGCGCGCAACCGAGGGTTAGCCGAAGATCTTGCGGGCGAGCACCACCCGTTGGATCTGGTTCGTGCCTTCGTAGATCTGGGTGATCTTCGCGTCGCGCATGAAGCGCTCGACCGGATACTCCTTGATGTAGCCATAGCCACCGAGGGCCTGCACGCAGTTAGTAGTCACTTCCATAGCGGTGTCGGACGCGTAGCACTTGGCGATCGCCGCCCAGTACGAGACGTTCCGGTCTCCCTCGTCTACCGCAACCGCGGCGCGATACACCGCCATGCGCGACGTCTCGATCTTCATCGCCATGTCGGCGAACATAAATTGCATTCCCTGGAAAGAGGCGATGGGTTTGCCGAACTGCTGTCTTTCGTTGCAATAACCAACGGCGAAATCGAAGGCCCCTTGCGCGATCCCAAGCGCCTGCGCGGCGACCGTCGGCCGTGAGAAATCGAGCGTGCGCATGGCGAGTTGGAAGCCGGTATTCACATCGCCGATCACATTCTCGGCGGGCACCCGGACGTCTTCCACGATGACTTCGCGTGTGGGCGAGCCCCGGATACCCATCTTGTCTTCCTTGCGTCCGAGCGAGAAGCCGTCCATGTCGGAGGACACCAGGAAGGCGGTGATGTTCTTGCCCTTCGCACCGTTGGGATCGGTCACCGCGAAGTACGTGTACAGATCGGTGGCACCGGCGCCGGTGATGAAGCGCTTCGATCCGTTGAGGATCCACGAGTCACCGTCTGGGACGGCCTTGCTCTTCATCGCCGCGGCATCGGAGCCCGAGCCCGGTTCGGTCAAGCAATAAGACATGCGGTGATCGCCGTTGGTGATGCCCGTACACACTTTCTTACGCATCTCATCGGAACCGGCCAAAAGGATCGGTATCGCCCCGAGCTTGTTCACTGCCGGGATCAGCGCGACGCCGGCACAGACCCGAGAGATCTCCTCTACGAGGAGGCAGAGCTCGAGCGCACCCCCGCCGGCGCCTCCGTACTCCTCCGGGTAGGAGACTCCGGCGAATCCGTTCTTGACGAGCAGCTCGTCGATGTCCCACGGGTATTCGTCGGCGTCGTCGATCTCGCTGGCGCGGGGCGCGATCTTGTCCTCTGATAATTGCCGGATGCTCTGCCGGAAAGCCTCCTGTTCGTCGCTCAACCGGAAGCTCAAACCCTGGCTCATGGGCGAATCGTAAACTTGATACAACTTGTCGCAGAATGACCGCGAATGAAGCGAGAAGTTGTATCAACAGCATCAACAGTTCCCTTCACTCACGAACCTGAGGAGACGTGGTGCCTGGTGCCATAGAAAAGATCAAAGAAGCGATCGAAGCCGATGCGCCCAGCGACGAGATCGGTGAGCTGGAACTGCCGGAGTCGATGATCGCCGCGTTCGTCCGGAAGGACGAAGAAGAGATGTTCGAGGGTATGGAACATGAATCGAAGGACCCTCGTAAATCGCTGCACGTCGACGAGGTCCCGATCCCCCCTCTTGGTCCGAACGAATGTCTTATCGCGGTCATGGCTTCGGCCATCAACTTCAACACGGTGTGGACGTCGATCTTCGAACCGCTGCCCACGTTCCTCTTCCTCGAGCGTTTCGGGAAAGAGGGCGAGCTCGGCGCCCGGCACAATATCGACCACCACATCGTCGGCTCCGATGCCGCCGCCGTCGTGCTTCGGACGGGGCCGGGCGTCACTCACTGGAAGCCCGGCGACCGCGTCACGGTGCATTGCAATTACGTCGACATGGAAGCGCCCGGTGGTCACGACGACTCGATGATGGATCCCGGGCAACGGATCTGGGGATTCGAAACGAACTTCGGCAGCCTCGCGCAGATCTCGATGGTCAAGGCCAACCAGTTGATGCCGATGCCGACGCATCTCACCTGGGAAGAGGCCGCCTGTAACGGACTCGTGAACTCGACGAGCTACCGGATGCTCGTCTCGCCGAACGGCGCTCAGATCAAACAGGGCGACGTAGTGCTGATCTGGGGCGCGACCGGGGGTTTGGGTGGCTATGCGGTCCAGTACTGCCTCAACGGAGGTGCGATCCCGGTCGGTGTCGTGTCGTCCGCGGACAAGATCGAGCTTCTGCACGAGATCGGCTGTCAGTACGCGATCGATCGCAAGGCAGAGGGTTACCGCTTCTGGGATGGCGACGTCCAGAATCCCAAGGAGTTCAAACGTCTCGGCAAGAAGATCAGGGAATTCACCGGAGAAGATCCCGACATCGTTTTCGAGCACCCGGGTCGCCAGACCTTCGGGGCCAGCGTCTTCGTCACGAAGCGCGGGGGCAAGATCGTTTCGTGCGCGTCTACATCGGGTTACATGCACGAATACGACAATCGATATCTATGGATGATGTTGAAGCGGATCATCGGCAGTCACTTCGCCAACTACAAAGAAGCGTACGAGGCCAACCGGCTGCTCGATCTCGGCATGATCCACCCGATCCTGTCGAAGACCTATCCGCTTGCGGATACCGCTGAAGCCGCCTGGCAGGTGCATCAGAACCTGCACAAGGGCAAGCTGGGGATCCTCGTACTCGCCGATGCCGAGAACCAGGGCGTGCGCGATCCCGAGAAGCGAGCGCGCTTCGCCGACAGGATCGATCTCTTCAAGCGCTTCAGCGACTGACTACTGGGGGTGACTCCCCTATGCGTTTCGGAAACATAGAGGTCCGCCCACTGGGGGGCGGACCAGGATGTGTGCTGATGATCCTCGTGTCGATCGGACTGTCGGTGATCGGCACGATCCTTCTGAACCTTCTCCTCCGCTAGAGCGCGACCTCCTGGGAGACCTGACGTCGTGAAGAGTTAGGTGAGAGGTTGCGCCGCGGCAGCCGGGACGTCCGCCCTCTGCCATAGCTGCCAGCCCATTACGAAGATGTATACGGTGAAGCCCAGCGAAGCGGGGAGGAACATACCCACGACGGTGAAGGTCGAAAGACCCGTCAGGAACTGAGTCGCGGCGCCCACGAAACCCAGAACCCCCGCGACCAGCGCGAGGTAACCGAGCCATCTCGGATACTGGTCGCTGACGATCCCGGCGATCCCGAACAACACGGGCTGAAGCCCAAAAGTGAACCCGATGAGTCCCGTGAACAGGCCCATCCCTACATACGCCACTGCTTCGGCCGCGGCCTGAGCTGCCTCTCCGCCGCCCGCCGCGTTCAGCGCTGCCTCTTTCATCGCCATGCCGTCGACGACGATCGTTGCGATGCCGAGCGCCGCGCCGGCGGCCACGGCAGCGAAAGCAACACGTCCCCACGACGCGGCCGGCTCTTCACGGAACGACCGAGCGATCACTGCGAGCCCGACAAACGAGAAGACGACCGACCACCCCAGCATCCAATGGTCGAAGAGCCAGATACCGCTGTCGGCAACCAACTCGATCTCGGCGCCGACGCTGTAATCCGACGGACGCGGATGGAGCAGGTTGAAAACGAACCCGATCGCCGCCCCCAGCATCGCTGCGGCCCCCCCGAGTCTCAGGACAGTTCGGTCCAGCATCTGGTGCCTCCTCTCGTCACGATGTCTCAGTCGATAACTAACCCCAGCGAGGTGACGAAGTCCAGCAGGCTAGCGGTCTCCTCAGTCGAACATCGCTGAACCGCGGGAGAGGGTCATCAGCCCGGCGGGACGCGGAAGATCACGGCGTCGCCCTGACCGCCGCCACCACATAGCGCGGCACAACCGACCCCGCCACCGCGGCGCTTCAGCTCATAGAGCAACGTCACGGTCAAGCGTGCTCCGGTGCAGCCGATCGGATGACCGAGGGCGACCGCTCCGCCATTCACGTTGACCTTCTCTTCAGCCTCGGGATTACCGTTGAACAGCATCTTGGTCGAGTGCAGCGCGACCGACGCGAACGCCTCGTTGATCTCGATGAGATCGAGATCGTTCGATGACATCCCGGCCTTCTTCAGCGCCGCCTGAACCGCGAGGGCCGGCACGGTGTGGAGATAAGGGGGCTTCTCCGCCGACATCCCGTGCGCCACGATCTCCGCGATCGGCGTCACGCCGAGCTCCTGCGCTCGCTCCTTGCTCATCACAACGACCGCGGCCCCGCCGTTGGAGATCTGCGATGCGTTGCCCGCGGTGATCGTCCCTTCCGGGTTGAACGCGGTCTTCAACTTCGCCAGCGATTCCTTCGTCGTTTCCGGGCGTACGCCTTCATCGGTATCGAAAACGACCGGATCCCCCTTACGTTGTGGGATCTCGATGGGGACGATCTCGTCGGCGAAGCGGCCTTCGGAGATCGCGGCGGCGGCGCGTTGGTGTGAGCGCAACGCCCACGCGTCCTGGGCTTCGCGCGAGATGTCGAACTCGACATTGACCTCGTCCGACTGTCCGCCCATGTGCTTGTCGGTGAACGCGTCCCACAAGCCGTCGTAGACCATCGAGTCGACGATCTTCCCGTCACCCATCCGGTATCCGGTGCGGGCCTTCGGCAGGAGGTAGGGAGCCTGGTCCATCGACTCCATCCCTCCGGCGACGACGACCGAGACTTCACCGGCGCGGATGAGCTGGTCGGCGAGCGCGATCGCATTCAGTCCGGAAAGACAGACCTTGTTGATCGTGATCGCGGGCACGAAGTCGGGCACGCCGGCCTTGATGGCGGCCTGGCGGGCGGTGATCTGGCCCGCTCCGGCCTGGAGTACCTGGCCCATGATCACGTAGTCGACCTGATCGCCCGAGATACCGGCGCGCTCGAGCGCGCCCTTGATGGCGTGGCTCCCGAGGTCGACGGCGGGCAAGCCGGCGACCGCTCCCCCGAACTTGCCGATGGCGGTGCGAGCCGCGGAGACGATGACTGAAGAGGTCATTGAGACGCCCCTTTCCAAGTATGAGGGCTAAGACCTCATTCTAGTCTTCGCCGCATGTCGACAGTTCGTACGGAAAAACGCGGCACCACCATCATCGTCACGATCGATCGGCCCGAGGTTCGCAATGCCGTGGATAGACCCACGGCCGACGCGCTCAGCGCCGCGTTCCGAGACTTCGAATCGAACGAACAGGCCCTCGTCGCGATCCTCACCGGAGCGGGTGGGCACTTCTGCGCCGGCGCCGACCTGAAAGCGATGACTGACCCCGAACGCGCCAACCGCGTCGATCCTGACGGCGATGCACCGATGGGACCCAGTTGGATGCAGCTCGAGAAGCCGGTGATCGCCGCGGTCGAAGGCCATGCGGTCGCAGGCGGCTTGGAGCTCGCGTTGTGGTGCGACATGCGCGTGGCGGCAGCCGACGCGACCTTCGGTTTCTTCAATCGCCGCTGGGGGGTGCCGCTGCTCGACGGAGGCAGCGTGCGCATCGTGCGTGTCGTCGGGCTGGGGCGCGGTCTCGACCTGCTTCTGACCGGGCGTCCGGTGGACGCCGACGAAGCTCTCGCTATGGGTCTCGTCAACCGCGTCGTCGAGCCCGGTCGCGCGCTCGAGGCGGCCGTTGACATCGCCGAACAGATCGCGGCCTTCCCGCAAGCGGCCCTACGCGCCGCGCGTCGTTCCGCCTACGACAGTGGTGGCCTCGATCTGGCAGAAGCTCTACGACGCGAGTTCAAAGACGGACTGGCGTCATTGACCGAAGCGCAAGAGGGTGCCGTCCGGTTCTCATCCGGCGCCGGCCGCCACGGCAACTTCGATGACATCTGACCTGCGCGCCGCGGCCAGGTTCATCGCGCCCCGGCAACTTCGTCCCGAGACCCACATAGCGACGATGGGCGAGGGCGAGCAGACCATCGTCAACGACCTTCAGGAATTCGACATAAAACTGTTCATCGAACGCGAGGAGAACGAAGTTGTCGCGGTCATGGGATACGAGCACGATGACCCCCTGCAGCGAGGGTTCCTCTACGGACCCTGGGCCATCGATCAGCGATGGGACGAACTTGCCGATGAACTGTTCGATCAGGTGCTGGCTGAACGCGCCGTAAGCGACCGCGACATAGACCTCGCCTTCAACATCCGTAACGAGCGCGCGCAGCGCTTCTCCGATCGACACGGCTTCGCGCTCGTGCGAGATCACTTCTTCATGGCCTATCCGAGGGAAGGGGCCACGGTCGGCCCCGACGACGCGATCCGACCGATGGTCGACGATGAACGCGATGCGGTGATGGCGCTCCACGAACGCTGCTTCCCCGGTCAGTGGCCCTCTGCCCAGCAACTGCTCGAGGAGCTCGACAAGCGACCCGACCGCACGATCTTCGTGCTCCACGAGGGCGGTCGGATCGCCGGCTACCACTACGCCCGCGTCGACCGGTCGACCGGCGAAGCATGGGTCGAGAACATCGGCGTCGACGACGCCTTCCGCGGGCGAGGGTTCGCCACCAGGTTGCTCTCGCATGGGCTGTGGTGGATGTTCTCTTACGAAGAGGTGACCGGGATCGAACTTTCGGTACGCGCCGAGAACGTGGAGGCGCTGCGGGTCTACGAGAAGGCCGGGTTCCGGAAGCGTCATTCGCTCCGTCAGACACGCAAGACGCTGACGGAGTCTTAGACCTCGTAGATTCCACAACGTGACAACGACCGGGACCGACCACGACATACACCCACTGGTCAAAGAGGGCCGCTTGATGGTCGTCCCGGGCGTTTACGACGCGCTTTCGGCCAAGCTCGCACAGCGCGCCGGGTTCGGATCGGTCGTCCTCACCGGCTACGGCGTTGCGGCGACTTATCTCGGGGAGCCCGATTTCGGGCTGCTCACCCAGACGCAGATCCTCGACGTCGCCCGGCGCGTCACCGCGGCCGTGGACATCGGCGTCGTGGTGGATGCCGACACCGGATACGGCGGTCCCCTGAACGTGCAGTACATGGTGCGCGAACTCACGCGCATGGGCGCCCTCGGGATGATCCTCGAGGATCAGAGGTGGCCGAAGCGGTGCGGCCACATGCGCGACAAGTCGGTGATCGAGGCCGAAGAACACGCGGCGAAGATCCGCTCCGCGGTCGACGCACGCGGCGATGCGCCATTCGTCATCGTCGGGCGCACCGACGCGCTCGAGACGCACGGGCTCGACGAAGCCATCCGGCGCGCGCTCCTATACAAGGACGCGGGCGCCGACATCCTCTTCGTCGAAGGGCCAGGAACGAGAGAGGAGCTTGCCAGGATCGGCAAAGAGCTCCCGGGGCCGTTGTCGGTGAACCTCATCGAAGGCGGCCGCACACCGATCGTCCCGCTGGACGACCTCGCAGAGATGGGTTTCTTCAGCGTGGGTTTCGTTCTCTCCGGCCTGTACGCGGCGGCCGGCGCGCTGGCGGCGACGTACTCGACGATACGCACTCAAGGAACCACGGACACGATCGCCGAGAGATTGATGACATTCGACGATTTCAACGCGCTCATGGGTCTCGAGGAGCGCTACGCGGCCGACGAGCGCTACCGAGCGGGAGCAGGCTGATGCTGGGCAAGGTCGAACACATCGCACTCGCCGTATCCGATCTCGATGCCGCGATCGCCCACTATTCGGACGTGTGGGGCCTCGAGGTCAGTCACCGCGAACGGGTCGAGGACCAGGGCGTCGAAGAGGCACTGCTGCCGCTCGGCGAATCGTTCCTGCAGCTCCTCGGACCGACCGGCCCGGACACCACCGTTGGCAAGTTCATCGCCCGCAAGGGCGAAGGCTTGCACCACATCGCCTATGAGGTGGACGACCTCGAGGCTGCGCTCGCGGAGCTGAAGGCGAAAAGGGTTCGTCTGATCGACAAGGTTCCCCGCCGCGGTGGCCGTGGGCACATGGTCGCGTTCGTGCATCCGGGCGGGAACCACGGCCTCCTCGTGGAGCTGATCCAGGCTCCGATTACTACTTGAGCGACACCGCAGTAGTTCCACCCCTTAGGCGTCCCGAGTTCCGCAACCTGCTGGCGATATCGATCACCGTCGCACTCGGCTTCGGGATGGTGATCCCGGTACTGCCTCTCTACGCGAGGTCGTTCGGTGTCGGGATCGCATTGATCGGATTGATCCAGTTCGTCTTCGGGCTCACGCGGTTCTCGTTCGGTCTAGTCGGCGGGCTGGTCGTCGATCGCTTCGGCGAGCGCGCCTGCACGATCGCCGGGCTGCTGATCGTGTCCGCGTCTTCTTACGCGGCCGGCTTCGCCGAGTCGTTCCCCCAGCTCGTGCTGGCGCGCGGTTTCGGGGGGGCCGGGTCGGCCCTCTTCATCGGTGGCCTGATGAACCGGATCCTGCGCATCATCGAACCGGAGGCGATGGGTCGCGCTACCGGCGCGTTCCGCTCTTCGTTCCTCGTGGGGATCGGGCTCGGCCCTCTCTTCGGCGGCGTGATCGCGCAGCGTTTCGGGCTCGCGGCTCCGTTCCACATCTACGGGACGGGTCTCTTGGTGGCGTCCGCGATCGCGTGGGTAGTGATGGCCGGGGAAGTCGAACGGGATGCCGAACGGAGATCACCGATGGACGCCCTGCGGGCAGCGAAACCCTTGTTCTCGGACACGCGCTACGTCGTCGCCTTGCTCGCGACGTTCGTCGGTTGGTGGAGCATCTCGGGCGCCGCGCAAACGATCGGACCGCTCTTCGCCGACTCCCGTCTCGGCTTTTCGGAACAAGAGATCGGCTTCGCCGTGACGCTGCTCGCGGTCGGCGAGATCGGGATCCTGTTCGTCGCGGGCCGGCTCGCGGATCGCATCGGCCGGCGCGCCGTCTTGATCCCTTCTCTTGCGCTGACCGGCGTGGCTACGGCACTCATGGGTCAGATCGAGGCCCTTCCGTGGGCCTACTTCCCGTTGATGGTCGCGATCGGAGCCGGCATCGCTGCCGGCGGCGTCGCGGCCGGGGCTCTGATGGCGGACTCGATCCCGCGCTCGGGTTCCGGGGCCGCAGTCGGGGTCAACCAGATGGCAGGCGACATCGGATACCTGATCGCACCCACTGCGCTCGGCGCGCTGGCGCAGGGGATGTCCTTCCAGGTCGCGTATCTCGCAGGGGCGGTCCCCGCGGCACTCGTCTGTCTCGCCGCGTTTCGCCTCCCGGCACGTTCGCGCGGTCCGATCGGTGACTCAGAGATGAGGCCCGAACCTCAGGTGGTGGGCTAGAGCTTCAGCGCAGTTCCAGATCCTCGGCTTCGTACGTCACGTCCACGGGTTCGAGGATCACGCGCCGCGGCCCCTCCTCGACAACGCCGGCGACGAGTGCTTCCATCCCCAGTGCCCCCGCGGTTTCGACGACGCGGTCGCCGCCATCGGCATCGCAATAGACGGCGAACCCCGCGCCCATGTTGAACGTGCCGAAGGCAGCGCGCGCGTCCATCGCCAATCTCTCGACGAGGAAATTCAAGACCGGAGGGACGTCGGGTAAATCCGTGATGCGGTAGCTAAGGGCGTTCGCCGGGCGCATCAGTTTGCGAAGCCCGTGGCCGGTGATGTGGGTCATGTAGGTCACAGGGATATCGGTGTCCGCGAGCGCGGCAACCAATGGAACGTAGATGAGCGACGGCGTAAGAGCCGCGGCCCCCAGGCTGTGCCCATCCGGCAGATTCGTGTTCAGGCCATCCGGAGCGTCGTCGGCGACCACACGCACGAGCGACGCCCCGTTCGCGTGCAAGCCGGTACTTGCGATCAGGACGATCTCGTTGCCCGGCGCGAGCTCCTCGCCCAAAAGGGGCGTGCGCCCTTCCGGCATGACACCGACGGCACTACCTGCGAGCTCGACATCCTCGGCGGAAACGAGTCCCGCCAGGGTCGGAGACTCTCCCCCACCCCATGTCGCACCTGCGTCCTCGCATGCTCTGCGCCATCCTTCGACGAGCGAATTGAGCCGCGCGCCGTCCGAGAAGAAGCTGTCGCTTCCGGTTGCGAAGTAGGCATTGACGACGAGCGGGAGCGCGCCGGGACATGCGAGGTCGTTCACGATCGCCGCGACGGTGTCGTAGGCGACGTCCGCGAAGTGGTCGGCACCGGTTGCTTCGAGGTAGTGACGCGCCAGCACCGATTTCGTGCCGAGGCATTCGAGGACGAACGCGAAAGTCCGATCGCCGAGCGTGTAGACGAAAGCTGGTTCGCCGCGGGAGGCGTCGAGGGCTCGCCCCCCGTGGTTCGCAAGTAACGCACTGGTAGCTGTGGCTTGCTCGATGGCGGCGCGCTTCGCTCGATCGAGAACCTCGTAATTGACACCTGCGGCTCGGTACGTGTCGCTCATCCGAGCCGGACCCTACGGGGTGAAGCGGTGGGTGGAAGCTGCCTAACCCTCGTCTCCGTCGTCACCGTCGCCGATGATCGGCAGGCCGCTCGAGTCGTCGTCTTCGTCGTCAGGATCACCCGAGCCGTCATCGGATCCATCCGATTCCGAAGGCGACGGGCTCGGGTCTTCGGTCTCTTCGGCGGGATCTTCCGCGCCCTCGTTGGTTGCTTCTTTACGCTTGTCGTTGGCGCGTTCCGAGACGACGATGAGCGATTTCTCGATCTTTGCGGGCAACGCTTCCGAGGCCGCCGTAAGAGCGAGCTGAACCTGCTGCGCGAGAGCGGGAGGAAGGAATCCGAGGAGGAACGTCTCGAGACGTTTGCCATCGAAGTCACCCCGGGTCAGCTCACGGAACTTGTTGAGTTCGGCCTCGGTCATGTTCATCCGAACTCCGCCGATCTTGACCGGCATCGTCGCCTTGGCCAACCTGATGCCCTTGACGATGTCGCTGCTTCGTTTCGCGCTCGCTTCGGTTTCACCGGACGAACCGATCTGTGCGCCGTCCTCCTTGAACAATCCGGCGACGGCCATGCCGACGGCGGAAGTCGCGAGCAGCGTCGAGCTGAGCATCGCTGCCGCCATCATGCGAGCGAAAGCAACTCTGGTGAGCGGCTTGCGATTTATCTCGCGTTCGAACTTGACTTCGTTCACAACTTCGATGAGAGCGGCCTCTTCCGTGCGGACCTCGACCTCCACCTCGGCGAGCAGACGGTTGGCCGCATCGACCTCACCCGCGCGCATGAGCGTCGCGGAGAACGCGAGTTTGTCGTCCACGACAGCCTTGGTGCGACGCGAGAAGCGGCGCGACGCGACGGCCAGTTCGAGACCGGCCGCGCGATCTTCCGCGCTCGGTCCGGCGATCCGGTAAGCGAATCGGTCGAGTGCTCCCAGGAAACGGTCGAAGGCCATACCTCTCCGTTCGACCCTGGATCGTCCTTACCTGCCCCGCTCTGCCCGTTTTGTATGAATTCAGGGCTCTCGGATAGGGGGCCTGAGCAGCCACAACTACACTCGGGGGATGGCACGAAGCGAACGCCTGATCCCCGAGGAGGCTCAGCACGGAGCGGCCGCTCATCCTCTGTCGGAGAGCATCGAGGACCTCCACGCCCGGGCCGACCAGGCTCGCCTCGCGGGCGGCGAGGCCGCCATTTCACGACAGCACGAACGCGGCAAGCTCACCGCGCGCGAGCGGATCGCCAAACTCCTCGACCCCGACAGCTTCGTCGAGACCGACATGCTTGTGCGCCATCGCAGCCACGGGTTCGGCATCGAGGACAAGCGCCCCTACTCGGATGCCGTCGTCACCGGTTGGGGCACGATCGACGGTCGCAAGGTTTTTGTTTTCGCGCAGGACTTCACGGTGTTCGGGGGCTCGCTCGGCGAAGTCATGGGCGAGAAGATCTGCAAGATCATGGATCTCGCACTGGAGACCGGCGCGCCGGTGATCGGGCTGAACGATTCGGGCGGTGCGCGCATCCAGGAGGGGGCCGCGTCGCTGGCGGGTTACGGATACATCTTCGATCGCAACGTTCGTTCCTCGGGAGTGATCCCGCAGATCTCGGCCATCATGGGTCCGTGCGCCGGCGGCGCCGTCTATTCGCCGGCGATGACCGACTTCGTCTTCATGGTTGCCGAAACGTCGCACATGTTCATCACCGGTCCGGAGGTCATCAAGACCGTTACCGGCGAAGACGTGTCGCAAGAAGAGCTAGGCGGTGCGATGAGTCATGCGTCGCGTTCGGGAGTCGCCCACTTCGTTGCCGGCGACGACGAGGCATGTCTCGAGCAGATCCGTTACCTCTTGTCGTTCCTGCCGTCGAACAACTTCGAATCGCCGCCTTACTTCCCTCCGACGGACGACCCGATGCGCTCATGTGACGACCTCGTCGATCTCATGCCGGACTCGCCGAATAAGCCCTACGACATGCACAAGGTCATCCAGTCGGTGTTCGATGACGGAGAGTTCTTCGAGGTCCACCCGCACTGGGCCCAAAACATCGTCGTCGGCTTCGCGCGGCTTGCCGGCCATCCGGTGGGAATCGTCGCCAACCAGCCCCAGGTACTCGCTGGATGCCTTGACATCACGTCATCGTCCAAGGGCGCACGCTTCGTGCGCTTCTGCGACGCATTCAACGTTCCCTTGGTGACGTTCGTCGACGTCCCGGGATTCCTTCCGGGGACCGAGCAGGAGTACGGCGGCATCATCCGCCACGGCTCGAAGCTCTTGTACGCCTTCAGCGAAGCTACGGTGCCGCGCATGACGGTCATCACCCGCAAGGCGTACGGCGGTGCGTACGTCGTCATGAACTCCAAGCACATCCGCTCCGATATCTCGTTCGCGTGGCCGTCGGCGGAGATCGCCGTCATGGGCGCCGAAGGTGCCGTCAACATCATCCATCGCAAGGAGATCACGGGAGCCGACGACGCCGATGCCAAGCGCGCCGAGTTGATCGGTGATTACTCCGAGAGGTTCTCGACGCCGTACATCGCGGCGGAGCGCGGATACGTCGACGCGGTGATCGAGCCGCAGGACACTCGCAAGAAACTCGTTCAGTCGCTCGAGATGCTGCGCAGCAAGCGCGAGACGATCCCCCAGCGCAAGCACGGCAACATCCCGCTATGACCGATCGACCGCGCCTCGAACTCGTGTCGGTATCGGGCGACGCGAGCGACGAGGAGACGGCGGCGCTACAAGCGGCCCTCGATCGGATCCACGAGCAAGAACAGCAGGCGAAGGCCTCCTCCCTGTGGTTGCGCGCGGCACGCGCTCAGGGCCGTCGGTTAGGGATGCTCGACTACCGCGACCGTTTCGCGCGAGCCGACGCGTGGAGATTGTCGGCGCGCTTTCCATTCGGGGGCCGCGAGTACCCGGGCCTCAACGGCCGCGGCGACGCCAAATAGGTTCTTTGCACCTCAGGCAACCGATTCCGTCGCCTCGCGTGCAAAGAACGCCGCGCTAGCGCAGTCGGGAGAAGAGAAGCGCGGCTCGCCGGAGTGAGCCCCGTAGGTGGATCCCTTCGCTGCGCAACCAATGCGCCATCCCGCCGATCGATGCCGGGTCCGTGGCCGCATCGCGCCACGCGTCGATGGACAGGATCGTCGTCGTCGTCGACGCGACGGACTCGAGCTCTGTCGGACTGACGCTCGGCGCGGGGGTTGGCACGGTGGTCGGCACGGGGGTTGGCGTGCTGGTAGGTGCCGGAGCGGGGGTCGCGATCGGGGCAGGGTCGGCGCCCGGGAGCAGCAGGAGTGCGGAGCCCACAGGACGCTCGCCACCGCCAGACGGACGGTTCACGATCTCATCGTTGACGACCATCGTGGTCGAACCTCCACCGTCGAGGTTGAGGGCATAGGTCGCTCCGAGCGACAGGAACAGCTTCCCGAAGCGTTTGGGGGTCATCCCCACGCTGTAGCCCGACTGACGCCCGTCGACGGTGACGAAGAGCACGCGACCGTCATCTGTGTAACCCACCCCGGTGCGCGGATGGCGCTGGAAGAACGGCGTAGACCCCGATCCGATCGACAGCTCCCCATCTCGCACCACGGTGGGGTTTCCACCGATCGTCTCGATGACTTCGGGCCAGCCGAGTGACCAGCCGAATTCGATGCTCTCACCGGGAACCAGCGATGTGACGGCCGTCGCCTTCGGGGTCGCGGGAGGAGCCGAAAAGACGCGTCCCTTCTTCGGGAACATACGTCCGCTCTTGCACGCGACCTCGTGGACGATGTGGCTCTGCGCAGTGCCGATCCTCGTGGTTGTCGAGCGCCATGGTTCCGTCGGATACAGACGTGCCGAGCATGCTCCGTAAGGAGGTTTCTCATCGCGGCCCCCGAGCGCGCTATAGCCGGCGATCTGGCGATACCTCGGCGCGCCCGCGTTGAACATGCTGACGACGTGCGACGATCCGGAATCCTCTTCCGCGAGCCACAGCTCGGGCTTCCGATGCCCGATGAACGCCGTCGTCTCGCTTTGGTCCACGGCGAAATTCACACCCGGCATCAGCGCGGTCTGCGCGAGCTCGCCGTCCTGCGCGAACAACATGACGGGGCGCCCGGACTCGCGGAAGTAGTCGCCGTTGATGGCGGCCAATGCTCCATATCGCGCCGCTATCGCACTCGTCCGCTCGACGCCGGGAAGTTTGCCGGTCGCAAGGACGGGCTCAATCGTCGACGCGGCCTGGAGCTCGATCGAGATGACGCGGATGCTCCAGGGCCCTTTCGGGTCGCGGATTTTGGTGAAGACGACACCCGGCGCGATCTCCACGCTCCGCTCGCGGTAACCGGCTGCGCCCGACGGCGCGATCAGAGTCACGCCCGCCATCAGGGCGACACCGGCCGCGCCGAACTTCGTTATGACCCCGCGATTCATGAGGGGGCAGGGTACCGAACCGACCCGGCTACTCAAGCGAGCCGAGCGAAACGGTTTGTTCTCTAGGTCGAGTAGTCGTAGAAGCCGCGGCCCGTCTTGCGACCGAGGTAACCGGCAGAAACCATGTGCTCCAGCAAGGGGGCCGGGGCGTAGCGCCGCTCGCGGAATTCCTGATGGAGCGAGTTGAGGATCGCGAGCGTGACGTCGAGCCCGACGATGTCCATCAGCTCGAACGGACCCATCGGATGTCCGCAGCCGAGCTTCATAGCGATGTCGATGTCCTCAGGACTCGAGTACCCCTCCTCATGCATGCGGATCGCGTCGTTCAAGTACGGGAACAAGAGGAAGTTGACGATGAAGCCCGCTCGATCGCGGCAATGGACGGGGTGTTTCCCGATCGAGGAGATCCATTCGGATGCACGCTCGACGGTTTCGGGCGACGTCGCCACCGTGCGTACGACCTCGACGAGCTTCATGACGGGAGCGGGATTGAAGAAGTGAAGACCGAGGACGCGGTCGGGCCGTTCCGTTGCCGCCGCGAGATCGACGACCGACAACGACGACGTCGTGGTCGCCAGGATCGCGTCCGGTTTGGTCGAGCGATCGAGGTCGCGGAACATCTCGATCTTCAACGGGAGATCCTCGGCGACGGCCTCGATCACGATGTCGCATTCCGCAAGATCGGAGAACTCGAGACTCGTGGTGACGCGCGCCAGGATCTCGTCGGCCGCACTCTGTTCGACCTTGCCCTTGGAGACGGCTTTCGAGACGCTCTTCTCGACCGCACCCTTGCTGCGTTTGATCGCGGCCTCGCTGCGTCCCCGGAGGATCACCTCGCATCCCGCCTTAGCCGCGACCTCCGCTATGCCCGACGCCATGAGTCCCGTGCCGACGACACCCACGGTTGCGATTCCCACGTCGCGCGACGGTTCCACTGGCTCGGTCGCGTCGACGATGCGCGACGACTCCGGCGCTTCGTAGCGATAGAACCCCCGACCCGTCTTGCGCCCTAGGTAACCGGCAACCATGTATTGCTTGATGAGCGGGGCCGGCGCGTCCTGGTCGCCGCGGAACTGGCGCCACAACGCTTCGCAAATCTCGTACGCGGAGTCGAGCCCGATCAGGTCCAGCAAGGCCAGCGGACCCATCGGGTGCCCGCAACCGAACTGCATCGCCGCATCGATGTCTTCCCGCGTGGCGAAGCCTTGATCCAACATCCTCACGGATTGGTTGAGATACGGAAACAACAAGAGGTTGGCGATGAACCCCGCACGATCCCGTGCGACGACGGGCGTCTTTCCGATGCGTTCTGAGAAACTGCGAGCGAGGTCGATCGCAGCGTCGTCGGTCGCCACCGTCTTAACGAGTTCGACGAGCGGCATCACCTGAGCGGGATTGAAGAAGTGGAAACCGATCACCTTGTCGGTGCGCCCGCTGGCGACCGCCATATCGATGACCGGCAAAGAGGAGGTGTTGGTCGCGAGCACGGCGTTCTCGTCCAGGATCTCGTTGAGGGCCGAGAACACCTTCTTCTTCAGATCGAGATGCTCGGGCACCGCCTCGATCACGAGTTGCGCGTCCTTAAGACCTTCGAGCCTCGTAGTGCCGTCGATCCTGCCGAGGATGTCGTCGCCCTCGGCTCTATCGAGCTTCCCGCGTTCCACGGCACGATCGATACTGCGCGCTATACGTTCCCGTCCCGCAGCTACCGCGTCGGTAGTGACTTCGGAATAGACGACGTCGAGGCCGCTGCGAGCCGCGACTTCACAGATCCCCGAGCCCATCGTTCCGCAGCCGACAACGCCGATCTTCGAAAGTTCGGTTGGCATCGACGAAGCCTACCGGGGCAACGTGTACATCTGACGCCGTAGCATTACCGCGAGATGCCTGAAAAAGACAGGCCGTGGATCTTCCGTACCTACGCCGGCTACGCGAGTCCCCGCGCGACGAACGCGCGTTTCAAGGCGAACCTCGCGAAGGGGCAAACCGGTCTCTCCGTCGCGTTCGATCTGCCGACACAAACCGGTTACGACTCCGATCACCTAATGGCCCGGGGCGAGGTTGGGAAGGTCGGAGTGCCGATCTCGCACATCGGCGACATGCGCACCGTTTTCGACGGGATCCCGCTCGCGGGGATGAACACGTCGATGACGATCAACGCAACCGCGGCCTGGTTGCTCGCCCTCTACGTGGCAGTGGCCGCCGAGCAGCGCGCCGAGCGCTCGGCCCTCACCGGCACCACGCAGAACGACATCCTGAAGGAATACCTGAGTCGGGGAACGCACATCTTCCCGCCCGAGGCGTCGATCCGGCTGACGACCGACCTCATCACCTGGACTTTGAACGAGACGCCGAAGTGGAACCCCATCAACGTTTGCAGTTATCACCTTCAAGAGGCAGGCGCCGACCCGGTTCTCGAGGTCGCGTATGCGTTGGCGAACGCCGTGACCGTGCTCGATGCGGTCAAAGCGACGGGGCGTGTTTCGGACGAGGACTTCCCGCGCCTCGTCGGACGAATCTCGTTCTTCTGCAACTCCGGGATTCGCTTCGTCGAAGAGATGTGCAAGATGCGCGCGTTCAACCGTCTCTGGGATCGAGTCACGGCCGAGCGCTACGACGTCGCCGATGACAAGTATCGGCGGTTCCGCTACGGCGTCCAGGTGAATTCGCTGGGTCTCACGTCGGTACAGCCCGAGAACAACGTCTACCGGATCTTTCTGGAGATGTTCGGAGTGACGGCGGCCAAGGAGGCCCGCGCCCGGGCAGTGCAGTTGCCCGCGTGGAACGAGGCCTTGGGTCTTCCCCGTGCCTGGGATCAGCAGTGGTCGTTGCGCGCGCAACAGATCCTCGCCTACGAATCGGACCTGCTCGAGTACGAAGACCTCTTCGAGGGCTCGAAGGTCGTCGACGCCAAGACCGACGAGATCGCGAGCGATGCGTGGACGGAACTCAATCGCGTCCTCGACATGGGTGGCTCGGTCCCGGCGCTCGACTACATGAAGGAGCAACTGGTAGCGAAGCACGCGGAGCGCCGTCGCGCGATCGAAAGCGGCGAGCAGACGGTCGTCGGACTGAACGCGTTCCAGGAGACGGAACCGTCACCGCTCGCCGAAGGGATCGAGTCCGCGTTCGAAATGATCGCCGCGGGGGCCGAGACCGAACACATCGAACGCCTCGAGGCGTGGCGCGCCGAACGCGACGGCTCGGCGGTGACGGCAGCTATCGATGCACTGCAGCGCGCAGCGAGTTCCGACGACAACCTGCTCTTCGCCTCCATCGAGGCGGCCCGGGCCGGGGTCACGACCGGCGAATGGGCAGATGCTCTGCGCGAGGTTTTCGGCGAATACCGGCCGCCGACCGGTATCCGGGCTCACGCGGGAGGCGGACCCCAAGAAGAGATGTCGCAGACCCGCGCCAAGGTCAAGGCGGCCGCTCAGCGCCTCGGCGTCAAGAAGCTGCGCATCCTTGTGGCGAAGCCCGGTCTCGATGGGCACTCCAATGCCGCCGAGCAAGTGGCCGTCAGAGCCCGGGATGCCGGCTTCGAAGTGATCTACCAGGGGATCCGACTCACTCCGGAAGAGATCGCGCGCGGCGCAGCCGACGAAGACGTCCACGTGATCGGGCTCTCGATCCTGTCCGGGGCGCACGGCTGGCTCGTGCCCGAGGTCCTCGAGCGCCTCCGCGTCGAAGGTGTCACGGCGCCCGTCGTCGTCGGTGGCGTCATCCCCGACGACGATGCCCGTCGGCTTACCAAGCTCGGTGTCGCCCGGGTTTACACCCCCAAGGATTACGACCTGACCGCCGCAGTCGGAGAGATCGCAGACTTGCTGGGGCAGCAACAGCCCTAGCTGCTCCTCGCAGGAACGCCCCTGTAGCGGTCGAACCCTCCTTCCAGGACATCCTGTCCGATGAAGAAACCTCCCTGCGGAAGCTCTACAAGATCCCGAAGTAATCGACTTACAGAAAAGGGGCGGAGGTAGTCATGCGTAGGTTCTCAACGATCCTTATCGCAGGTGCATTGCTCGTCGGGCTGATCGCTCCGGCAGATGCGGCGAAGACGGTGACGCTGTGGGAGGACGCCTCCGGCGATGCGGATGTGGGCCGGGGCCTTGGGGCGTCGATCCCCGGCGGTTGGGACCTCGCCGAGGCGCGTGTCCTCAGGAAGGGGGCCAACCTCGAGTTCACCGTCACCCACCACGACATGCCTCCCACCGGGAGCGGGCCTGAGATGAGCCGCTTCCTGTGGAACTTCGCGGTCGACGGCAAGCCGTACCGATTCAGTGTGAAGAGCGTCGACATCGGCAAGCCCGACGTCGCCGCCGGACAGACGACCGAGCGTGTCGGTCGGGTCGATGCTCAGGGTCAGTTCCGTCTCGAAGACGGGGAGTGCACGGAGACATCCGCCGGTGTCAGGTTCGTCAACTGTGCACCACTCGAGTACCTGGAAGGCACGTGGGATCTCTTTCGCCCACCGAATCCCGGTTCGATGAGCTTCACGATCATCCTTCCGCTTAAGACCGTGAAAGCGAAACCGGGCTCGATCATCGGTCCGGCAGGAGAACAGATATGTACGATCTGCTGGGTAAGTCACGCCGCGGAACGGTCCTCGGGGAACACGATCATCGACGCCGCCGCGCAACTCATCAGTTGGAAGGTGCCCAAGTAAGCCCTCTCACGCTGGTAGCTTCAACGGGCCCCTTCGGGGGCCCGTTTCCTTTCCCTTTTCTTTCCCGGAGGCGCAGTTGACCGTCAAGATCGGTGTGGGGCTGTTCACCGGGCAGATCCCGGACGGCAGCGGCCGCACGCACGCCCAGGAGTACTCCGATTACCTCGAGCTCGTGCGTCTCGTCGAGTCCGAGGGCCTCGATTCGGCGTGGGTGTCCGAGCACCACTTCGCGGAGGACGGGTACCTCCCTTCTCTCGTTCCGATGCTCGCCGCGTTCGCGTCAGTCACCGAGCGCATCGAACTCGGCACCGGAGTGGTCCTCGCGCCCTTCCACGACCCGATCCGTCTGGCCGAAGACTTCGCGGTCGTTGATCAGCTCTCTGGTGGACGCGTGATCTGCGGTCTCGGTATCGGTTGGCGTGAGGAGGAGTTCCGCGCCTTCAATGTCGACGTCGCGACGCGCACTCGACGATTGAGAGAGATCGTCGAGATCCTGCGCTTGGCCTGGAATGAAGAACGTTTCGACTACGACGGTAAGCACTATTCCTACAAGCAGATGGCCGTCACTCCTAAGCCCAAACGCGTCCCTCCGATCTTGATCGGGGGCTTCGTAGACGACGCGATCCGCCGTGCCGGCCGGATCGGGGACGGCTACATCTCATCGCGTGCGCAGCCAGAACGCGTCGCTCAGGCGTTCGAGATGGCGGCCTCCGAACGCGCCGCCGCGGGTCACGAGGGTGAACCGATCGTTGCGCTTCTGCAGAACGCGTTCATCACCGAAGACCCGGAACGCGACTGGCCGATGATCCGTGCCGGTATCGGTCATCAGCTCGGCGTCTACGCGGGCTGGCGCGCGGGCACTGATGTCTCGGGTAAGCGACTCGAGGTCATGCCCCCGGATGAAGACACGGTGCGCGCCACAACCGCGTACGGGACGCCCGGCGACGTGGTGTCGTTCCTCCAACCCATCGTCGATGTCCTCGCGCGCTACGAGCGATCACACCTCATCCTGCGGCTCCACTATCCGGGCATGGCCGCCGAACCCGCGGCCGGAGCGATCCGGCTGCTGGCGAACGAAGTCGCACCTGCGCTACGTGGCTAGTCCCGCAGGCACAGGCAAGATACAGGCGTGACTTCTTCTCCAGCTCGGCGGGGACTGCTCGCCGCCGGGGCGCTCTTGTTTGCGCTCGTCGGGACGTACCTGTGGCTCGCGATGCTCGCCGGTCCCTGGAGCCTCGCGAGCGGGCTGTTGGACGCGCGTACACACTTGCGGAAAGCAGAGAAAGCCCTCCAGAGCGGAGCGATGAAGACGGCGCGCTACGAGACGCTCTCGGCCGTAGCGGCGGCGCGCCGCTCACGTGCGGGCCTCGGATCGTCAGGCCCGGTGATGGACCTGGCGCGCTCGCTTCCGAAGATCGGCGGGCTACTCGACGAGGCCGATCATCTCGTACGCGCCGCAGAGCTGTCGTCCAGCGCGGCCCGAGGAACGCTCAGAGTCGCCGAAGGGGCGCTGCGCGGCAAGAACAAGATCATCAAGCCCGACCCCGACGATCCTGAAGGCGGCGCACGCATCGACATCGATCGGATCCGTGAGATCGGCGGCATCATCTCCGACGTTCGCCGCAAGGTGAACGAGGTACAGGAGGAACTCGCCGCGATCGACATCAAGCGGATCCCTAAGAGACTGCGCGCGTCGATCGCCGACGGCATCC
>JALZEA010000079.1 GCA_030862265.1 Actinomycetota bacterium | reverse complement strand
GGGTGCTCATCCTTGCGTTCCTGTTCGGCCACGTCGTCGACACGTTCGCGTTGGGGTTCGGTCCCGAGCTCTACGACGAGACCATCTCGCTCTACAAGCAATGGTGGTTCAAGCCGTTCGAGGTCGCACTGATCGGTGCGGTCCTGTTTCACGCCCTCAACGGGCTGCGCATCGTGCTGTTCGACTTCTGGCCACACCTCGCACTGAAGCAGCGAGCGTTCGCGTACGCGGAGCTGGTTCTATTCGTCATCGGCTTCACTCCGGCGGCGTGGATCATGCTGCGCTCGGCCTTCGAAGATTCACCGTTCGGTTAGGAGACCGGTTTTGGCAGTGAGACAGACGAGCCTCGACGCGCGCCTCGACGCGGTCGTGGATCAGGTCGCGCGCGTCGTCGGCGCTCTCGGTGTGAAAGAGGGCAGCGGGGCGGCGGTGCTGCGCGTCACGCAGGAGATCGGCGTCAAGCGCGTGATCCAGGCGTACTGGACCCCGTTCGAGGTGAACGTGCCCGGTCGTTCGATCGGTGTGCACCTCGAGGTCGCCGAGCCGAAGGTGCGCTGGGCGGAGTGCTACCTGTCACCGGACTTCCGCAACTGGGTCCTCTGCTTCCACGAGCGCGACGACGGCGAGGTGCAGCTCGCTTATTACGCGGATTACGCAACGCCGGCGGCGGCGCTAGAGGGCTTCGTCGAGCTGTCCGAGTGGTACGTGCTGACCGCGTCAGACCTCAACTGGGGAGACATCGCACTGCAACCGGACGAGAGCCTCCGGTGGAGCGATCACCTGAAGGCGGTCGCCTCGCCGGCTACCGGCGGCGCGATCCAGGAGTCGTTAAAAAAGTCGACGATCTTCTGGCTGCGCTACGACAACGCCGGCACCGAGGTCACGATGCCGGTGTGGTTTCTCTACGACAACAAGACGTCGAAGATCTACGTGCTGTCCGGCGAGCGTCAGCAGACCCTTCCGGGGGCGGAGCGGATGCGGGAGGCCGTCGTCATCCTGCGCTGGAAGGGCAAGAATTCGCAGGTCGCAGAGATCGGCGCCGACGTGCGCGTGCTCGAACACGGGCCGGAGTGGGACGAGGTCGCCGAGAAGATCGCCGAGAAGCGGCTGAACATCCCGGGCCTACCGGAGGACACCGCCAGGCGCTGGCGCGACGAGTGCCACATCCTGGAGCTAACCCTGCACGGTTAGGAGGCGAGCAGCGAGCGCCACCCGGCGCGGCCTGCCTTGCGGCGCCAACGCAACCGCTCCCGTTCGGTCATGCCTCCCCAGATGCCGTGGTCAACAGGGTGATCCATGGCGTAGCTGAGGCATTCGCGCGAAACCGGGCAGTCACCGCAGATGCGCTTGGCCTGCTTATGTTCGAAGGCGCCGACGGCGAACCACAGATCGGGATCCCCCCCGGCACAGAGGCCGTAGGCCCTCCAGTCTTGATCCCCCTGCGGCTTCACCCCTGGTGCCCCCCGGTTGCGAACGAGCCCTCAACGGGCACGATATGAGGTGGAGGCTCCGATGCCGATAGCTAATAGGAGCGGTTTTACTGGCACTATGGGCCTACCGCAGGACCGCCCTGGGGGAAGGCGAACCATCCAAAATGATGGGACGTAGCCGTATAGGAGTCATTCTCGGGGCCGCGGTCGTGCTGGCCCTCTGGGCCGCCGCGCCCGCCTGGGCTGCGCCGCAACGCCTCTCGGCCGATCCCGAGCCGGGGGCCGAGCTGCACGAGGCGCCCGAACGCGTGACCCTGACCTTCAGCGAGCCGCTCGATGCGTCGTCCCGGATCAAGGTCCTGGACGAGTGCGACAACCGCCTCGACGACGGCAACACCGAGATCGAGGTGAACGAGATGAGCGTCGCCAT
This sequence comes from Actinomycetota bacterium, assembly GCA_030862265.1. Taxonomy (GTDB): domain Bacteria; phylum Actinomycetota; class CADDZG01; order CADDZG01; family WHSQ01; genus JALZEA01. The sequence goes on along the minus strand of JALZEA010000079.1, from coordinate 47,832 downwards.
CACGACGACGCCCTCGGGCACCTACACGGTCGCGTACATCGCGTCCGGGGTGACCGGCGACGCGATCGAGAGCTACCAGTTCACCGTCCTGCACGCGGGCCCCGCGTGTGACGGCTCCGGAGGTCATGGCGGTCACGGTGATGGTGGCGACGGCGACGGCGATGGTCACGGAGGGGGCGGAGGCCACGGTGGCGATGGCGGTCATGGCGGCGACGGTGGTGGCCACGGCGCTGATGGCGACGGTCACGGCGGGGGCGGGGATCACGGAGCGATGGATCACGCCGCCGCGGGTCACGCCGGGATGAACATGGCCCACGACGGCCACGACGGCTCAAAGAAGAAGAAGCACCCCCACGACGACAAACATGGCCATCACAAGGGCGAGAAGATGGATGACGGAGATCTCGGCCCGTCCGCGACGGGTGACCTCCTCGAACCACCTTTCCCAACGCCGAGCGGAACCGCGGTGCTCGGCGCGCTCGCGCTGGCATCGCTCTTCGGTGCGCTCGGAGGCTGGGTCCTCAGGGTGTCGGGCCGGAGCTGACCTACAAACGACTCTTGTCAGCCGTTTGACCCGGCGGGGCCGACGACTCGTTCTTCGTCTTCGCCTGACCGGTCAGGATCCCGGTCGTTGCCATGATCCCGAGTCCGATCACGAGCTCGATCGCGATCGTCTTCCGGAACGTCGCGTGTGCGCGCGTATCCCTGCCTTCGGTCGCGGCACTCGCTATGAGTCGGTGCCGCAGAACGAGATGGTTCACCGCTCCCATCGCGAGAATCCCCCCGAACAACAACAACTTCAGGCTCAGCGAACGGCCGTAGTTGCTGTTCACGAGGTCGTCGAGCGCGGCGACGTTAAGGAACGAGTTCAGCACTCCCGTCAGCGCTACGACCGTGATCGTGGTCAGCGCCACGAGCGAGAACCGAACGACGGTCGGTGCGAGCAGACTCAGGCGGGAGCGTTCGTCGACACCTCGCCATCCGTCGGGAAGAAAGACCGCCAGTAACACGATGCCGGTGAACCACACCGACCCCGCCATCAGGTGAACGATGTCGTTCGCGATGCCGAGCGAACGCGGGCTGGCGACCGCGGCGTGACCCGTGAACGAGCTCGTGGCCAGCAGGACCAGAGAGAGGCCGATCCACGCGCCCCACCAGACGCCGTTAGGGCGCGTGCGGTGGAGCCCCCAGCGCGCCACCTGTCCGATCAGAAGCACGTAGAGCCCCGCGAGGAGTGGCCCTCGCAACAGGTACCACTGCCCGAACGTCGTCCCGAAGACGGCCTCGAATGCGGACCCGGTCAGATCCGTCTCGCGGAGGCTCGAAACGATGATCGCCTGCAACAACAGACCGACGACGCTTCCGACCGCGGACATCAGCAGTGCCGCGCGCGCCGCACCTTCGAGGCGCGTCGCCAACCTGCGGCGGCCGGCGTCCCACTCGTCGCCGAGGGGCGCGAACGCCGGACGCAACACGATGAGCAAGATGACCGGGAGACCGAACAGGACCGCGTGGGCGGAGAACGTGAAGAAGCGGACGATCGTGAACGCGATCTCGCGCAGGGTGTCCTCGAATCCCATCAACGAAAGCTACCCTCGTGTGGTGACGTCCGCCCAGCTCATATTGATCTCGGTCACGTCCGCTCTCGTCGCAGTGACCGCGATGTTGATCGTCGCGACGATCCGCAGAGCAAGGGCGCGCGACGACGCGGCCTCGGAAGGCGAGCGGGACCGGACCGAAGAATCAGATCCTGGAGTCGGACCTAGCTAGCCTGGAAGCCCTTCGCGGCTTCCTCGACGGTCGGCGCGATCGACACGCCTTCGCCGAAACCGGTGATCGAGAACAGTTTGAGATGTTGCTCGCGGGTGCAGGCGATAGCGAGATCGCCACCTGCCTCGCGCAGGCGTCGCACCCCACCCATGAGAGCGCCGAGCCCGGAGGAATCCATGAACGGGACGGCGTCGAGATCGACTACGACCTTGGGATGTGTCTCTTCCACGATCCCGCCGAGGGCGTCTCGCAAGGATCCGACCGTGTAAACGTCGAGGTCGCCTTCGGGGCGCAGCACGCGGTAGCCGCTGCCCTCGGAGACTTCGATGTCTATCTTCTGCTGTGCCACACTTCCTCTTCTCTGCCGTCTTCTCTGCGGTCGGCCGTGCCCGGCTCGCCGCCGGACGGGGCACTACCGATGAAGTCGATCACGAGCATCGTCAGGTCGTCATCGAGCTTACCGGCTGCGTACGTCTCGACGGTGCGGATGAGCTCGTCGGCGATCGCGGCCGCTTCGCGGGGGCCGAGGCGGCTCAGGGCGTCCGCGAGACGGTGCTCGCCGAAGACCTCGCCGTCGGGAGATTTCGCTTCCAGGAAGCCGTCGGTGAACAGGATGACGCGGTCCCCCGGATGGAGCTGCACGACGCTCGCGTCGAAACCGGGGTGGTCGAACCAGCCCAGAACGCGATTGCGCGGACCTTCAAGGAAATGACCCGGCGCGCCGTCGCTCGCGTCGGGTTGGCGCGCACGCGCGAGGAACGGCGCGGGATGGCCCATGTTCAGCCACGACAAGAGGCCGCTCGCCGTGTCGAGCGTCGCGTAGATAAGCGTCGTGAAGGAATCGGCATCGGTCGCATCCTTTAGGGCGCGGTTGGCGCGCTCGACGACGCGCGCCGGTTCGGAGCCGAACCCGCGCTCGGCGCGCAACGCGCTCAGGGTCACCGTCGCCATGAGCGCCGCCGCGATGCCCTTGCCCGAGGCGTCCCCGACGGCGACCGTCAGGCTCGAGCCGTGAACGTCGACGTCGTACCAGTCGCCGCCCACGAGGTTGGCCTGGCGCTGGTGGGGGACGAGGGTGACTCCGGCGATCGTCGGGATCGTGCGCTGGAGGAGGTTCTTCTGGATCGAACTGGCGATCTCCAGCTCGCGGTCGTGGAGGGCCAGCTGTTGGAGGCGCTTCAATCCCGCCTGCATCTCGGTGAAGCGTTCGGCGAGTTCCTCGACCTCATCGCCGGAGCGGATCTCGAGCTTCTGATCGAGGTCACCACGCCCGATAGCCCGGGCGGCGTCGACGAGGCGCTCCAGGTTCTCGACGAACCTGCGAGAGAGAACGACGGCCAGGATGATGCCCGCGCTCACGACCCCGATCGTCACCAACAGCAGGATGACGACGGTCTGGTTCGCATGCGAACGGATGTCGGCCTCTGACGAGACGACGGTGGTGTCCTGCACGTCGCGCAGGAGGATGCCGAGGCGCTCGATCTCGTTGATGAGGGGATCCCCGTCCTGCCCAAGGACGCGGATCGCGCCGGAGCGATCCCCCTCCTCGACAAGCGGCACGACCTCGTTATCAACGAGATCGTGGAACTCCTCGCCGGCGCTCACGACCTGCGCGAGCAGGCTCCGCTCTTCGTTCGATGTGAAGAGGTCCTGGGCCCGTCGTTCATACAGGTGCGCGATGTCGACCTCACTGCGGTACTGGGAGAGCAATCCTGTCTGCGACGGCCTGATGAGGAAGCGCGCGACCGCCGCCGATTGCGCGGTGTACGAACGGATGATCTCGTCGGTCGCAACCAGCCCGGGCAGTGCGTCGTCGAAGACGCGTCGTTGCACGCTGCGCAACGACCCGAAGAGCGAGAACGTGACCCAGCTGAGGATCGCGACGAGCGCGAGGACGACTCCGAAACCGCCCACGATCTTCCACCGCAAGGACAGCTTCACCGCCTAAGTATCCTCGACGGGGTGCACCCGCTGTCCCTCCTCCTCGGCTCGGCGGCAGCGCTCGCGGCGTATCCCTTCTTGGAGGCGCGCTGGTATCGCCTGACCCGGTTGCGGGTCCCGATCGGGCGCACGATCTCGCCCATCGACATCCTGCACATCTCCGACACGCACATGTCAGCCAGCGACGCCGGGTTGCGTCGTTTCTTGCGCGGACTGAACGAACGGGTCGGTCACGTGCCCGATCTCGTGGTCGCGACCGGCGACCTCGTAGAAGGAGACGAGGGCATCGACCCATTGGTGTCGTGTCTCGGCGAACTTTTTCCTACGGCCGCGCGCTTCTACGTGCTCGGTTCCCACGACTATTACAACCCGCGCTTCCAGAGCTACGCGAAGTACTTCGCCACGAGAGGGCGCGGCAAGATCCGCGCGCCCCTCGCGGATACTCGTCGGCTCGAGGATGGGTTGCAGGCCGCGGGGTGGCGCTCGGTGCAGAACACCGAGACAGCAGTGGAGGTCCGCGACGTGCGCGTGCGCATCGGTGGGGTCGACGATCCCTACCTCAATCGCCACCGGACGGATCACATCGCCCGGGCTCCGGGAGACGTGCTCGCCGTCGGCCTGGTCCACGCGCCCGACGTCGTCTCGGATTGGATCCTGGCCGGTTTCGATCTCGTGCTCGCAGGTCACACCCACGCCGGGCAGGTGCGCATTCCGGGCGTCGGCGCGGTCGTGACGAACTCGTCGTTGCCGGCATCGCTCGGCGGTGGGTTACATCGCATCGGAGCGGGCTGGTTGCACGTCAGTCCGGGATTGGGCACCGGTCGATTCGCACCGATCAGGTTCGCGTGTCGGCCGGAAGCGACGCTACTGTCGTTGACGCGCTAGCGCGCCCAGTGCTTTCGCTCGCTCTAGTTCCATGTAGCCGCGCCGTTGTCTTATCTTCTTCGGCATGACTCGGCGGATCGTGATCGCGCTCGCTCTGATTGTTGCGTTGTTGTTCTCGTCCGTATCCACGAGCGCGCAGCAGGCGACGACCAAGCCGCCGCGCAAGATCTCGCCGCCCGGTCAGATCCAGATCGCCACCGTCAACGCGCGCCAGAACGAGATCCTGGGTCTAAAACGGATCATCTCCCTGATCGAGCTCGCCAAGGCGTTGCGCTTCCGACCGCCGGCATTCAACGGCGGTGTGCGAGGCGCGGTGGCGGCTCCGGACATCGCGGTCATCTCCGAGTTCCGCCCTCCGAACGTCGAGGTGTTTGCGCGCCTCTTACGGCTAAGGTTCGACGTCCCCTACGAGATCATCGGGCCGAGCGACGCGCAGGCCGCGTTCATCGTCAACACGGATCAACTGTCGCTGCGTGGGGACGTCGAGCTGATCGACGACGCTTGCCTCAATGACGTCACCTCCGACAAGCGACGCATGCAGCGTAGATACCCGCTGGCGCAGTTCACGGAGAAGGCAACCGGCGCGGTCGTGAACATCGTCGGCGTCCATCTGGCGCGCGACTACAGCGCGTCGGGACAGAAGGACTGCCAAGCGCGCAACGTTCGAGCCATCCGCGACCGTCTGAACCGCGGAGCAAGCCCCGAGGGGGCCGTGGGTGCGCCGGCACTGGGCCCCACCTTCATTGCCGGCGACTTCAACTTCCGGCCGACCAAAGAACCGTACGAGTGCGATCCCAACGAGCAGACGCAGCCGGCCCGCTGGTGGGCGGCGTTGACCTCGCCGGAAGACGGGAGTCGCCCCTTCCTCGACGCGGTACGCGTCCATCACCGCAGCGAAGGTGAGCGGATGGCCGACGAGTGGACGTACGAGCACCCGCGGATGGCCCCCACATGTGACGGACGCGAAGCCGTCCGGCGTTCACGGCTCGACTACATCTTCGCGGCGGACAGCGTCGTGGCCGAGGCGCATGCGGATCATCCCGGGTGGAGTGTCCCCGGCGTGCCTAAGTACTCCGACCATCGCTACGTGCTGGGCCGGTTCGTGGTATCGGGACCGCCGCGACCGGATGGGGTGGTGTCGGTACCGGATGCCGGCGGCGTCGTACACCTCAGTTGGGACCCGGTCGAGGGCGAGTCGGGCTGGGTCCTCTACCGCGCCCGTGCCGGCCGCCCGTACGGCAAGCTCGCCCGGCTGTCGCCCGAGACGCTGAGCTTCGACGACCACACCACCACGCACGGTGTGGCGTATCGCTATTCGATCGCGGCCATTGGCCCCGAACGGGGCCACAGCCTCGAAGCACGACCGTCATGGGCGACGGCCGATGCGCGCGGCCCTCACGTGTCGAGCATCACTCCGCCGCGGGGAGCGGAGCGAGTGTCGATCTTCACCCGCATCCGCGCGACCTTCGACGAATTCGCCGTCGCATCGAGCGTCGGTCCCAATACCATCTCGCTCTACCGCAACGGGCGGGCGATCGCAGGACGCGTGGTGCGCAAGGGCGGCTTCGTCGTCAAGTTCGTGCCGAAGCGTCCGCTGGTGAAGGGAGACGGTTACACGATCGTCGTGCGCTCGGTATCCGACGCGTTGGGCAACATCGGACCGGTCTTCAGGTCACGGTTCACAACGGTCCCGAAGCCTCGGAAACAACGGCGCTGATCAGGAGTAGCGAAGCCGGTCGCTAACGTAGGATGAGCTCCTAGTTAACGGGAAGTAGCGCAGCTTGGTAGCGCGCCGCGTTCGGGACGCGGAGGTCGGGGGTTCAAGTCCCCCCTTCCCGACCAAATCTTCAGGAATCCGCGTGGAACCGCCTGCGCAGGGCCAGCACGACAACGGTGAGGCCCAGTAGCAAGAGGGCCGGGACGCCGCGGTCGATGCCACCGGTCAAGGGAAGCGGCTCGGGAGCCTTCTCAGTCGGACCGGTGGGCTGCACGGAGTCTCCGCTGACTGCGACCGTCGCGCGTGCGAGCGCCAGGGTTACGCCGCCGTTCACGCCCTTGAGGAGGTGAAGTCGAACCGCATCCGCTACCGCCCGTGCCGACGAACCGTCCTCCTCCACGGTCGAGTCCGCGGCGGTGATAGTCGATTCCGCCGGCGTACCCGCGAGGACAGTCTGCGTTTCGCCCGGCGCGACGGTGATCGTCACATAGGTCGGTTCCGGCTTGGTGATGTCGCGCACCTTCACCGTGACCAGCGCGGGGTCGGCCGCTGCGGTCGCAAGCGCGGTCTCGGTCTCGATCGAGGCGCTCGCTTGGGCGCGACCGATCTCGATGATGACGAGTCCATCCTCCAGAGGGTCGGCCGATAGGGGACCGCTCGCGGTATCCAGCTGATCCTCGGGAAGGCCGACGAGCCCGATCAGCGCGCCGGCCGAATCGGATGACACCGTCATCTTCTTACCCTTGGGCTGGATGCGGGACCACGAGGGCGCGAGCTCGATCTTGATCGCGTCGGTCGCCCTGAGTTCGTCGATCACCTCGACCAAACCGCCTACCGCGTCGCGGACTTCGCCGGGCGCGTGGCCCAAGACGGGAGCAAGGCTGTCGGTCAGCGACTCCACGAGTGGACCGACCGGCGCGGCCGCGAAGACGGCACCTACCGGGAGCGTGACGTCGAGGCCTGCGACCTTTCCGTGGTTCTTCGTGAACGGCAGGCCACGCGCGAGTCCCGACTCCGACGACCCGCACGCGAGCTTGAGGTCAACGACGTCGGCCAGTGGCGCCGGGAGTTCGGCCGCGCACTGCAACTGGTCACTTCCGCCGTCGCCGGGATAACGGCTCTTGGCACTCGTGTTGTCCGAGCACGGCAAGTTGTCGGGGTCCGGATCGTCCCCAAGCAAGGTGCACTGGCCCGCGCCTGCTCCTTTGGCACTCGGTTTCGAGTCGGCCCGCGCGAGCGCGACACCCAACGTGAGGCCCTGTGTTCCGATGGCGAGCTCAAGTGCGCGCGCTTCTCCGGCGAGAGCAAAGATCGCGGTGGTGTTCTTGGCGGCTCCTGCGGGGACCGCGAGCGCGCCCGCGATGACAAGCGCACCGATCGTCGCCCCAAGCTGCCGTCGCATGCTGCTCCCCGCCTAGGCCTCTTGGAAAGATATCCCTCTAAATCCCCCTATGCAACGGAAAGTCACCATTCGACTACTGCGAGTTCAAAGCTGCCTCGAATGGCTCCTGGAGACGGCCGCCGGTCTCCACCCCCTCGCCGGGCGTAGCGCGCCAGCCGGGCGGGACGTCCCATACCGTCCCGGGCGGTCCCGTCACGGTCAGCGTGAAGAAGTCGGGCCGCACGGCCGCCTGCGGCCACAGCGTCAACGTGAAGCGTCCGGCATCCGGATCCCAGGCGTCGGGCCACAGGTAGCGGTAGACGACGTCCTCTCCGGCTCCCGCGGCGACGTCGACCGCCTCGAGCGTCAGCGGGCGATCGGTGTCCAGGCGCGGGATCTGGATGACGGTCCGACCTTCGGCGGTGACCCGGCCGGGAGTCGCCCCACGGGGGGGGATGAGACCTAGCAGCATGTGGTTCGTGCCGAACGGCAATGCGCGATTCAACGGTCGCACCAACACGGTCCTGCCCTCGGGGGCTTCGTTCGCAAGCGAGACGGTGACCTTCACCGACGCGCTGCCGTCGTCAGCCAGGCGAACGTGAGTATCGACCGTGCGCTTGAGGAAGAAGTCGACCTTATTGGCCGAGAAGTTGTTATTGAACACGACCTGCACGTTCGGCCCCGCGCGCCGGTAATCGCCGTCGACACCAAGGTCGACGATCGCACCCTGGACGGACGGATCCGTCGCGAAAAGTTTGAGATGTTGGCGCTCGGTCGCGACACCCAGTCCCTTGATCAAGCCGGCGACGTTGAGATCGGACGAGCTCAACGCGTCCATGAACACCGCGATCAAGCCCCGTAGGTATCGGTTCTGTTCTCGCTCGCGGTAGTCGAAGTGACGGTAGATGTCATGCAAGAGCGTGCGGCGGACGTTGTCACGCGTGATCTGGCGGTGCCAGCCCGGTGCCCGCAGCGGTCCCGTCCCGCGGAGTAACTCGCCGATCGCGAGCGGGTCGATAGCGATGACACCGTCGAGCTCATCGCCCGTCGCGGCCGTGTACGTCTCGAGCAGGATCCCTGCAGTGGGTGGGAAGTTCGGTGAGAGATTGACCTGCCTCATGTCGCCGCGCAACGATCCGAACGATCCGTAAGCCTGCACGAACCAACGCGGCGCGTCGATATCTCGTCGGCGTCCGTCGAGGAGCTCTTCGACGGGACCGACGTGGGTGAGCTCGAGACGTCCTGCGTCCAGCGAGAGAACGCCGTAGACGCCGATCAGTCCGCCGCCGCCGCGTGCCTCGCTCGGAGATTGCAACGCCAGGAGGTAACGACGAGGCGTGTCGGCGCCCATGAACGCGGGCACCATCTGCATGAACGTTTCGCCACGTTCCAAGCCGGCGGAGAGGTCTCGCAAACGTTCCCGCGCCCGGGCGATCCGTCGGCCGATCGTCGAGCCACTATCGGTGCCGACGTCCTCGAGGCGCGCCCGGGTCACGTCGAGATCCGACCTCAACGAGCTCGCCGCGCCGCCCAGACGCTCGATCGCGGCGAGGTCGAACGTGCCGTCCCGATAGACATCGGACAGGTCCTCGATGTCGCCGGCTGCGATGAACGCGATGCCCGCCTCGGCGATGTCCGAGGCGGCGGTCACGAGCGTGTCGAGGGCCGCGGCGTCCTCGACGAGCGGACCACTCTGCGTCCAAACTCGAAATACGGGTGAGGTCGCGGCCCTCGCGGCCCGTTCGGCGGCGATGTCGGCCCGCAGCAAGGAACCGAGGGCCGCCTGGAGGTCGAAGCTCTCCATCTGGCGCAGGGCCCGGCCAAGGTGTAACTCGGTCGACTTGAGGTCGGCGACGTAGCCGAGCGCCGAGGGCAAGGTCGCCGCGACCACGGCCAATACGACCCCAAAAAGAAGAGCCGTGAGACGACCTAGTGATCGCCGCACGGCTCTCCAGAGCCAATGCAAAGAAGCTGAGTTAGGTGCCTTCGACGTCCGACTTCGCCGCCGTGCAGGTCAGGGTGTGCTCCCACAAGAGCGCACCGTACTTGTCGTGACCCTGCGCCAGGACGTGGGTGTCGGCGGTGACCTTCGAGAAGTACCTGCCACTGTTCTTCTTGACCGCGACGGCCCAGCCACCGCCGGTGTTCGTGGTCGCGGTGCCGACCTTGGCGCCGGTGCGGGCCTTGAAGACGTTCACGGTCCGAGCGGTGAGGCATTTCGCGTTACCGGAGGTGACCTGTCCCACGAACTTGCCCTTGGCCTGCTTGTAATCCATGGCGATCGAAGACTTCGAGGTCTCGTCGTTGTCGTGATGCGCCAGTGCGGTGCCGGCGAGCGCGCCCGAAAGCAATACTGCGCCGCTGATGAGTCCAGCGATGTTTCTCTTGTTCATCTCAGTCACCTCTTTGCTAGAAGAAGAAGAGTCGATAAGTACTCGACGCAAGGCTGGGTGAACTTGAACCGGATGTCGTGATTGTCAGAAAACCGACGGATATCTGCCGGGTTTCTAGAGAGTGCGGAACCAGTCGATCGTTCGCTGCAGTCCGGTTCGGAGATCGATAGTCGGGGACCACCCGAGTAGCTGTTGCGCGCGCGTGATGTCGGGGCGGCGCACCTTCGGATCGTCCTCCGGTAGCGGGCGGTGCTCGATCGGGCTGGAGCTCTCCGCCAACTCGACGACGAGCTTGGCGAGTTCGAGGACCGTCTGCTCGTCGGGGTTGCCGATATTCGTCGGGTCGGCATCCCCGTTCTCGATCAGCGCCGCGAGTCCCGCGACCATGTCGTCGACGTAGCAGAAGCTGCGCGTCTGCGAGCCGTCTCCGTAGACGGTCAGGGGTTCCCCCGCCAGAGCTTGCGCGATGAAGTTAGGGATCGCCCGCCCGTCGCCGGGCGCCAAGCGAGGACCGTAAGTATTGAAGATGCGCGCGATGCGGGTGTCGACGCCGTGCTCCCGGTGATAGGCCATCGTCAACGCCTCGGCGTAACGCTTCGCTTCGTCGTAAACGCCGCGCGGCCCGACCGTCGACACGCTGCCCCGATAGCTCTCGGGCTGCGGGTTGACCTCGGGATCGCCGTATACCTCCGAGGTCGATGCGAGCACGAAGCGCGCGCCACGATCCTTCGCGATGCCGAGCGCATGCAACGTGCCGAGACCTCCGACCTTGAGCGTGTGGATCGGATTAGCGAGGTATTGCGGAGGGCTCGCCGGGGATGCGAAGTGAGCGACGAGATCGACATCGCGATCCGGAAAGAAGGGTTGGATGATGTTGTGTTCGATCAGCTCGAAACCCTCTCGGTCGGAGAGATGCGCGACATTGTCGCGACTCCCGGTGAGGAAGTTGTCGATGCACATGACCGACCACCCAGCGGCCAGCAGACGCTCGCAGATGTGCGAGCCCAGAAAGCCCGCACCCCCCGTGACGACGGCGCGCGGCACTTACTCTTGCAGCAGTTCGGCGATCTGGACAGTGTTCAGCGCCGCGCCTTTCCGAAGGTTGTCGGCGACGCAGAAGATCTCCAGCGCCTTGTCGTCGAACGGATCCTGGCGGATCCGTCCGACGTAACAGGGGTCCCGGCCCGCAGCGGCGAGCGGGGTCGGATAGACGCCGTTGGCGGTGTCGTCGAGTACCTCCACTCCCGGAGCATCCTCCAGGATCGCGCGCGCCGCGGCGGCAGTGACGGGGGCCGCGAACTCGACGTGCACCGCGACCGCGTGGCCCGTGACGACGGGAACCCGGACACACGTCGCGGTGAGCGCGAGGTCGGGCATCCCCAGGACCTTGCGGGTCTCCTCGCCGATCTTGAGCTCCTCGCTCGTGAAGCCGTCGTCGCGGACGGAACCGATCTGGGGGATCACGTTCATGGCGATCGGATGGGCGAACGCGTTGCCCGCCTCGAGCACGTCGCGCAACAACCCGGAACGCATCACTTCCTCGTCCTTAGAGACCCGCTGCGTCTGGTCCCAGAGATCGTCGACCCCCGCCTTACCGGCCCCCGAAGCGGCCTGATACGAGGCGCAGACGACCTTGGTCAGCGGGACGTGCGCGTTCAGCGCGCCGAGAGGGACGACGATGGCGAGGGCGGTGCAGTTCGGGCTCGCGATGATCCCTTTCGGGCGGACCTGAGCGTCTTCCGGGTTCACCTCGGGAACGACGAGGGGCACGTCGGGATCCATACGCCACGCCCCGGAGTTGTCGATGACGATCGCCCCGGCCGCCGCCGCGATGGGTGCCCACTCCGCGGAGATCTCGTCGGGGACGTCGAACAACGCGACGTCGCCGGTCGAGAAAACATCGCGGTCGAGCGCGACGACCTCGAGCCGGCGACCTGAGAACTCGAGCAGGCGTCCTGCCGAGCGCGGCGATGCGACCGCGACGACGTTCTTCTCTGCGGGCCCCCGCTCCTCGAGGATCTTCAGCATCTCGGTGCCGACCGCGCCGGTCGCCCCCACGACAACGAGTCTCATGGCTCAGCCATCACCTCTCAGAGCACGCATCTGATCGGTTGCGGTCTCGGGATGGGCCTCACGCAGGAGCGCCTCTTTGGACAGTTCGAACTTGTCGTGGATCGCTCGCACGGCGCGCTCGACTTCGGACGCCTTGATCACACAGGAGATACGGATCGAAGACGTCGAGATGATCTCGATATTGATCCCTGTGGCCGCAAGTGCGTCGAACATGTCGGCCGCGACCCCGGGGTGGGTCTTCATGCCGGCTCCGATAAGTGACACCTTCGCGATGCCACTGTCGGTCTCGATCCCTTGCGCGCCGACGTCCGTCGAGATCTTGTCGAGGATCGCGGTAGCGCGCGTCAGATCGTCCTTCGGGATGGTGAAGAAGATGTCGGTCGTGCCGTCCGCCGACGCGTTCTGAACGATCATGTCGACGTTCACGCCTTCGTCGGCCAATGGCCTGAAGACACGCGCCGCCACACCGGGCTTGTCGGGAACCGCCTTGATCGTCACCTTGGCTTCCGAGGTGTCGTGGGCGATCCCCGAGATGATCGCCTGTTCCATGCGACGGTCCTCCTCTCGGACCCAGGTTCCTTCCGCATCGCCGAACGCGCTGCGCACGTGCACCAGCACGTCGTGATTACGAGCGTATTCGACACTGCGCAGCATCAGGACTTTCGCGCCGGTCGCCGACATCTCGAGCATCTCCTCGTAGCTGACCGCGTGTAGCTTGCGCGCTTCGGGCACCAGGCGCGGATCCGCGGTGAAGACGCCGTCGACGTCGGTGTAGATCTCGCACGCATCGGCTCCGAGGGCGGCGGCGAGCGCCACCGCGGTGGTGTCGGAGCCACCGCGCCCGAGAGTGGTGACGTCGAAGTCGGTCGACACCCCCTGGAACCCGGCGACGATCGCGATCTTGCCCGCGTCGAGTGCCTCGAGCACGCGCTTGGCACGCACGTCGACGATGCGCGCCTTGCCGTGCACGGTGTCGGTCACGATGCCGGCTTGCGAGCCGGTGAACGAGATCGCATCGCGGCCGAGGTCGATGATCGCCATCGAGAGTAGAGCCATGGAGATGCGCTCGCCCGCCGATAGGGGCATGTCGAGCTCCCGAGCGTGAGGCAACGGTGAGATGTCGGCGGCCATGGCAACGAGCTCGTCGGTCGTGTGGCCCATCGCCGAGACGACGACGCAGACCTTCTGGCCCGATTCGGCGGCTCTGACGACCCGCGCCGCGACGGTCTTGATGAGGGTGGGGTCTCCGACAGAGGTACCGCCGTACTTCTGAACGATCAGCGCCATGCGTTGAACCTAAAGGGCAGGCACGCCTTTCGGGGGACGGACCAGGACCGGGTCAGTCGTCGTCTTCATCTTCGGCGTCGTCGCTGGGACGTGGCTGACCGCACCCGGCGTCGTTGCCCTCACCGGCGTTCCCATCCTTGCGGCACCCGTCCTTGCCGTCGTTCGGGTTGCGGCTCTCCTCTTCGGACTCCTGTCGAGGTTCGGGGTCCGGCTCGGCGGCCGGCTCGGGCGCGTCCGGTTTGGGTTCCGGCTTGGGATCGGGTCTCGGATCCGGCTTCGGTTCGGCCACGTCGGGCGTGCCGTCGCGCACGAGCGTGTCGGCCAACACGACGTCGTTCTCGCGCGCGGGCCCGGCGGTATCGGCGATGGTCGTCGTCACTGCGAGGCGAACGGCCTCGGAGCGCGATCGCTTGTCGGGCCGGGACGTGACTTCGGTTCCCTCGTCTTCGGCCGCCGGCGCGGCTATCGCCGGAGCAGGGCTCGGCGGCGGCGTCGCCGGCAAAGGCAGGAACGCGCCCAATGTGACGACCGCTCCGAGTGTCGCCGCCGTCGGAGCGAGGTGCTGGGCCCCGAGTCGCTTCAGCCACACCGCCAGGCGGCGCACGAGGGCTTGGGGGGCCGCGAGGAACACGAGCATCCCCGCGACCGGAAGCCGTACCGGTAGCGCCTCGACGAACGCGTTGACGATCATCGGGTCGAACTGCGTCCCCGCCTCCGCGCGCAGGACCTCGACGGCGTGTTCGCGACCGGAGCTCACTCGATAGGGCCGCGTCGAGGTGATGGCGTCGTACGCGTCTGCAACCGCAACGATGCGGGCGTACAAGGGAATATCGGTGCCGGCCAGTCCGTCGGGATAGCCGCGCCCGTCCCAGCGTTCATGGTGGTGTCGCACCGCCGACACGACGTCGGCACTGGCGACGTTCGACACCATCCAGGCACCGACGACAACGTGCTCTTCGACGATCGTGCGTTCCGTCGGGGTCAGTGAAGAGGGTTTGCGAAGTACGCGGTCCGGCACACGGATCTTGCCGACGTCGTGGATCGCGGCGGCGAAGCGCAGCTCTTCGATCGCGCTCGTCGCCAGGCCCATGGCGGCGGCGGTGCGGTAGACGTGACGTTCGACGCGCTGAGAGTGCCCGTGCGTGTATGGATCCTTCGATTCGAGCGCGGCATTGAGCTCGTGCAGGACTGCGATCTGGCGCTCGGGAGTGATAAGGACGGGTTGTTCGGGTTGTCCGGAACGGTCGAGACCGAGGAGGCGAGCGCCCTCGTGCAAACGATCGTCGGCGCGCTTGCGCAGCAGCCAGCCCCAGATCATCAGTTCGCCGAAGGAGATGTCGGCCGACTCGGGTCGGTTCTTCCACAACGCGGACCCCGCGGCGAATACCACCGACATCGTCACGAGCGCCGCGACGACGAGCCCGATCGCCGAAGGCGACCCGAAGCTCACCCACGCGAGCACGAGCAGGAACGGCAAGCCGACGACGGCCGCGGTCACGAGCAGCGCGAGCCCAAAGAACGGGCGCACGTTCACGAAGTGGTCGCGGGTCCGCACGGTTACGTCCTTCCTGTCCGGCTTCGGCTACATAGCGTACACAAACGGCTGCTGTGCGTGATATTTCGCCTTACCTATGCCCTCCTCCTGCCTGGACGAATCCAAAATCATCCGGTCAGGCTCAGCCCGACAATCTCCGGCGTCCCTCTATCGCCCGCCCAAGGGTGACCTCGTCGGCGTACTCGAGGTCGCCGCCCACCGGCAAGCCGCTGGCGAGCTGGGTGACCTCGATCCCCAAGGGGCCGAGCAGCCGTGCGAGATACATCGCGGTCGCGGCCCCCTCGGTGTTCGGGTTGGTCGCAAGGATGATCTCTTTGACCTCGCCGTCGTGGGTAGGTCCCACGCGGTCGAGGAGCTCCTTCACGCGCAGATCGTCGGGTCCGATGCCGTCGATCGGAGAGATCGCGCCCTGGAGCACGTGGTACAGGCCGCGGAACTCGCGCGTGCGTTCGATGGCGATGACATCGGGAGGCTCTTGTACGACACAGATGACGGTGCGATCGCGCCGCGGGTCCCGGCAGTACTGGCATTGCTGTTGGTCGGAGATGTTGAAGCAGACCTCGCAGAAGCGCACCTTCTCTTTCGCTTCCCGGATCGTCTCCGCCAAGCGCCGCGCATCCTCGTCCTCGGACTTGAGGAGATGGAAGGCGACTCGTTGCGCGCTCTTCGGACCGATCCCGGGAAGGCGCGCGAGCTCATCGATGAGGTCTTGGATGGGTCCTGCGTACAAGAACGGCTCCCGCGCTACATCCCGGGAAGACCCATGCCGCCTAAGCCCCCGGCAAGTGGGCCCAACCGCTGCTCCTGCAGAGCGCGTGCTTTGTCGAGCGCGTCGTTGACGGCCGCGGTCACCGTGTCCCCGATCATCTCGATGTCGTCCACATCCGTGTCGGTGAGAAGCTCCGGATCGAGCGTGACACTCAGGATGCGCTGGTCGCCGCTGGCGCTGACCTTCACCGCGCCGCCCCCGGCCGATCCTTCGACGGTTTCGTCGGCGAGCTCCGCTTGCGCCTTCTGAACCTCGACGGCCATCTTCTGGGCTTCCTTCATCATGCGCTGGAGATCTTTCACTTGGACGACCTCTCCTCCACGACCTCCGCCGACAGGCCCTTCTTGACGAGTTCGATCGCGTCGGCTGCCTCCACGGTCCGGGCGTCGGCGAGATCGGAGATGTCGGGAGCGGGTTCGTCGGGTTCTATTTCCGCGCCGCGCGTCGCGAACCTCAGTTGCGGACGGATACCCAGAGCCGCGTGCATCGCATCGGACAGCATCTGGGTGCTGGTTGCATCGGCCATCTCGTCGCGGTGGAAGTTGGATTGCACCTCGACCGTGAGCGTGGTGCCGTCGAAGGCCACCGGCCGCGACGGCGAGAGCAGCGCGGCGACGCGCTTCGAGACCTTCCCGAGCTCGGCGAGTGTGACCGCCCATGCCTCCTTGACATCGCCGAGACCAACGGATCCGGCTTGAGCGGCCGCGGGTTTCGGAGCCGAGGACGCCGGCGATTCCGTGGGGACCCCTGGTTTGGAAGAGGGCGCAGTTTTTCTGGACGCGCGCGGAGCCGCTTTCGCCGGTTCGGTGTGGGGTCCCGCAGGAACGCCGGCGCCCGAAGGCTCCGCAGCTACAGTCCCCTCGATCCCGATGCGGCGCTCGAGCCGCTCCAGGCGGCCTTGCAACCCGGTGGCGGATGGATCCGTCTCCGGCGCCGCGGCGCGCACGAGGGCGACCTCCAGCAACAGCCGGTGGTTGGGAGCGTTGCGCATCTCGGTCAGGGCCTTCCCGAGGAGATCCAGCATCCTGACCAGCGCCGGGACCCCCAGACGCTCGGCCAACGCCGCCATGTGTCCCTTGTCCTCCTCGGAGGCATCGAGCAACGAACCGGCATCCGGCGCGGTTCGGAGCAACAGGACCGAGCGCGCGAGATTGAGCGCCGAGAGCGTCAGCTGACGGACGTCGGCACCTTGCGCGACGAGCGCGTGGATCCCGGAGAAGACCGCCCCGAGATCGCCGGATGCGACCGCGTCGAAGACATCGAAGAGGGCATCGTCGGAGCGGTCGCCGAGCAGTCTTTCGGCATCGTCGATCGAGATGGCGCCGAGGCCACCAAGCTGTTCCAAGGATGCGAGCGCATCGCGGAAGCTCCCTTCGGCATGGCGCGCGATGACCGCGAGAGCCTCCGGGTCGGCGTCGATGTTCTCGAGCTTGGCGATCTCGGCGAGATGGGCTTCGATCACGTCCGCGGAGGCCCGGCGGAAATCGAATCGCTGCGTGCGCGACACGATCGTCGGCAGGACCTTGTGGGCTTCGGTCGTGGCGAGCACGAAGATGACGTGTTCCGGGGGTTCCTCCAGCGTCTTCAGCAGCGCGTTGAAGGACTGGGTCGTGAGCATGTGGACCTCGTCGATGACGTAGACCTTCTTGCGGCCCCCCGCTGTGGCTAGGGGGACGCCGGAGAGGATCTCGCGCGTCTCGTCGACGCCGGAGTGCGACGCCGCGTCTAGCTCGAAGACGTCGAGCGATGACCCTTCCGCGATGGCGACGCAGGAGTTGCACACGCCGCACGGTTCCGGCGTGGGCCCCTTCTCGCAGTTCAGGGCCTTCGCGAGGATGCGTGCGGTCGAGGTCTTGCCCGTTCCGCGCGGTCCCGTAAAGAGATAAGCGTGCGCGACGCGACCCTCGGTGATCGCATTCGCCAGGGTGCGAGCGACGTGATCCTGGCCGAGGATCTCGGTGAACGTCTGGGGGCGGTACTTTCTATATAGAGAGAGGTATGCCATTCGGGTCCATCCTAGTTGTGGGCTGTGCGCGAACCGGTGCGCGAAAAACGGCCGTGCACCTCACCTTGGACCCATGCACGGCCGGCGCGTTCCCGGCTGCGGGCTCCGGCCGGGCGAACCCGCGGCACTCCCGGGACACCGCTTACGGCTGCTCCCTTCCGGGCCTGACCGGGTTCACGGCTCCGGGTCGCGCGGGACCCGACCATCAACGCTGCACACCGGGTGCTGCCCGGTCGAACACAGGCCGCGGGCAAGTAATTAAGCCCGGCGTATCGAGGGTTTCCGGTACAGGGGACCCCTAGCCCCCCACCTAGCACGGCCGTCTTCAGGATAAGGCGCACGAACATGGATCCATTCCCGGCTAAGCATTGCGGGCATCGAGAGCTTCAAGGCCCTTAAGTGTGGGTTCCCACCAGCCGTACCGCGTCTTCTTGGCAAGACCCCTAACCTCGAGACGTACCTGTGTCATCAGGTCTTCGGGATGCTCACGACGAGCGATGGCCTCGAGAACGGTCCAATCGGTGTCGCTCAGGTCGGGTGGCGGCTGCAACGCAGGTTTGGGTTCGGCTTCGGCATTGCGACGTTCCTCGAGGGCCTGCCGGACCACGAACTGCTCCAGGGGTTGGATGGTGGCGATCGGTCGCCCGTGCCGGATCAGAAGAACTGCGTCCCCGCTCTCGATCAGGTCGAAGACCTGTGCACTGTTTCTGACCAGTTCGCGAGCCGTCACCGCACGGATCTGGTTCGTCTTTGGCAGGAACTTCATAGCTGTCTCCCAGAGGTGTCTGACATGTGGCTGACATCAGGGCGCCGTGATGTCAGACAGGTGTCTGACGTCCCCGCGCAATAAGAGGTTAAAGAATGCCTGCGACACAAAAGTGGGCCGAGTAGCTGTTCAAGCTCGCGTAACTGGGGCGCCCCGTCTAGCATCAGCGCTTCATGGGGGCTCTCCGGATGACACGCCGACTGGCAGTTGTGACCGTGGTCACGGTGGCGCTGCTCGCCCCGTCACTGGCAGCGCCGGCGCGCACCATCCTCGTCCCGCGCACGATGGCGGGGTCGGCAGTCCTGACATCGTCGGAGCCGCGCGCGCTCCTTCAGTTTCGACCAAGTCACATCGCGTTCTCGTGGATCGGCGACGAAGGCACGGGCGTCCGTTATCGGACGGTTTCCTCCAACCGAGATGTGTCTCGCTGGCGGAGAGCACCGGAAGCGCACGACGCCGAGCGTGGGAACCATCACTTCACTGCCATGCTGACTGTCGACCGACCCGTAGGGATCGAGTACGAACCCATCGCGCCCCCGCGCACGACGATGAGTGACGTGACTTTGGATTACCTGAACACCGTCGACGGTCCATCGGAGACATTCGTGGTGCCGGCGGTTGGTTACGGCGCGGCCCACGCGGCCGCCGAGACGCCGGCGGTCGTGACCCGAGCCGAATGGGGTGCCGACGAGTCGCTGAAGCGCACGGCTGGAAGTTGTCGGCGCAGGTTCTTCGACGTCCAGCAACTATTCGTTCATCACACCGCGGGATCGAACAACGACCCCGATCCGTTTGCGACGATGCGCGCCATCTACTGGTATCACACGGTTCGTCAGGGCTGGTGCGATGTCGGCTACAACTTTGTCGTATCGGAGGACGGGACAGTTTTCGAGGGACGCTGGGCGCGTCGCTATGCGCCGTGGGAGACCCATTCGTCGGAGAACCTGGACAACGAAGCGGTCGCCGGTGCCCACGTATCCGGATACAACTCGGGCAGCGTCGGCGTGAGCGTCATGGGCAACTTCAGCCGGGTAAGGCCCTCTCCGATGATCCGCCAAGCCTTGGCCGAGTTCCTTGCCTGGGAAGCCGATCGCCACGACCTCGACCCCATGGCCAAACACACATACGTGAACCCGGAGACGGGCGTGACGCGCTCGATGATGGTTATCGCCGGCCACCGCGCCGCAGGTCAGACGGAGTGCCCGGGCACGTATCTCGGGAAAGCGCTGGCCGAGATCCGACGCGACACCGCGCTCGTGATGGGGGAGGGAAAGGCGACCACGGCGTTGACGTTGACGGCGTCCAGTTCATCCGTACGGGCCGGAGACACCGTCGAATACACCGGGCAATTGACCGACGGAGCCGGGACCGCATTGATCAGCCAGCCCGTGACGCTCTATCAACGGCTCAAAGGGGGTCGCTGGGCCGCGGCCGGGGAAGTTCTCACGGGTATCGACGGCTCGTACCGCTTCAGTACGACGGCGACCGCAACGGTTACGACAAGGGCCGTCTACTCCGGCAGCACCAGCAGCTGGGGAAGCCAGAGCGAGAACGTCCGCGTCAAGGTGACTTAGTCGCGGAGACGGAGGGATTTGAACCCTCGGATCCTCTCGGATCACACGATTTCCAGTCGTGCCGTTTCGGCCGCTCACGCACGTCTCCAGCAGGGATTCTAGGGACGCAAACGACACCGTCGGCCCGTTCATTTCGCGCCAAAAGGTTCAAGTCGGGCAGGGGAGTAACCGAAGACACAAGCTGTGAATGAAATGAAGGACGTTCCGCCGCCCCCTCCGCACGTCCCCTCCCCCCAGACCCCCGCACCTGCGGTCGTCGAACCGGCGCCTGCGGTCGTCGAACCTGGGCCTGCGGCCGTCGAACCGGCACCTGCGGCCGTCGAACCGGCGCCTGCGGTCGTCGAACCTGGGCCTGCGGCCGTCGAACCGGCGCTCGACGCCAGCGGACCCTTAGATTCCTCGGTATCGCTTCCGCCGTTCGAAGCCCGACCGGGGGACGCCCATGTCGACGACTTCCTCCGCTACATCGTCGACATCAAGGCGTCCGACCTCCACGTCAAGGTCGGCTCACCGCCGACGATCCGCATCTCCGGAGAGCTGCATCCCCTCGAGTACCCCGTACTCGAGCCGGATGAGACGCAGTCGCTGGCGATGTCGATGATGGACGACAGAGGTCGATCCACACTCGAAGCCAACGGCGAGGCAGACTTCGCGTACTCGCTGTCGGGGGTCGGCCGGTTCCGCGTGAACGTTCACCGTCAGCGCGGGACGCTCGGGCTCGCCGCGCGTCGCATCCTTCCCGGCGCGCCCGACTTCGGCGACCTCGAGCTGCCTCCGGTTGTCGAGACGCTCGCCAACAAACACCGCGGCCTATTGCTCGTGACGGGGCCAACGTCATCCGGTAAGACCACCACGTGCGGGGCGATCATCAAGCACATCAACCAGACGCGTCGCTGCCACATCGTAACGATCGAAGATCCCATCGAGATTCTGCACAAAGACGAGATGTCGGTCGTCACACAACGAGAGGTCGGTCAGGATACGAACGGCTTCCATCCTGCGCTTCGGGCCGCGATGCGACAGGATCCCGATGTGATCTTCGTCGGAGAGATCCGCGACACCGAAACGGTGGGGGCCGCGTTGCAAGCGGCAGAAACGGGCCACTTCGTACTCGCCACGCTCCACACGACGAACGTTCCGGAGACGATCAACCGGATCATCGACTTCTTCCCCGCGACGCAACAGAAGCAGGTGCGGGTCGCGCTCGCCGGTTCGTTGGTCGGCATCATGACGCAAAGGTTGCTACCGAAGGTCGGAGGGGGCCGCGCTCCCGCGCTCGAGGTCATGGTCATGAACGGGCGGATCCAGGACTGCATCCTCGATTCGGATAAGACGCACGCGATGCACGACATCATGGCGGAGTCCGACTTCTACGGGATGCAGACCTTCGATAAAGCCCTGATCAACCTGTTCCGCGCGGGCCGCGTGACGTTCGAAGACGCGCGCTCTGCCGCCAACGTGCCTCACGATTTCGAGCTGCGACTCAAGACCGAGGGCCTGCTCGTCTGATACGCGGTGGGGGTGGGATTTGAACCCACGGAGGGAGGTCCCTCACTCGCTTTCGAGGCGAGCCCGTTCGGCCGCTTCGGTACCCCACCAAAGCGAAGGGCGACAGCCTAAAGGCTCGGAGGTTGCCGCTTCCCTTGAAAGAACGTCTGTAGCAGCCCTGCGCATTCCTCTTCGAGCACGCCGGTCGTGAGCTCGACCTGGTGATTGAGACGTGGGTCCTGAACGATGTTGTAGAGCGAGTAAGCCGCGCCCGCGCGTGAGTCCTGCGGCCCGTAGACGAGGCGACGCACGCGCGCGAGCACGAGGGCCCCGGCACACATGGGGCACGGTTCGAGGGTCACGAACATCGTCGTACTGTCGAGCCGCCACGACCCGACCTTCTCGCCGGCGGCCCGTAAAGCGAGGATCTCGGCGTGAGCCGTGGGATCGCCGCGTAACTCCCGTTCGTTGCGGGCGCGGGCGAGAATCTCGTCGCCACGCACGATGACCGCACCGATGGGAACGTCGTCATGGTCTAAGGCGGCCTCTGCCTCCGCGAGCGCGAGCCGCATGAAAGAGATGTCGTCGCTCACGTGAGGCTGCTTATGTCGAGCGTGACGAACGGACCTTCTGTTTCGCCTTCTCGTACTTGTCCTTGATCCAGTCGAGCGTGTCCTCGGCCCAGTCGAACTCGCGGGCGAGAAGCGCGAAGGCTGCGATCACGAGGACGAAAGACCACGGCCCCGGTAGCGGGATGATCGCCAGTGCGAGGAGCAGGACTGCGACGCCGACGACGCCGATGGCGATCCGGCGCGCGAGCGCCGACGGACTCAGCTTTTCCTTCAGGACGACGAGATCGGCTTCGGGATCGATGCGGTAGTGGTCGGCACCCTTCACGTTCAAGGCTTCTTGGGGGGCGAGGCGTGCGAAGGCGCGCACGACGTGCCCGGCGTTCAACGCTAGGGACCTGGTGCCGATCTGAAGCTGTGTGCTCTCTTCATCGTTCGCCGTCTCGATACTGAGGATGGGGCCTCGGATCGCATCCTTGTTAACGCCCCAAGCGGTTATCTCGCTCCAGGCATAAGCGCGCACCTCGTCCTCGTCGCGCCAACGGATGATGCAGCGCTGCGAGGTGAGGAAGAGGAAACCTTGGCTCTTGCGCTCGGGGTGACGCACCCGGCCCCAATGGACGATGGCTTCGTCGGCTGCCAGGTGGGACTCGACGTAGCCAAGGATCTGCTTGCGCCGGGTCTCGGATAGCTTGGAGAGGGGTTGGATCACCGCCCAACGATAAGGGGAAGCGAGCCCAAAAAAGAGTACGCCCGGAGGGATTCGAACCCCCGACCTTCCGGTCCGTAGCCGGACGCTCTAATCCACTGAGCTACGGGCGCACGCCTAGCGGGTAATGCTAACGGTTGATGCCGACCGCCCTCGCAGTGTTCGCCGCGGCCGCCGGCGCCATCCTCCTCGTCGGGCCACGCATGGCTCGGACGGCGGACGGGCTGGCGAACGCGACGGGGATGGGCGGCGCGTTCTTCGGCGTCGTGTTCCTATCTCTCGCGACCGACCTGCCGGAGGTCGCGCTGACCCCGACCGCGGTGCTGAGCGGCAGCCCGAGGATCGCGATCGGAGGTCTGCTCGGAAGCGCCACCGCGCAACTCGTACTCATCGCGGTCATGGACATCACCTTTCGACGGCGGCGGTTATACGGACGCGTGCGCTTGCTCTCCAGCCTGGGGCAGTGCGCGCTCATGCTGTCGGTCCTCGCGGTGCCGCTTGTGGTGGCCGCGGGCGACCCCGCGGTCGGCGGGATAGGCGCGGGGGCAGTCCTTCTCCTCGTCGTCTACCTCGGCGCGCTCATGGCGATCCGTCGGATCGGCCGGGAGCCGCAGCCCGCTTCCGATCCCGATGTCGACACCGAGGCAGAAAACGTGAGCGATTCGCTCGCGGCCTTGTGGCTACGCTTCGGCGCGTTCGCCCTGGTGCTAACCGCAACCGGCATAGCACTGGAGAAGACGACCGAGACGATCGGGTCGGGTATCGGGATCGGCCAGACCGCCGCCGGAGCGCTGCTCGCCGGAGTCGCGACCTCGTTACCGGAACTCGTCACCGCGCTATCGGCCGCGCGCGCCGGCGCGGTGGAGCTCGCGGTCGGCGACATCGTCGGGAGCAGCGCGCTCGACGTCGCGTTGCTGTCGCTGGCGGATGTCTTCTACACCGACGGTTCGGTTTTCGACTTGCTCGGGGACCCGGAGTTCACGCTCATCGGGGTGTCGCTCGCGCTCACC
The DNA here is from genome assembly GCA_030862265.1 of Actinomycetota bacterium. Taxonomy (GTDB): domain Bacteria; phylum Actinomycetota; class CADDZG01; order CADDZG01; family WHSQ01; genus JALZEA01. The sequence continues at coordinate 23,940 of JALZEA010000079.1, read as the reverse complement.
TCGCTGCTAGTCGTCGGCCTGATCCGACGTGAGGTGGCCGGGTTACGGCGCGCCGGAGTGGAGAGCTATCTCATGCTCGTGGTCTACGCGATCGGCGCCGCGATCCTCATCGCGGCGAGCGTGACCGGCGGATGACGAGCCGCGATCCGCGCCGAAGCCCCAGTCGTCGTCGAGGAGATCCATCGAGGACCCCGGCGCGCGGATCCAACGCGCGACCAACGAGACTCCGACGCCGACGTAAACGAATCCCGCGGGGACCCACATGATCGCTCCCGCCAGTTGCTGGTCGACCAGCGGGTCGATGCCCCACGCGCTCGTGGTGGTGCGATACACGCCGTACCACGGGGTCGTGGCGAACGTGAGCAACGCGGCCAGGAACACGCTCTGGAGCGCCATCGTGAACACCAACAACGCGCCGTATCCATAGGAGGTTGGCGGCGCGCGCCGCACGTGCACGATCGCCGACCAGAAGAGCACGCCGGTGACGATCAAGCTCGCGTGCTCGAGCGCGTGGATCGCGTCGTGCTCGACCGCGGCGTCGTAGGACCCGGAGGCGTGCCAGAACCAGAGCGTGCCGGTGGCCAGTAGCCATGCGACCGCGGGACGTCGCAGTGCCTCGAACGCGCCCGCGGCGAAACGCAGCCGGCGGCGGGTTCGACCGATGGCTCTGGCTACCGCCGGTGGTGCCCCCGCCAGCATCGTCGCGACCGGCGCGCTCACCGCGACCAACGGGGCGGCGATAACCATGAGCAGAACGTGCTGGACCATGTGCGCCGAGGCGAGCTCGTGCGCGAGCGCGTCGAGCGGCGACAGGACCGCGATACCAACCGCGACGAGCGCGCCGTAGAAGCATCGTGATCGCCACGAGCCGTTCCGTTGCCGACGGCGGCGCGTGCCGCGGTGATACGCCCACGCCGCGAGCACGAGACCCAGGAAGATGAGCGGGTCGGCATTCCAGCGCGTCCACAGGTCGTGCGCCGCCGATACTCCGGCCTGATGGGCCACCATCCCGGTCAGCATGGATCGAGGAATGCCGCGGGGAGACCGACGAAGAGGATCGCAACGACGAACACCGACCCCAGGAGCCATCCCGCGAGCGCTAGCCCGCCATTGCGCTCGTCTCCCGCCAACCAATCCGACGATCCGTCCGTTCGCCCACGCCAGACCCGATAGGCGCGCACCGCGAATACCAGCGCGGCACCGACCGCGAGCACCGTCGCGACGAGAGTGACGAGAGCCAGGAGCGAGAGCCCGAGCAGCCGCGGGCCGCCGTCGCCCGCGGCGCACACCGCTTCGGCCAGCACGTAGACCGCCATGAAGTGGACGAACCAAATCACGGGGCCGGCGAGGAACAGCACCCAGATCATGCGCGACGAGGACTCGGTGTCGGTCTTCACGTCAGCTGCGGTGCGAGGTAGAGGGTGCCGAAGCCGATCACCCAGACGGCGGCCATGGCGGTCCAGAACCGGGCGATGTTCGCGGGCGTCGTGTGGCGCCGCGCGGAGAAGTAGCCCCGCGCCGACCAGAACAGCGACAGCGCGCCCATGATCGCCGCGGCGAAGAACACCGTCAGGCAGAAACCCGCGATCGTGTAGAGGATCGAGCCGTAGGCGTGATCGGTCCACCCGACTCCGGAGCCCGCCAGGTCGCGCATCTGCACGAATGCCCCGGCTACCGCGGCGACGAGCGCGGCTGCGGCCGCGGTTTGGAAGCCGCGCACGTTACCGGTCTTGATTCTGGTGAGCGCCGAGCGCATCGCGACGCCGCCGGTAACGATCAGGAACGCGGCGGCGGCGGCCGCAGCGAGACCTGGGGCCGCGATGCCGGACGGTGGCCACGACGCGGCGTCGATGCGCAGGTAGAAATAGCTGAGCAGGAACGCCGAGAACGCGATCGCGATGAAGAGGATCCCGAGTCCCATCCCCCAGCGCGCGACGACAACGCTCCCGCCGGCATGCACCGGGACACCGTGCTCGGCCTCGAACGCCTCCTCTTCCTCTTCCTCCATCGGCGCGTCCTGCGGCCAGTTCCAGCCGATCGCGCCGAATATCACGATGGCCGCGCCGACGAACGCGCCCCACCGGAGCTTCAAGAGTTCGGCCGCGAAGATGATCACGACGCCGACCCCGGCGACGAGTGGCCACAGCGATGGTCCGGCGACACGGAATACCTCCTCGGGGCGCGCATCGCCGGTGCCGACGATGAGGGCGGCGCGCCAGCGCAAAGGCCACTCGCTGATGCCGTGCACCAGCCGCTGGGTTTTGTGATCACCGCTATGGAGATCGTCCTGGTCCCACAGGGGATGGCGGCTCCGCACGATCGGGAGCACCGACCATCCGTGCTCCGCGGGCGGTGAGGACACCGCCCACTCCAGCGTGTCCGCGCGCCATGGGTTGTTCCCGGCCCGACGTCCGCGGAAATGCGTGTGGACGAGGTTCGCCACAAAGACCGCGATCCCCGGGATGATGATGAACACGCCGATGGTCGAGATGAGGTTGTAGATGTCCCACCCCTGCCCGGCGGCGTAGGTGTAGATCCGTCGCGGCATCCCCAGCAGGCCGACGATGTGCATCGGGAAGAACGTCACGTTGACGCCGACAAACAGCAGCCAGAAGTTCCACTTCCCCAGCCGTTCGTTCAGTAGTCGTCCGGTGAACTTCGGATACCAGTAATAGAAGCCGGCGAAGATCGGGAACGCGACCCCGCCGATGAGAACGTAGTGCAGGTGCCCGACGATGAAATATGAGTCGTGCGCTTGTAGGTCGAATGGGACCGCGGCGACCATGACGCCGGTGATCCCACCGATGACGAAAATCACGAGGAAGCCGATCACGAACAGGAACGGCGTCTCGAAGCGCGGTCGTCCGGCCCAGATCGTCGCGAGCCAGGCGAAGATCTGCACGCCGGCAGGGATCCCGATGACCATGCTCGCGGCCGCGAAGAAAGCAAGAACCAGTGGTGGCAGCCCCACCGCGAACATGTGGTGCGCCCACAGCCCGAAGGACAGAAACCCGATGGCGACGAACGAGCCGACGATCCAGGTGTAGCCGACGATCCGTCGTCGAACGAGGGCGGGCAGCACCATCGAGACGATCCCCGTCGCCGGCAGGAACTGGATGTAGACCTCGGGGTGACCGAAGATCCAGAAGATGTGTTGCCACAGCAGTGAGCTACCGCCTTGCTGCGGGTCGAAGAACTGCGTCCCGAACCCGCGGTCGAGCTCGAGCAAGAGACTGCCGACGATCAACGGTGTGAACGCGAACAGGATCATGAACGACGTCACGAGCATCGCCCACACGAACAGCGGCATGCGTCCGAGGGTCATCCCCGGAGCTCGCATCTTGAGGATCCCGATGATGATCTCCATCGCGGCGGCGATCGCCCCGACCTCTGCGACCCCGAGCCCGAGCACCCAGAAATCAAGCGCGAGCCCCGGCGAGAAATCGGGGCCGCTCAAGGGCGTGTACGCGAACCAGCCTGCGTTCGGAACCAGCCCGAACAGCGTGCTCGAGTAATACAGCAGCCCGCCTAGCAGGAACGTCCAGTACGCGAACGCGCCGAGGCGGGGAAACGGCATCTCGCGCGTCCCGAGCAGCAGGGGCAGCAACAGGATCGCGAAGCCCTCGAAGATCGGGATGATGACGAGAAACATCGTCACCGACCCGTGATTCGTGAACAGCTCGTTGAAGAGTTGCGCGCTGATCAGATCGTTCTCCGGCAGCGCGAGCTGCAAGCGGATCAGGACCGAGTCGAAGCTGCCGCCGAGCAGCAGGAAGAAGAACCCGGTGAGCAGCAGCCGCTTGCCGATGGCATCGTTCTGGACCGCACGGAGTTGTCCCCCGAGCCCGGGCGGGTCCGCCCACAGGCGGTTGAGATCCTCGTCGGTCGGGGTCTGTGCGGCCGTGGGTGTGTCGGCGGTGGTGGGTATGCCGGCGTCGACGGTGCGGTCGTTGTCCTCGGTCACGGCGCCGCGGCGTCCTCGTTCGCCGCAACCCACGCGGCAAAGTCGTCCTCGGACTCGGCCACCACCAGCAGTCTCATGTCGGCGTGACGCAGCCCGCAGAACTCGGCGCACACGGTCCGGTGCTCGCCGGGCTCGTCGGCCTGCAGAACGAGGACATTCGTCTTGTCGGGCAGCAGGTCCATCTTGCCGGCGAGCCGCGGGACCCAGAAGCTATGGATGACGTCGGCCGAAGTCAGCCGGAACTCGACCGGGCGACCGACGGGGATGTGGAGCTCATTCGTCGTCGTGATGTCTTGCTCGGGATAGTGGATCTCATACCGCCACTGGTGCCCCACGATCTCGATGCGCAGCGCACCGGGGGGCGCGGCGGCAGGCGTCGAGCGCATCGCCGCGATCGTGAAGACGAGGACGACGATCAGGACGACCGTCGGCATCACGACACCTCCGCCGACGACCCAGCGTCGCAGGACCCGCGGGTCGGCCGCCGCGGCGTCGCCCTCTCGCCGTCTGCGGACGAGGGCGGCGACCAACGCCACGGTGAATACCGCGAACACCGCCACGCTCAAGGCGAGCATGACCCACCAGAGGACAGCGATCTCGGCCGCTACCGGGCCGTCGGGGTTAAAGGCTCCGCCATCCGAAGCGGAGCTCAACGCCTCCAGCCCGCGTCAGACAGAAGCGCGATGCGCACAGGCATGGTTCATCACGAGATACCCAATAGCCCGCCTGTCGAACCCGTGAGCGGAGGCGCGGGGATTTGAACCCCGGAAGGGGTTTACACCCCTTAACGCATTAGCAGTGCGCTCCCTTCGGCCGCTCGGGCACACCTCCACAAGCATCATACGAAGTGGCCGTCACCACTATTCCCGGGTGGTATCTATGAGGCCCATGCGCAGGCTCGCGCTGCTCGTTGCACTCGTCTTGCTTCCCTTAACCCCGAGCGCGACCGCGCTCCCACAGGGGACGCGCGTCGAGACCTACAAGTCGGGCCTGGCGTTCCCCGTCGACATGGCGTGGGTGCGGGGTACGAAGAAAATCTTCTTCACGGAGAAGAACACCGGCAAGGTACGCGTGATGAGGGGCAAACGATTGCTGGGTCGAGCCTGCGTGAACCTCGATGTCTCGCCGGACGGCGAGCGGGGCGCACTCGGGATCACGCTCCACCCGAAGTTCAAGGACAACCACAAGTTGTTCGTCTACTACACAAATTCGTCACCCCTTGAGAACCGGGTGACGAGCTTCGTCGTAAGAAAGAATCGATGCACCCGACCCAATCACATCGTTACGGGACTAGGAACGAGAGGCGCGACCAACCACAACGGCGGACAACTCGAGTTTGCCGGCGGGAAACTATTCGTATCAACGGGAGAGGCGGCCGACCCCGCCGAAGCGCAGGACCGCGACTCAAGACTCGGCAAGATCTTGCGCTACAACCCGAATGGTTCCGTCCCGAACGACAATCCCTTCGGCCCCCAGAACGCCGTGTGGAGCTACGGGCATCGCAACCCGTTCGGGCTCGCTCATAAACCGGGAACGACGAAGATCTACGAATCCGAGAACGGACCTCAGTGCGACGACGAAGTCAACTACATCGTCAAAGGCCGCAACTACGGCTGGGGCCCGAACTACCAGTGCGGGACCGCCGGTGTCGGTCTCGACGCGACACCGCCGATACGGCGCTACTCCGACATCATCGTCCCGACCGACATGACCTGGTACACGGGAAAGCTCAAGCGCCTGCGCGGTCTGCTGATGGGCGATTACGCGACGGGTCGATTACACCGTTTCGTGTTGAACGACGCGAACAACGACGTGCGAGAGGATCGCATCGTTTACGACGGAAGCGACGGCATCCTCGACGTCGCGCGGGGGCCGGGAGGGTGGCTGTACTTCCTCACGAACTCCGCGATCATGCGCGTCGTCCGCGCCTAGGCCTAGGGGCAGCCGGCCCTCCGACAGTTACGCGTCTGCGCAAGCCCCCAACCTAGCGAATGGCCGCCCGCCTGACCTAGCATCCTTGCGGTGGGCGTGAGACGCGGGCTGGCCGGCGGGGTCGTAGCGCTGCTCACGTTGTCCTTGGCTCCGCTACCGTCGATGGCGGGTCCCGACCGGTCCACCGGATTGACCCGGGCCGAGAAGATCGGCCAGCTCGTGATGTTCTCGGTCGATGGGACCTCCCTTTCGAAGCGCCAGCGGACCGTGATGAAACGACTGCATCTCGGGGCCGTGATCCTCTTCCGCGACAACTACGCAAATAGAACGCAGCTCGCGCGTTTGACGGCACAGATCCAGCGCGCCGCGCGGAACGGCAACTCGCTCGGGATCGGCGCGCTCATCTCGGTCGACCAGGAAGGCGGGGTGGTCAAACGGTTCCCCGACATGCCTCCGCGTCACTCGGCCCCCGAGATGCGAACCATCGGCAAGGCGACCGTCGCGTTCGATCAGGGCCGGGCGACGGCGCGCGCTCTGCGGTCGGTCGGGGTCAACATAGATCTCGCGCCGGTCGCAGATCTCGACCTCCCGCCCGAGCACATCATGCGCGAGCGCAGCTTCGGAGCGGAACCGGACCCGGCGGCCCGTCTCGTTAGAGCGTTCGCGCGCGGGCTGCAGAGCCGCCGCGTCGCCGCGACCTTGAAGCACTTCCCGGGCCTCGGGGGGGCGACCGTCAATTCCGACTTCGGTAAGGCGTACGTCCGACGGTCGCGCTGGCGGCTACGCAACATCGACGCGGTTCCGTTCGAACGTGCCATCGAGGGCGGAGCGAAGCTCGTCATGTTGTCGCACGGCATCTACACGCGCGATGGGGGGCCGAGGCCGGCATCACTCAACTTCAAGATCGCCACCGAGAGGCTGCGGGAGGGATTCGCGTTCGACGGCGTCGCGATCACTGACGCCCTCGAACCGATCGCATGGTGGTTCGGCGGTCAGACGGCCAAGGCCTGCCCCGCAACGATCAAGGCCGGCGTGGACATCGCCCTGATCACCGGCAACGTCGATGCCGCGCGCGCGTGTGTTGCGGCGATCCTCGGCGCGGTCCGTTCCGGAGCGATCACGAGGGCGCGCCTCGATCGAGCCGTAGAGCGGGTCCTAGCCCTGAAGGAATGGTTGGGCGTCCTGGCACTGGAGTAGCAAAAGCGCCCTACTTTTCCGCGGCGCGGCGTCCGCTCGTGACGACCAGCGCGGCGAGCGCAGTCGTGATCGGCACCGAAGCGACGAGCCCGATACTCCCTACGAGGGTGCGCACGATCTCTTCAGCGACGGTCTCGGTGTTCACGATCGCGCCGAGCTCGCGGTTGGACACCGAGAAAATGATCAGCAGCGGTAGGGACGCTCCCGCGTACGCGAGAACGAGCGTGTTGACCGTCGAGGCGATGTGATCGCGACCGATCCGAATGCCCGCGCGGTACAGATTCCGGATGCCGTACTCGGGGTTGGCGCGTTGCAGTTCCCAGACCGCGGACGCCTGCGTGACGGTGACGTCGTCGAGGACACCCAAGGTCCCGATGACGATGCTCGCCAATAACAAACCTTGCAGGTTCACCTGTTGCTGGTTGATCTGCAGGAACGCGGCTTCCTCCGAACCTGCACCGGTGAAGATCGCATAGTTCACGAAGAACAGCGCGAGCAGGCACGTCAGTAGAAGGCTGCCGAGCGTGCCGAGGACCGCGGTTGTCGTCGCGGCGTTGAGTCCATGGGCGAGATAAAGGGCGAGGAACATGATCGTCGCGCCCCCGACGAGGGCCACGAGCAAAGGGTCGCCGCCGTCGAGAATCGCCGGAAGGACGAATCGCACGAGCACCAAGAGGGACACGACGAGCCCCGCGAGCGCGGCGAAACCACGCCAGCGACTGAGGGCGATGACGACGATCGAGAACACAAGAGCCAGGGCGATCAGCGGCACGCGACGATCGAAGTCGACCAAGAAGTACTGCGATGGAGAGGGTGAACCCGGTGTCATCGGCGGCGGTGACTCTCCGGCGGTCCCGACGATCACCTCGTCCCCCTCTGCTATCGCGCGCGTACGAGGGCCGGCGCTGTAGTCAAGGGTGAATGTGTCGCCCGCGTCCTCACCTTCGTCGAGACGAACCGTCACAGCGAAGCATCTGAAGTTCTCCTGACCGGGGATGTCGGGACATGCGCGCGGGGAGACGTCGGCCACCGTGGCCTTGAACTCCTCGAGCGGGGCGCTTGGTTGCAGGTCCGGTCCTTCTCCGCTCGGCCACAACAGAACCAGTCCGATGGCGGTAGCGACCAGGAACGGAACGAGTGCCGCGATGAGGAGTCGCTGCGTGGAGGCCGGAACCTTTACGGCATCAGGTGTCCCGTGCGAGTGAACCACCCTGCGAGTATTCCAGCCTCGTATAGGTCGGCTAGCTGCAGTTGCGACAGAGACCGAACATCTCGGCCGTGTGCGTTACCTCCGAGAACCCGTGCGCCGCGGCGGACTGTTCGACCCATCTTTCGATCGCGCGGCTGCGGAGCTCGGCTGCGATCCCGCACGATCGGCACACGATGTGATGGTGATGGTCCTCCACTTCGCACCAGCGATACATCGCTTCGCCTTGGTCGTTGGCGACGACGTCGACCTCACCTTCGGCCTCGAAGGTCTGTAGCGTGCGATACACGGTCGTCAGTCCAACGGGGACCCCGCGTTCGGTGAGAAGGGCGTGCACCTCCTGAGCGGTCCGGAAGGGCGAGGGCTCTTGGAGAACCCCACGGATCGCGGAGCGCTGGCGCGTCGTCCTGGAGGTCGCCGCGCGCGTCATCACTCAAGCACGAGTAGCGCCGCCATGACCGCGATCCCACCGACCAGCGCGGCGAGTTGTACGAGGGAACGACCGGCTTCGGGTTCCTTGTGAAGATCGGGCAGCAGATCCGTGCTCGCGATGTAGACGAACGCACCCGCCGAGAAGGGGACGAGCATCCTCTCGATGACCTCGATCGGGATCAGAGCGAGAACGGTCAGAGCGCCCAGCACGGCCGCGGTCGCGCTGGCGAGGTTGAGGGCGAGCGCGCGGCGCGCGGAAAGCCCCGCGTGCATCAGAATCCCGAAGTCACCGAATTCCTGAGGGATCTCGTGCAACGCGACCGCGATCGCGGTCGCGATCCCGAGTTCGGTCGATGCCGCGAACGCGGCGGCGACGATCGCTCCGTCGACGAAGTTGTGGAGCCCATCGCCGACGAGGTTCGTGACCGCGACGGGATGCAACACCTCCTCGTGTGGGAAATGCGCGTGGTGCCAGTGCAGGACCTTTTCGAGCGCGAAGAGCGTGAGGATCCCGGCGAGTAGCGCGGTCGACGCGGTTGCGTCGAAGCCTCGATCAGACTCGGCGATCTCCGGCACCAGATGGAAGAAGGCGTCTCCCAGAAGCGCGCCCGCGGCGAACGCGACGATCAGGAAGAGGCCTTTGCCCAACCAGTCGCGCTTGATGACGAGTCCGAAGGCCCCCACGAGAGACACCGCACTGATGCCCGCGACGGCGAGCAGCGAGGGGGCCCACGCGGCGGAGGAAACCATGCTCGGCTTCCTATCCTTATTGAAAACGATTGTCAATTAAGACGGGCGCGTGAAACGAGGATCAGGAATGCCGATGCACCAAGCTGTGAAGCGCGTCCTGCGTCGCGACGCCGACGAGTTGTCCCTTGTTCGTCGTAACGAGCACCGCCGGTACCTTCCGCTTGAGCATCCGTTCGAGCAGGGCGCTCGCCGATTCGGTCGCGCGGACGGTTGTCGGGCCGGGCTCCATGATCTGCTCGATGGGTGTGTCCGGAGGCCCCTGAACATTTTTCTTTCGCATCCGGCCGAGGACGATGTCGGCGTCGTTGACCACTACGCAGTAGTCGTGCTCGATCGAATCCAGTGCTTGAGCCGTATCGCCTAAGCGATCGCCTAGATGGCAATTCAGTACCGCATCACGGTCGGCGGCCTCCCCCGCGACCGCGTAGTGGGGTCCCTTTCCTTCCGTTGCGCCGCGACGGCTTATCCAATCGAGCTTTCCGTCAACGTAGTCGGAGACGTCAGAGAAACCCAGGGCTTCGAGCTGCCACGCAGCTCGCGGACTCATGTCTCAGGCGTCGTCCCAGCAGTAGACAACGACGGGTTTCGCTCGATCGAGCTGACCGGCGACATCTGGGGTCAGGGTCTTGAGCGGGATGTTGATCGCGCCCGGCAGGTGTTCTTCCTCGAATTCCTTCTGAGGAAGGACTTCCACGAGCTGAGCGCCCCGTTCGATGAGATCTCTCACCTCGTCGAACTCGATCTCTTTTGGCATCGCGGGCTACCTCCCCTTTATCGGTCGACGTCTGCTGTGCCCTTCATACCCCCGCGTCGATGACACGGCAGCTTCCGATCTGTGCTTCATTGCGTTCAAGGAAGTTCTTGGCGAGGCGCACGAGGGCAAGGACGTCGGGGTCATCTACTCGATACAGAGTCCTTCGCCCCTCTATACGCGCGCTCACGAACCCGCACCAGGTGAGGCACGCCATGTGTTCAGAAACCCGTGCCTGGGTTGCCCCGAGGCGACGGACGATCTCCATCTGATGCAATTCACCGTCGGCCGCGAGAAGCTCGACGATCCGAAGCCGGGTCCCGTCGCCGAGGGTGCGAAACAAGCGAGCCGTGAGTTCGGTGTCGGTGAGCGATGCCGGTGGGGACTCGATGATCGAGGGGCGTCCGAGGGGCATCGGACCTCCTATCCGTTTGCGCGTATAATTCGTTAAACCGTATCATGGAGGAGGACGGAGTGACCGCGGAACCGAACGTCGAATCGATCGCCGCTGCCATCAATCGAGCTCGCCCGGAGATCGACGGAACCGACCAGCGCATCATCCGGACGCTTTACAGGCTTCTTCGCGAAGGAGATCCGGTTACGGATTCGGACATCGCTACCTCCACCTCTTTAGGTCTCAAAGAGGTCGGGAGTCGGATCGCGAACTGGCCGGGCGTATACCGAGACGACAACGGATCGGTGATCGGTTTCTGGGGTCTGACGATCGCAGAGATGCCGCCCCACGAGATCATCTTGGACGGCCGAACACTGTGGGCATGGTGTGCGTGGGACACATTGTTCCTCCCGCGCCGGCTTGGAGCGACGCTCGACGTGCGCTCTCTCTGTCCCGTCACGGGCGAGCGGATCTCGTTACGGGTGTCATCGTCGAGAGTGAAATCCGTGGAGCCGGAACACGTCGTGGTGTCATTCCTGGAGCCAAACCGTCCATTCGATGCCGACGTGATCGGCAGCTTCTGCCACTACGTCCATTTCTTCGCTGACAAAGTTGCAGGCGAGAAATGGACCGCCGATCATCCGGGGACGTTTCTCATGTCGCTCGACGACGCCTTCGAGGTTGCCAGACTCACCGACGACGATCTGCTACAGAGCACAACGCCTTCATAAGGCCCTGCGATCGTCGGTCTCCCTGACGGCGTTTCATCTTTTGTGCACCTTCCAGACCTCTTCGGACGGCCATCGACGGGCCCATTCGGCGGTGACGAAGTCAAAGCGTGCGGTCGCGTCTGCTGGGGGTCTTAACTCAACCAGGTCGTCGATCTCGAAGCCGTTGCGTCGCAGCAGTCGAATCCAATCTCCATAGCCCAAATGGAAGTCGACTTCGTCGGAATCCGGCCACTCGAACCGACACATCCCGAAGTAGTCTCGCCGCAGGCGATCTCCGGCGGGACTTCCTTCATAGTCGGGCACACAAAGCATCAGAAGTGTGCCGTTCACGAGGAAGATCAAATCTCCGCCGGGGCGCAACACGCGCGCCGCCTCCGGAATCCATAGATGCGGATCGCTCCAGATGCTCGCCCCGTATTCCGAGATCGCCAAGTCGAAGGATTCGTTGGCCAGCGGTGCGGCTTCCGCGGGCGCACACACGAGTGGGAAGTGGAGGGCGAATTCCGACTGTAGTTGGCGAGCGACGCCGAGCTGTTCCCACGTCGGATCGAGCCCGACCGGGCGCGCTCCGCGACGCGCGAGCCACGCCGAGACGTAACCCGTGCCGCAGCCCAGTTCGAGAACGTCGCGACCACCGACCTGCGGCAGCAGCTGCGCTTCTGATTCGGCGATGTTCCAAATGCCCCAGGACGGTTCCTCCTCAGCCCACAGCCGGCGTCCTAGATCCTGCTGGTCGGTCGAAGCACGAGCCGCCCACGCGGTGCGATTTGGGAGCAGATAGTCGGGCTGGTTCACCGGGGCAGGCTACGCGCTTACGCGCCTCCTCATACCGGGAAGACCTCGGCGAAGAAATCGGCCCAGATCGCAAGGACCACGAACCACGTCCCCACCGCTATGAGGATCCAGCCACCCCATCGTTTGACCTGCGTTGAGTTCGCCTGGATCCGCTGCAGCGTGTGCTCCTGCGCTCGGCCAACCACGAACGAGAGTCCGACGAACATCGCGACCAGAACTAGACCCGCCACAACGAATGCTGCGAGGGCAGATGGCGCCCCTCCGGTCGTGATCGCGTGGGTGGCCAGACCGGCCAGGATCGGCCCCGTTCACCCGAAGCCCGCCAATAGATAGCCGAACCCGAAAAGTCCGAACGCGAGCGCGGGCTGGTCGCGGCGCAGTCGCGCTTGACGTGCAAGGAGCGGCTTAGCCGCGTCTTCGACTGCGAGGAGCGAAACCGGCAGGACATTTAGCTGGATCAAGCCGAGAAGTACCAGTAGCGAACCGACGACGGCGCGGATCGTGATTCCGGCCGTGCTGGTAAAGGTGACTTCTTTGAAGAACACACCGGCTCCCGCAGCGATGAGGACTCCCGCAAGCGCCAAGAACACAAGCGCGCCAAGCCCGAGCCACAGCGTCAGACGCGTCAGGCGACCCTGCTCCCCGGGATGGGTCTCGCGCGCGAGTAACGTCACCGCGAGCGGGAACGAACAAGGCGAGAAAAACGATGCGATGCCCGCCGCCGCAGATAGCAACAACAGACTCGCGCCCGTTGCAGCCGGAAGGTCGAAGCGCGGGTACAACACGTACCCCGCGTAACCCGCGACCGCAGCGGTTGCAGTGACTCCCGTCAGAAACGCGTAGCGCACAAGTTTGAGGCTAGACGTTCCAACGCGATGAGAGGAGGGGTCTCGAGCCCCGGCACCCCCACCGCGCGGACCATGATTGTCGTGTCGCTGACATTGATCGGGGGACATGCCGGCAATCAGATCGATCACCCGCGCGTCCATCTTTTGAGTACCAGGACGGCTAACGGGAGGCAGTCATGGCGAGCAGCGAATCCGAACTTCAGCGCGCAGTAAAAACGAACGTCGTCGACAGACGGCAGTTCCTGATCCAGGGGACGAAGAAGGGCGTCGGGTTCTCGCTCCTCGGACTTGCGGCGCCCTCACTGCTGGCGGCATGCGCCGCCGACACCGCCACTGAGACGGCATCGGGCGCCTCCCCCGGAGCCCCTTCCCCGGCCGGTGATGGCGATGCCACCGCGCTCGTTGGCGATGTCCTCGATTTCGCGTTGACGTCACCCGAGTGGGAGGGACCCTTCGGTTTCGTCGTCTTTCGTCTCCATCGCGCCGTGGTGGATGGGAAAGACGCGTTCTTCATCCGCACCGATGCCTCCGATCAAGAGTTCGCGAGCCAGGAGAGCCTGGTCTGGGCCCCCAAGATCGGCGGCCTCGCCCGTCAGGGCCTGAGCGGCGAGGCGTACTTCTTCGACGATGGAGATCAGCCGGTCGTCCTGTCGAGTGAACCGGGACGCCCCGACTACACCCCGGCATGGCGCGCCAACCGCGTGGAATGGAAAGGCCAGCCTCGATCGCTGTCGTCGGTCGACGACGTCAAGGCGGCCGAAGTCAAAGGCGATCTGCGCGTCCGTCCCAGCAAGGCCATCGTCAATGCGGCGATCGTGAAGTGGTCGGGTGGCGAGATGCCGGTCGACGGTGAGCTCCGCGACTATCTCGGCGGGGGCCAACTCATCGAGGCCCCGGACACGAACAGCCTCACGGTGAGGTTCAAACTGCACGAGTGCTTCCCCCGCGTGCGCTACATCGTCTGCGATACATCGCTGGAACCGATGGCCCAGGGAATGCAGGTAGCGCACTCGCCGGCGCTACAGAAGAGCCCGAGCGTCGAAGCAACGGGGCGCACGAACGTGTTCATGAACGGCCTTAAGGGACCGGGGCCCATGGGCTTCCAGCCTTCAGTGTTCGACTCCCAGGCAGGCGCCGAGGAATGGAGCCCGTACTGGGATCACATGACCTATGCGTGGAAGAAAGGCAAGGATCCGCGCGTGCTCACGACCGAAGACGAGGTCCACGCCGCTCGGGACGCGGGCGAGCTCGAAGAGTTCCCCGGAACCCCCGACACCAAAGGGACCATCTTTACGGTGAACTGTCCCGTGCCCGTGCTGGCACCGAACACGTTTACGGGGTAACCACCCACAAGGGTGTCATCTCACTGACATTCTGGGAGCGGGTGGGGCTGGCGTCGGTTAGGCCAGTGGGATGACGATCAAACTGCGAACCCAATCGGTAGTGGCGAACGCGCCGCGAGCGCTCTGTTTCGAGGTCGTCGCCGCGGCCGGACGTGTTATCGCAGAGACTTCCCCTACCGACCGCATCGTTGAATTCAAAACCACCTATCGTGGGCGCGAGGTCGTAACCGTCGAGAAACTGCACCTGGAGCCTGCGACGCGCATCGACTACGAGTGGATCAAGGGCCCGCTTCCCGAGGTACGGGAATCGATCGCATTCACCACCGACGGCGACAACCGCACGCGCATCACCTATGACGGCGTCTTCGACGTCAAAGGCGGACTGTTCGGTCGCATCATCGCGCGCTTGTCGATAAAGCCGGCCTTCGAGCGGATCGTCCTCGAACACCTCGAAGAAGCCAAGGACATCGCCGAGCGTCGAGCGCGCCGGAGTCATGTGCATCGCCAAGACAACAGCGATCCAGACAACGACCCATCGAGAACCGGAGGCCATACATGAGCGAGCACGACGCGATCGTCGTAGGACTTGGAGTCGGCGGTGAGCATGTCGCCGGGACCTTGGCGGAAGCAGGAATGGACGTCTTGGGGATCGAGCGAGCGCTCGTCGGTGGCGAGTGTCCCTATTGGGGATGCATCCCGACCAAGATGATGGTACGTGCGGCGAATGCCCTCGCCGAGACGCAGCGGGTGCAGGCGGTCGCGGGTGACGCCCACGCGCATCCCGATTATTCACCCGTGTCGCAGCGGATAAAGCTGCAGGCAACCGACGACTGGAACGACCAGGTCGCGGTCGATCGTCTCGAAGGCAAGGGCGGGACGTTCCTGCGGGGCGAGGCGCGTTTCGTCGGGCCGCGCGAGATCGAAGTCGACGGCGAGAGGCACGCCGCACGGCGCGCGATCGTGATCGCGGCGGGCGGACGCCCCGCCGTACCGCCGATCCCGGGACTCGCCTCCGTCGAGTACTGGACCAACCGCGAGGCCGTCAAGGCCGAGACGCAGCCGGCATCGATGATCGTGCTCGGAGGAGGAGCGATCGGTCTGGAGATCGGACAAGCGTTCAGCCGCTTCGGTACCGACGTCACGGTCGTGGAGATGGCCGACCACGTCCTCCCGTTGGAAGAGCCCGTGAACGTGGCCGCGCTCGAGGAGGTACTGCGCGCCGAAGGGATCGATGTGCACACGAAGGTATCGGCGAGTTCGGTCAAACCGTCGGCAGACGGGACGGCGGTCGAGCTCAGCGACGGGCGCGTGATCGAGGCGGAGCGCTTGCTCGTTGCGACCGGACGTCACCTGAACATCCCGGACCTTGCTCTCGACAAAGCGGGGCTCGCTCCCGACGGGAAGATGCTCGAGGTCGATACCAGCCTGCGCGCCGGCGATCGCCTGTGGGGCGTCGGCGATATCACCGGCAAGGGTGCGTTCACGCACGTCGCGATGTACCAGGCTCGCATCGCCGCCGCGGACATCCTCGGACAGCAGCATTCCCTCGCCGACTACTCCGCGGTACCGCGTGTCACGTTTACCGACCCTGAGATAGCGAGCGTCGGTATGACCGAAGCGCAGGCACGCAACGCGGGCATCAATGTTCGCGTCGGGGCTTCGAACACGGCGTCGTCGGCCCGCGGCTGGATCCACGGCCCGGGCGCCGAACATGGCGTCGCCAAGCTCGTCGCCGACGGTGACGCCGGCATCCTGGTGGGGGCGTCCGTCATGGGTCCCGCAGCAGGAGAGGTGATCGGTCTGCTCGTACTCGCCATCAAGGAGCGCATCTCGGTCCCCGCGCTGCGAGACCTCATCTATCCCTACCCGACCTTTGTCCGAGGGATCGAGGATGCGTTGTCACAGCTGGGCGACTAGGCAATCGCATGGGACCCGTCCGCGTCCTTATCAATATGCGATGGATTGGTTGGGGGCTGCTTGCAGTCGTCGTCATCGTCGGGCTGGGAGCATTGCTGTCGAGTGCACCCAAGGGTGACGTGCAGATATCCGGCTCCGTCGCGCTCGGTGAACCCGCGCCCGACATCACGATGACCGACTTCGACGGCGACCGCTTCGAGCTCTCCGATTTCGAAGGCAAGCCTTTGGTCGTCAACTTCTGGGCATCGTGGTGTCCGAACTGCATCGCCGAGATGCCGGACTTCGAGAAGGTGCATCAGGCCACAGAGGGAGAGATCGGATTCCTCGGGATCAACCAGAGCGACGCTCGCGGCCCTGCCGAGAACCTCGCACGTCAAACGGGCGTGACGTATCGACTTGCGGTCGATCCGCAGGGTGAGATCTTCCAGACGTTCGGTGCCCAAGGGATGCCGACGACGGTATTCATCGACGCGTCCGGCAACGTGGTCGACGTCGTCGTAGGACAACTGTCCGAGGACACGCTGACCGGATACATCGAGCGCAGCTTTCCCGATCGCGATGCTGGATAAGGAGATCTGGAACGCGCCGCCAGGCGACGACACTCGCGCTCGCAAGTGGCGCGGGATCGTCCTCGTCCTCGCGGTACTCCTATTGGTGGGCGGCGCGGGTATGGGATACCTCGTCACGAGATCCGGGGGCGAGCCTGAACTGGAAGACGTTTCCGACCAGGACCTGACCGACGAGCGCTCCGACGTTGAGCCCGGCCAACGGATCCTCGAAGCGGCGGGAGGCGTCGGCCCCGAGCCACTAGTCGATCCCAACGATCTGATCTCTGGGGGGCCGCCGCCGGACGGCATCCCCCCGATCGACGATCCCGAATTCGTGGCCATCTCCGAGGCCGACTGGCTCGAAGAACGTGAACCGGTGATCGTGGTTGAGATCGACGGCGACGCCCGCGCTTATCCGCTGCAGATCATGACCTGGCATGAGATCGCCAACGACACCGTCGGTGGGGTCCCGATCAGCGTCACGTTCTGTCCGCTCTGCAATACCGCCTATGCCTTCGAACGCCCTGAGTACGAGGGCAAAGCCACGAGCCTCGGGACGTCCGGGATGCTCCTTCACTCGAACCTCGTCATGTACGACCGCGCGACCACCTCGCTGTGGCCCCAGGCCTTGGGCCAGGCGGTGATCGGCCCCCTTACCGGAACCACGCTCGAGCGCGTCCCGTCCCCGATCGTCTCGTGGGAGGAGTTCACGTCGTCGTTCCCGAACGGCGCGGTCCTGTCGCGCGACACCGGTTTCGATCGTGACTACGGACAGAATCCTTACCCGGGCTACGACGACATCGACAGTCAGCCCTTTCTCTTTCGCGGAGAGGTAGATGACCGTTTGACCGCGGTCGAACGCGTCCTCGGCGTGGAGACCACGACCGAGGTGATCGCCTTTTCCTATAGCGCGCTCAAGGACGCCGCTGGTAGCGACGGCGCCACCGCGGTCAACACGACGATCGGGGACAAACCCCTCGTCGTCTTCTGGAAGCAGGGAACCGTGTCGGCGCTCGACGCGGCGACCATCTCGTCGTCGCGCGACGTCGGGGCAGCCGCAGCGTTCTCTGCACGCGTGGGTAAACGGCTGCTCGAGTTCGATGTGGAAAACGACAAGTTCGTCGACGAGCAGACGTCGTCTACCTGGAACCTGCTGGGCCGTGCGGTCGACGGTCCTCTCAAGGGCAAACGTCTCGAAGCCGCAGACGCGCACGACTCGTTCTGGTTCGACTGGGCCGCGTTCCAACCCGAAACCGACATCTGGTCGGGGAGCTGAAGATGCGTCACTCGCCGCATGACGATTTCCTCAACGCCACGGTCCCAACGCTCGACCTCGTCTACAACCTCGCGCGCCGGATCGTCCGGGACCGGGTTCTCGTTGAGGATGTCGTCCAGGAGACCTATCTCAAGGCGTTCGAAGCCTGGACCTCGGGGCGCAAGCCCACCAAGGTCGAGCCGTGGATCGCGACCATCTGTCTGAACATAGGCAGGGGGTATTGGCGAAAAGCGTCGACGCGCTACGAGGAATTCAGCGAGATCCCAGAGGAGGCGAGTGCGGACAGTGTCGAAAGCGAAGCGCTGCGAAACGTACAGCGAGACGCAGTCCATCGAGCGCTGTGGGAACTTCCCGATCAACAACGTCTAACGATCACGCTGATGGACATCGACGGCTTCACTGTGAACGAGGTTGCGAAGATCATGGGCGCGCCCCGCGGCACCGTGCTGTCACGTGCTCATCGCGGCCGAAAGCGCCTGGCGCGACTGCTGGAAGATCGGGTGAGCGCGCATGCGACATGATCCTGAGAGAAACGCGGCGGCGTACCTGAGCGGTGACATGTCGCGCCGACGCCGCAAGGGTTTCGAGGAGCACATCCTCGCCTGCGAAGATTGCTGGTCAGAAGTCGATCTGGGACGTCGCGGACGCTCGCTGGCAGAAACCGCGCGTGGCCTGGCGCCGCAGAAGCTACGCGAGCGCGTCCGCATGTCGGTCGAGGCGACGCCCGTTCCGAGGCGCCGATGGCGAGGCTTTGCCTTCGGTGGTTCCGCCGTCGCCCTCGCAGTGCTGATGGTCGTGGGCGTCTACTCGGTAGTGGTTCCACAGGAGCAGCCGCAGCAGATCGCGGTTCTGGTGGCCGATTTCGAGTCCGGGTCGGCCCTGAAGACGACGGCGGCAGCCAACCTGCCGCGGCGACTTGGCGACCTGCGGCTACGTCACTCCCGGGCCGGGAGCGTCCAAGGCGTGCACGTGACCGCGCATTCCTACGTCGATCCGGCGGGTCACAAGGTAGTCGTCTACCAGACGGACAGGGAGTTCCCAGTCGCCGAAGGTGCCGAGCACGCCGCTCGCGGCGACACCTGGACGGCCGAGGTCGATGGCGCGGTGCTGTTCTGCGCCGACCACCCCGTTCCGTCCCTCGTGGTGGGCGACGATCTGGAAGAGGTGACGCTTGCCGCAGCCGAGCTTGGCCTCCGCTGAGCCATCGGCTCGGTATGCGCGCGTAACATGCCGCTAGGCCTCGCGTTCGTCGCCGGTGGGCTCGCGACGGTTAATCCGTGCGGGTTCGCCCTGTTGCCAGCGTTGCTTTCCTTCTACATCGGGACCGAAGACGATCGACCCAGAGCGACGACGGTCGCAGATGCCCTCCGCGTCGGAGGAGCAGTCGCCGTCGGTGTCATGGGCGTATTCCTTGTGGTCGGTATCCCGATCACGATGGGGGCTTCGCAGGTGATTCGCGCAGTACCGTGGGCGGGGGTGACGACCGGAGTAGCACTCGTTGTGGCCGGGATCGTGACGCTTGCCGGCATCCACCTCTCGCTTCCTCTGCGCATCCCAGTACGCGCCGCCGAGGACAACCGGACTCGTCCCATGTTGGCTTTCGGGGTTGCTTACGGGACCGCGTCCCTCGGCTGCACCCTCCCGATCTTTCTCTCGGTGATCGGTGCCTCGCTAGCGAGTCGCGGCTCCGCGACCGCCTTGCTGATGGTCGGGAGCTACGCGCTCGGCATGCTCGCAGTCGTGATGGCTCTGAGCCTCGCCGCGGCTTTCGCCCGCGAAGGTCTCTCCGCGCGCTTGAAAGGCCTGGTGCCGCGCATGAACCGTATCGGTGGAGTACTTCTCACGCTCGCCGGCATCTACCTCACTTACTACTGGGGGCGCGTGCTCTGGGGGCCGGTGGCGACGCTCGGCCAGGACCCGATCGTGGGGCGTGTCCAGCGCATGGCCGCGGGCCTCGAACGTTTCGCAGCGGGCCGTGGCGCGTGGGTCGTGGGGATCGCGACCGCGCTCGTAGTCGGCTCGGTCTTGGTCACCTTTATGGGTCGTAAAAGAGCGAGAGATATTGCGACCAGACCGGGCGAAGTAGCTCCCTAGGATGACAACAGGATGACAGCCCTACTGACGAAGTGGCGTGAAGACTCGCCGATCCGCGAGGCGGCCTGGATCGCGCGCTGCGTCGGAGATCCGACGACGACGCCGCTCACCGAGGCCGATCTCAGCGCTCTTGCCAAGTACCTCCAACCGCTCGAGTTCGACCGAGGCGAGCCCGTGTTTCGAGCGGGAGAGCGACCCGAGGGTGTGTGGATCGTCCGGTCCGGGATGATCGAGCTGGCGGCCGGCGCGGGGCGACGCAAGATCGTCGTCCAGATGCTGTACCCGGGTAGCGTCGATGGTGACATCCAGCACATCCTGGGGATGCCGCTGCCGTACTCGGGACGCGCGCTCGAGACGTCGAGGTGCCTGTTCATCACATCGGAGTCGTTCGAGGAGCTTCTGCGCGAACACCCGGCGGTCGCGCGCCGATGGTTGTCGAGTGTGGCGGCCCGCGTGTCGCGAGGGCAAGAGCGACTCATGGGGATGTTGGGGCGATCACTGACAGAGCAGACGACGCGTCTTCTGCTCGACGAGCAACACGATGGGCGCGTTCCACTCCCGCAGAGGACGATCGCAGCGATGCTCGGCGTTCAGCGACCATCGCTCAACAAGGTCCTCAAGGACCTCGAGAAGAAAGAGGTCATCACGCTCGGCTACGGGCAGATCCAGATCAAGGACACCGCCGGTCTCGAAGCAATGGCTCGTTGATGTGGGTTAAGCGAGCAGACGGGGCCGAGGGCCTCGACAACGTCCTGGCCAGCCACTCGCTGAATCCCGAGGCGATGCAGGCGCATCTCTTGCTGTACCGAACGATCATGTTCGGGACATCTCCACTCACCCGGTCCGAACGGGAGGCGATGGCGGTCGCGGTGTCCGCCGCCAACGATTGCCATTACTGAGTGGTGCAACACGGCGCGGCGCTCACTCGGGAGTCCGGTGATGCCTCGCTGGCGGAGGCGGTCGCTTCCGGAAGATTTGAGCGGCTCGAGGAGCGCATGGCCGCGCTATGCCGGTACGCCGTCAAGCTGACGACCGCTCCCCACGCCATGGAACACGGCGACGTCGAGGAACTCCGTCGCGCAGGGCTTGACGACCGTGGCATCGTCGACGCGAACCAAGTCGTGTCCTATTTCAACTACGTCAACCGCGTCGCCGACGGTCTTGGGATCGAGCTCGAACAACATTGGCCCGAGGAAATCCGTAAACCTCGTTCCTATCCACTCCGCCCGTAATCAGCTAATTGCCATCCGAGCACGAGTGAGGAAGCCGCGCGCTGCGGCACCCGCCTCGGGCAAGGTCGGAGATAAAGAAAGAGTTGCCGTTGTTGCTTTTCAGTTAGTAACCGCCTCCGGCACCGCCGGATCCGCCTCCGGAGTAGGCAATGATCAAAGCGACCACGACGGCAGCGAGAACGACAAGTCCAACCGTGATCCACGCGCCTCGGCGACTGTCAGTGGAACGTTGCATTCCATCACCTCCGACTATTACTTACCCGCCTGAGGCTTCGACCACGCAAGCAGGAGTCAATCGTTGGATGATAGGTCGATGCGGATTCGCAGGACCAAGATCGTAGCGACGCTGGGCCCCGCGACGAGAGATCCCGAGGTCCTAAAGTCGTTGCTCGGAGCGGGGGTCGACGTCGTGAGACTCAATCTCGCTCATGCCGACCCTCCAACACATCTGGAAGCGAGTAACGCGGTCCGGAAGGAATCCGATCGACTCGGTCGTGAGATCGCGATCTTGGTAGATCTTCCGGGACCCAAGATGCGCACCGGTTCCATCGCCGGGAATGAGGTCGCGTTGGAGGCCGGGCAGAGCTTCATCCTGTACTCCTCGGATCGCCTCGGCGATGCCGAGGGTGTCGGTACAACGGTCGAGCGCCTCGCCGATCTCATTGAGATCGGTGACGACATCTTCCTCGCCGACGGCGCCATCATCCTGAAGGTCATGGGCGTCGAAAACGGCGACGTCCACACCGAAGTCGTCCGTCGAGGACTTCTTCGGTCGCGAAAAGGCATGCACGTCCCGCGCGCCGAGGCCAAGATCCCCTCGTTCAGTCAAGACGATCGAGAGGCACTCGACCTCGCGCTCCATTGTCGCGCCGATCTGATCGGTCTCTCCTTCATACGCGACGTCCAAGACATCGAAGAGGTGCGTGGCGCTCTTTCCGCGAGCGGAGATGCCGGACGCCAACACCCGCTGCTGGTCGCGAAGATCGAAACCCGCTCGGCGATCGAACACCTCGACAAGATCGTCCGAGCAGCCGATGCCGTCATGGTCGCTCGAGGAGACCTCGGCATCCAGATGCCTTTTCAGGAGGTACCTCTCCTGCAGAAACAGATCATCGGCACGTGCAATCGCAGTGGTATCCCCGTGATCACGGCAACCCAGATGCTCGAGTCGATGACGCATGGACCGCTTCCGAGCAGAGCCGAGGTGAACGACGTCGCGAACGCAGTGCTCGACGGGACGGATGCTTTGATGCTGTCGGAGGAAACCGCGGTGGGTAAGTACCCGGTGGCGACGGTAGAGACCATGGACGAGATCGCGAGCGCAGCCGAGCGAAAAGGTGACGCTCACCTCGGCTACGAACATCACGAGGATTCCGATGATCCCGTCTCGTGGGCGATAGCCCGGGCCACGGTGCATGCGGCGGAGGAGCTCAACGTTGCCGCGATCCTCTGCCCTACCCGGAGTGGCGCGACCGCTCGGCGTGTCGCATCTTTCCGGCCGCGAATGCCGATCGTTGGCTTGAGTCAGTCGAGCGAGATCGTTCGCTCGTTGGCTCTAGTGTGGGGAGTCATCCCGATGACGGTGGCAGAACTGTCCGAGGAGATGGACGCAGGCGAGGCCATAATGCACGCCGTCGATGCGGTTCGTGATTCAGGATTCGTCCGATCTGGAGATCTCGTAGCCGTCGTGGCTGGAGGGCCGGAGCCGCGCACGGGCAGCACCGACTTCGTTCGGATCGTTTCGGCGTGAGTTACTGGGTTGATGGGCGGCCGGAAAATACCACCGCCGGGGCGCGATCAACTCGTCGGCTTCCTTGGGCCCCCACGTGCCGGGCGCGTAGTGATGCAAGGGGGGAGGTTTCGAGATCACGCCGTCGACTACTTCCCAGGTCCGCTCGATCCCGTCGCCGCGCGTGAACAACGTGCGGTCTCCGATGAGCGCGTCGTGGATGAGTCGCTCGTACGCCTCGATGAGCTCGGACCCGAACGATCCTTCGTAGCGGAAGTCCATATGCGCGGGCCCGAGCTGGATCGTAGGGCCGGGGACCTTGGCGAGAAAGCTCATGGTGATCCCCTCGTTGGGGCCGAGCTCCAGTGTCAGATGGTCGTGCTCGAATGCATCCGTCGCCAGTCGATCGAAGATCTCGTGCCGGGGGCGGCGGAACGCGAGGGTCACCGAAGAGCGGCTCTCGGCCATGCGCTTGCCCGTGCGTAGGAAGAAGGGCACTCCCGACCAGCGCGGATTGTCGATGCACAAGCGCGCGGCGACGAAGGTCTCTGTATCGGAGTCGGGTGCGACTCCCTCGGCGTCGAGATAGCCGTCGTACTGTCCGCGCACGACGTCGGCGGCGGTCAATGGAACCATCGCCTCCATCGCCTTCACCTTCTCGTCGATGAGGGGCTTGGCGTCCAGGGAGCCCGGGGGCTCCATGGCGATGAAACTGAGCACCTGGAAGAGATGGGTCACGACCATGTCTTTGAGAGCGCCGGTTCGTTCGTAGAAACCTGCCCGTGTGCCTACCCCGAGTG
>JALZEA010000078.1 GCA_030862265.1 Actinomycetota bacterium | reverse complement strand
GCCTTGACCTCGGTGCCGCCGTACTTCGAGTAGATCACCCGGTCGCCTTCTTTGACGTCGACCTTGATGAGCTCGCCGGTCTGGTCGCTGCGCCGGCCGGGGCCGACCGCCAGAACGGTGCCCTCCTGGGGCTTCTCCTTGGCGGTGTCGGGGATCACGATGCCCGAAACCGTCGTCTCTTCGCCCTCCTCGGGGCGCACGAGGATGCGGTCCTCGAGCGGCTGAATCTTGGTCTTCGTAGCTGTCGCCATTGACTCCTCCTGGGTCTAGGACTTGATTAGCACTCTGCCCTTTCGAGTGCTAAGGATAGCCGTGCGGGCGCGGGGCGGTCAAATCGTCCCATTCGTCGACTGCTGACCAGACCACGAAATTCGTGGGCTCCTCAGCACTCGGCGGCTCAGCCGAGGCCGAGGTTCGGTTCGGGGGAGGCGTCGAGCGACGTGTATTTGCCTCGGCGGACGAGCGCCGTGCCGCACGCGGCGACCATCGCGGCATTGTCGGTGCACAGCTCCATCGGCGGCACGAACAGCTTGACGCCGGCCGCCTCCGCCGCCGACCCCAATCCTGCGCGCAATCCCGAGTTCGCCGCCACTCCCCCACACAGGAAGACACGATCGACGCCGGCGTGGAGCGCCGCATCCATCGTCTTCTTTACCTGAACATCGACCACCGCGGCCTGGAACGACGCCGCGATATCTTCGACGCTGACCTCGTCTCCCTTGGCTTCGGCCTTGCGCACGTAATTGATGACCGACGTCTTGAGGCCCGAATAGGAAACGTCGAAGGTCGGCTCGTCGATCATCGCTCGTGGGAATCTCACAGCTTCGGGATCGCCGAGCAGGGACAGACGATCGATCTCCGGCCCCCCCGGATAGTCCAACCCCAGGAAGCGTGCGACCTTGTCGAACGCTTCGCCCGCGGCATCGTCGATCGTGGAGCCCATGACCTCGTACTCCCCGTGCCCGCGTGCGTGCACGAGCAACGTGTGGCCGCCGGAGATGATCAAGACCACAGCGGGAAACTCGGCCCCCTGGTCGGCGAGCAGATTCGAGTAGATGTGAGCCTCAAGGTGGTTCACGCCGACGAACGGGACCTCGAGCACCGCGGCCATCGCCTTCGCCTCGGCGAGTCCGACGAGGAGCGACCCGATCAAGCCCGGCCCAATGGTCGCGGCGACCGCGTCGAGATCCCAGAAGGTGAGGTCGGCAACGAGCAGCGCCTCGCCGATCGCCGGCGTTAACGCCTCGACGTGTGCGCGCGACGCGACCTCGGGAACGATGCCCCCGTATTCACCGTGGAGCTCGGTCTGCGACACGATGATGTTCGACAGGATCGAGCGGCCGCCTTTGACTACCGAAGCCGACGTCTCGTCACACGAGGTCTCGATCCCGAGAACGAGCGTCTCTTCGTCCCACTCCTCGAGCTTGCGCTCTTTGACCGCGGTCGCCGGAACAGTGGATGTCGGATCGACCGGATCGGTCGGGATGTCGTCGAGTGGATCGCGCAGCCAGAAGACCTCAGCCATCGTGGCCGTGTTCCTTGGCGAGAGCTACGAGTTCGTCGCGGATGTCCTGGAGCGCGACACGGACCGACGTCGCCAGGGTGTCCTCGATGACCATCACGTAGGCATCTTCGTTCGTCTCGATGTAGTAGCCCTTGCGCACGTTCACCGTCTTGAAGCCGAACTTCTCATACATCCCTTGCGCGGCCTGGTTCGAGACGCGCACTTCGAGCGACAGAGTCCTGGCCCCGCGCGCGATGGCTTCGGTGACGATCGAGAGCAACAGCCGCGAGCCGACCTTGTGCCCGTGATACGCGGGATCGACCGCGATGTTCGTGATGTGGGCCTCGAGCCCGGTGAACATCATGCCGGCGTAACCCACGACCTCGCCTTCGTGGCGCGCCACGACGTAGGTACGTGTCGACCGCTGCGCGAGTTCGGACAGGAACAAGGACGCGCTCCACGGCCGCGGGTAGACGCGCCCTTCGATCGACAGCACGCGACGCAGGTGACGGCGACGCATGCGGAGGATCTCGATCTCGGGGAACTCGGGAAGCTGGGGAAGTCGTTCGATAGCCATCACGCGGACCTCGATCCGCGGATCGTCTCCCACTGGATGCGGCGCGCCGAGTGACGCAGGTACAACGGCTTGAGGTCGTACAGGGGATCGAAGTCCTCCCGCATCATGCGTGGGAGCGCGAGTTCGACGAGTGAGGTCGCGGTTGGGAACGCGTGTTGCATCGTGCCAAGTTCGACGACCGGTCCGATGTCGTCGAAAACGGCCGCGTGTACGAGCGCGCCGTTGCCGACGAGCAGCACTTCTTCCGGACGTGACTCGAGACCGATGGCCAGGCGTTGCGGGGTCTCGAGACGGTAGTCGCTCATACGCTGGATCCCACCCGGGCTCGAGCGGTAGAACGCGTGGAAGACCTGGTTGCGGCGCGCGTCGAGGACCGCGCAGATCGTCTTAGGCGAGTAGCGCACCTCGTAGGCGACGAGGTCGAGGCTCGCAAGACCGACGATCGGCAACGAGAGGGCCTGCGCGAGGGCTTTAGCGGTGGCAACGCCGACGCGCATGCCGCTGTAGAGACCGGGCCCCAGGCTCACCGCCACGCCACCGATGTTGCGATAGCCGAGACCCGCCTGGTCGAGGCAGAAGCGCACCGCGGGCAGGAGGAACTCGTTGTAGCTCGCCCCCCGCGAGACGAGCGCGCTCGCGACGATGCCCTGTTCGGAACCGATCGCGACGCTGGCTTGCGGGGTCGAGGTCTCGACGCCCAGAACGAGCACCTATCCGTCTCCTGCTTGGCTTCTCGGGTCACTATCGTCGCGTGGTTCGGGAACCTCGACGAACCGGTTCGGCGGCGCGCCTTCCGGCGCCAGAGCGTCCATCAGGGCCTCCGCGGTAACGCGCATCTCGGCGAGCTTGTGCGCCCACTCCGGGCCGCGCGGCCGGAAGGAGATGACGCGTTGGTCGTCGGCTTCGACGTCCGGCGAGCGGCGGATATCGACCTCGAGATAGCGCCGAGGGAGCAGCGGCAGTACCGCCTCGCCCCATTCCACGAGCAGGATGGCGCCGGGATCGAGCAATTCCTCGAAGCCGAGATCGAGGACTTCCTGGATCGAATCCAAGCGATAAACGTCGACATGGATCACCGGGTAACGACCGTCGTATTCATTGACGAGGGTGAACGTCGGCGAGGTGATGCGATGTTGGACGCCGAGACCTCCGCCAAGACCCTGGGCGAACGTCGTCTTGCCCGCGCCTAGATCGCCGGCGAGGCTGAGGACGTCGCCGGGCAGCAACGTCGGCGCGAGCGAAGCACCGAGGATGCGCGTCTCTTCGGCGGACAGCGTGACGACCGTCAGTGAGTTGGGCACACGCTGCCGCTCTAGAAGAGACCGAGTTGTTCGGTCTCGTCGGGCTCGGCTGCGCGCGGGGCCAGAGAGTCCAGAACTTCCTTGGCAACCTGGAGGTCGGCGCGCATGGCATCGGTCGTGCTGATGCCCCCGAACTTCCCGCCTCGTAGTGCCGCGGCGGGATGGAACGTCGGAATGACGACGGCATCGCGTCGCTCGTACCGTTGCCCGCGCGCTTTAGTGATGCCGATGTTTTCCTCGAGCATGAACTTCGTGGCGAAGTTCCCCAAGGTCACGATGACACTCGGACGCATGTGCGCGAGTTGTGCCTCCAGATATGGCCGACACGACTCGATCTCGTCGGGCAAAGGGTCGCGGTTGCCCGGCGGGCGGCACTTCAGCACGTTCACAACGGCGGCTCTCTCCTTGGAGATGCCGACCTCGTCGAGGAGCCGATCGAGCAGTTGCCCCGCGGCCCCCACGAAGGGAAGTCCCTGCTTGTCCTCGTGGAAGCCGGGCGCCTCGCCTATGAACAGCAGGTCGCCGTCGAGGTTGCCTTTGGCCCATACGACGCTGGTCCGGCCTTGCGACAAGGCGCACTTCGTGCATTCCATCGCCTCGCGGCGGACGGCCTCGATATCCGGGCGCGGCGGGGCGAGAGGCAGTTCGGAAGCCATATCCCACAAGCTACAGAAGCAGGGGGGACGGGTCTAGGCGCGCCCCTCTCACCACGCGCCCCCGCCTCCTCCGCCACCACCACCACCGCCGCCGCTGGAGAATCCGCCGCCGCCCCCCGAGCTACTAGGGGACAGCGCGGATGAGATGTCGGAGATCGCGAACGCGCTCGGCCCCGATCCGAGCGCGCCGCCGTCGCCGATCCAATAGATGCCACTCGTTTGCTCTAGCTCCTCCGGGGCGTGGATCTGGGCCGCGGCGAGGACGCGGTCGGCGACCCCGAACGCGATCGCGTAGCAGAGGTATTGCTCCCAGATCTCGATCGACCCTGGGACGGCCTCCTTCATGCCGGCGAAATCAGTCAGGAATCGCCGGAACGCGCCCCAACGGGACGCGGCCTGAGCGCCTACCGATGACCGTCGTTCCCAACCGCGGCGCGCGATCATGAAGATCAACAGCCATAACGCGTTGAGACCGGTGATGCCGGCGACCACTGCCCACCCGATCGCTGCCCACGGCACTATCGCCGTCGCATCGACCGTGGTGGCCGCGAGCACGATCGCGCCGACCGTCACGAACCACAACACGAGGCTGGGGAGGACAACCGAACGCAATCCTCCACCGATCCACCAACCGCGGGCGTCGACTTGCGAAACGACCTTCTCCTTGAATTCATCGAGGAAACCTTTGAACTTGGTCGGATCCTCCGCGATCTTGTCGCGCAGCTGGCTCAACTTGAACTGCGGCTCTCCGGCCATCGCGAACGACAATGCCGTGTGGACCGTCAGCTCGAAACCGGGGAGTTCCATAGGCGTCTTCGATGGCGACTTCATGATCACGAGATCGTCGAGAGTCTGAGTGCGCAAGCCGGCCCACGTCTTGCGCTCGGTGGTCGTAGGGATGACGTCGAAGTAACGGCGGCGGATGAGATCGAACATCGTCGCGGTGAACGCATCTGCGCGCACGCGGGTACCGCTCGGTTCGAGCAGAGCGGCTACGAGCGCAGGTGGCTCGGGCCCGGGCGCCTCCGGAAGGTGCTCCGGAGCCGGGGGCACGAGCGGTTCGCTCCCGTAGCGGCGCCAGGTTCGATACGCGATCAATCCTGCGGGGGCGGTTGCGAGCACTAGTCCGAGCGGGATGAGCCACGGGAGGTTCGACTTGAGCCAGTCGGCACGCGCTCGTTCGCGCGCCGCAGCAGCGAGCGCGTCGTTCTCCTCATCGAGGATCGTGTCCAAACCCCTGCCGGGACGCGGTGTCGTTCCATCGACCGTCGCCAGCGTCGTACGCGGGAAAACAACGCGCATCTCGACCCACGTATGAGGCGGCACGTAGGCGGCCGTGAGGCGAGCGCCTTTGCCCGAGGCGAGGAGTTCGGTGAAACCTTCGACCGATAGAGGATGTCCCCATACTCGTACCGACCCGGGAGATGCACCGGGGAGAACTACTTTCGCCGACAAGGCGTCGAGTCCTACGTCCCACTCATCCCCCCACACACGCAGGTTGACGTCGACCACATCGTCGTAAGCAACGGCGAGACCGCGCAACACGTAGCCCACATCGAACGTGCGGGTCTCGTTGCTTGCGGCGTAGTGCCACACGATGCGGACCCGGCCCCCTATATCGGCGACGCCGAACGTCCCCGGCGCGCCGCTGCTGCCGAGCTCGGCGGATGCTCCGGGTGAATGGAAGCGGCCCCCCTCCGACACCGAGATGTCGGTTATCGCCTCGCCCGGGCGGATCGGGATCTCCCGGTAGGCGCCTTCGAAATCGCCACTGAACGAGTAGGTCAACCGTTCCGTGACCGAGATCGCACCGTTCGGAAGGACCCGTGCCACGACACGCGCGTCGGGGAGCGAGAACTCCTTGGCCTGGACGGACGGAGCAAACGACAGCGCGGCAACAACTAAACCGCCTATAGCTAGTGCACGGCGGAGGTTCACACGAGGAGCTTGCCGTCCTCCATCAGGGTGTCGCCGTCGACCACGATTCGGCCCCCACGCCGTAGGTCGCAGACCATGTCCCAGTGCACCGCCGAGTCGTTCTTGCCACCGGACTCCGGGTAGCTCGCGCCGAGAGCGAGATGGATCGTCCCCCCGATCTTCTCGTCGAGCAGGATCTCGCCGGTGAAACCTTCGATCCCGTAGTTCGTGCCGATGCCGAGCTCGCCGAGCACGCGTGCGCCCTCATCGGTATCCAGGGTCTTGATGAGGTAGTCCTCGTTCTTCTGCGCACTCGCGTCCACCACGCGCCCGTTCTCGAACCCCAACCGGATGCCTTCGACCGCGACGCCACCGTAGATCGCGGGATACGTGAATGTCACGTGACCGTTCGTCTTGTTCTCTTCGGGACCCGTGAAGATCTCGCCGTCGGGGAAATTCTCCTTGCCGTCGGCCGGCAAGAAAATGCGATCCGCGATCCCAAGCGTGAGATCGGTGCCCTCCCCCTCGAGGTGGACCTCCTTTCGCCCCTGCATCCAGCCGATCAACTTCGCGTGGCGGTCGGCGACCTTCTTCCACTCCGCCACCGGATCGGCCGCATCCACCAGACACGCGCCGTAATAGAAGTCCTCGTATTCGGCGAGGCTCATCTCGGCCTCCTGGGCGTGCGCCTCCGTAGGGAACAGCGTGACGTTCCAACGCAGCTCGCCGTCGGCGGCGCGCTGGAGGAAGCGTTCCATGAGCGGTTTGCGCGCCGTGGCGACGCGTGTCTGTTTGGAGGGGTCGATCTTGGAGAGCTGCCGGGTGTTCGTATCGGAGATGATGGAGAAGAAGCAGTCGCCGTTCTCCGTGAGCCACTTATCCGTCTCCCACACGAAGTCGAGCTGATGATCCTGCGCGAAACGGTAGAGCAACGGCTCGGCCTGGGGGATCGTCGCGCGGATCATCGGGTGCGCGCCCTTCTCCAGACAACGGCGGTAGATGGCGAGGATCAGCGGTTCCGAGACGTACGCGCCGCGGATCGAAACGAGGTCCTTCTCCTTCACACCGACCGAATAGTCGACCAGGATCTGCGCGAGCTTCTCTATGCGTTCGTCTCTCATGTCTTGGTTGTGATCCTTCCTCTTTTTCTCGTGGCTCCCAAAGTATCGTCCAGAAAATTCGTGACGAGCTCATTGAACTCTTCATGACGCTCGAGCATGGACATGTGACCCGTGTCGGGAAAGACGTGAAGGTCGGATTTAGGGAGGTGTTCGGCGAGGTAACGCGACGCCTTCGGCAACGTGATCCGGTCGTGGTCGCCGCCTATCACCAGAGTGGGGACGGTGATCTCATCGAGATGGTCGGTCATATCGAAGCCCCGATACGAACGCACGAGGTCGAAGATCACTTCGATCGGGGTCTCCGACAGCATCGTGTAGGCGAAGTCGATGTGTGCGGGCGACGCCTTGGGCCCGAACGCCCCTAAGGCGACGCCCCAGAAGATCGCGTCGGATGGCCTGATGAGTTTGCGTAGCTGTTCGATCCGCTGGTGCTGCTTGCCGAGCGCGTCGAAGGGCCGGCGAGTCACCCGCTCGATACGTCCGATCACGCCCGAACCGATCAGGGTCTCGGTGACGGGCCCATAGGTGGAGTTCACAAGGACCAATCCCTTGACTCGATCGCCGAGCAGATCGGGACGGTTCCTGCACAGAGTCAGCCCGACCATCCCCCCGACGGAATGCCCGACGATCACGGTCTCCTCAAGTCCCGCGTCGTCGATCACCGCGAGAAGATCGTCGGCGAGGGTGTCGATCTCGTAGGCCGCGGATCCCTTGGGTGTCGACTGGCCATGCCCGCGCAGGTCGGCGAAAACGAGGCGATGCTCGCCGAGGCCCTCCATCTGGTAGTGCCATACGTCCGTCCGCAGCACCGAACCATGGATGAAGATCGCGCCGCGTTTGGAGTCCGGCCCCACCTCTTCCACAAAGATGCGCGCCCCGTCGGGCAGATCGAGCGTGCGCGTGCGCTCGCCGCGCCGACTGCCGAATTCGGTAGACGCCTCGGGGTCGTTGCGCCGCCTGCGGTTGATGGCAGCGCGCTGCGCGGCGATCGCCGCGGCGGTGGCCGCAGTGGCTCCCGCGAGAGCGAGTAGACCCTTGCGCTTAGCCATCGAGGAACACCCGCGGAACGCGCGACGGAATGCGCGCGGTGATCTCATAGTTGATGGTCTCGGTTAATCCGGCAAGCTCTTCGGCCGTGATGGCGTTCATTCCGTCGGTGCCGATCAACGTGGCGACCTCGCCGACACCGATGTCGTCGTCGCCGACGTCGACCATGAACTGATCCATGCACACCGTCCCCGAGACCTTGTAGCGCTTGCCGGAGATGAGAACGTCCGCACGGCCCGAGAGCCTGCGGTCGTAGCCGTCGGCATACCCGGTCGGGATCGTCACCACACGGCTCGCCTTGCGGAGCTCGTAACTCAGTCCGTACGACAGCGCATCACCCGCGGGGACCTCCTTGCTCATGGTGATCCGCGAGCGGAGCGATAGGACCGGCTTCAGATCCGCGGCCCCTGCGAGGTGCGTGCTCGGCCACAGGCCGTAGGTCGCGATTCCGCAACGAACGAGATCGAGGTGGCTCGCCGGTAGCGAGAGCGTCGCGGCCGAGTTGGCGATGTGACGGAAGCGCACGTCTATCCCGGCACGCGCGATCCGACCGGTTAGTTCGTCGAACAGTTCGAGCTGCTTGCGCGTGAAGGGATGGTCGGGGGTGTCGGCGACCGCGAGGTGGCTCCAGACGCCTTCGAGATCGAGGCCGGACAGGGCGGCGATCTCTTCGATGACGCCCGGCACGTCGTCGGCGAGCAGACCGACGCGGTGCATGCCGGTATCAAGTTTCACGTGGACCGGGACCTTCTTCTTGGCGGCCGTCGCGGCGTCGGACAGCGCGCGAGCGAAGTCCTCAGTGTAGATCGCCGCGGTGAGCTCGAGATCGACGAGGGTGCCCGC